>RXJK01000046.1 GCA_003963125.1 Hyphomicrobiales bacterium
GAATTCGGAATGGTACCAGCACGCCCACACGCTGCTGAAGACCGGCGGCGTCACCCCGCAGATGAACCAGGGTTCCTGGATCGCCAACACGCTCAAGGCGCTGACGCCGGGTGGCTTCCAGAAGAAGCCCGAGGTCAAGCCGCAGGCCCCGAGCCCCGGCATGCCGACACCCGAGCAGATGCCGGCGCCGCGCGTGCCCGTTCCGTCCGAGGACATTCCGACGGCCTCGACCACCAAGACGAAGCCCGCCATGGGCTTCGCCCAGAACTGACCGGTTTCCGACGGCGGCGGGCTGCGCCCCGCTGCGCTGTCGATGACCTCCTGCACGTGAATTTTTCGGCTGGAAACGCGGCCGCGGCCTGTGCAGTGTGCGCCCCATGACGGGCAAGAACTCCACGAAACAGATTGAAGATCTCAGCGCGGCCGAGGCCAAGCGCGAGCTCCAACACCTCGCGCGCGAGATCAAGCGGCACGACGATCTCTATTACGCGGAAGATCAGCCCGAAATCTCGGACGCCGACTACGACGCCCTGCGCCTGCGCAACGCCGCCATCGAGGCGCGCTTTCCCGATTTCGTGCGCGCCGACAGCCCGACCAACCGCGTCGGCACGGCGCCGGTGGAAGCCTTTGGCAAGGTGCGCCACGCCGTTCCCATGCTGTCTCTCGGCAATGCGTTCGCCGACGAGGACGTGTCGGAGTTCCTGCAACGCGTGCGCCGCTTCCTGGGCCTCGCCGGCGAAGCCCCCCTCGACGTCACCGCCGAACCGAAGATCGACGGCCTCTCCATCTCGATCACCTACGAGGACGGAAACCTCGTCCAGGCGGCCACCCGCGGCGACGGCGAGGAAGGCGAGAAGGTCACCGCCAACGTGCGGACCATCAAGGAGATCCCGCATCGGCTGAAAGGCCGCCGCGTGCCGGACCTGATCGAAGTCCGCGGCGAGATCTATCTCGGCCACGCGGACTTCCAGCGCCTCAATGCCGAGCAGGCCGCCGCCGGCGCCAAGATCTTCGCCAATCCGCGCAACGCGGCGGCGGGTTCGCTGCGGCAGCTCGATGCCTCGATCACGGCGAAGCGGCCCTTGCGCTTTTTCGGCTACGCCTGGGGCACCGCCAGCTCCTTGCCCGCCGAAACCCAGGACGGCGTCGTGCAGGCGTTCGCGGGCTGGGGCATCCCGACTAACCCGCTGATGAAAATCTGCCGGAACGTCGAGGAGATCCTGGCTTATTACCACGAGATCGGCCTCAACCGGGCGAGCCTCGGCTACGACATCGACGGCGTGGTCTACAAGGTCAACCGCCTCGACCTGCAGGAACGCCTGGGTTTCGTCTCGCGCGCGCCGCGCTGGGCCATCGCCCACAAATTCCCGCCGCAGGAAGCCACGACGCGCCTGAACGACATCGACATCCAGGTCGGACGCACCGGTGCGCTCACCCCCACGGCGCGCCTCGAGCCCGTCACCGTCGGCGGCGTGGTCGTCTCGAATGCCACGCTCCACAACGAGGACGAGATCCAGCGCAAGGACATTCGCATCGGCGATCTCGTCACGCTGCGCCGGGCCGGCGACGTCATTCCTCAGATCGTCGGCGTCGTACTCGAGAAGCGTCCCGACGATGCCAAGCCCTATAAGTTCCCGCACCGCTGCCCCGCCTGCGGCAGCCACGCCGTCCGCGAGGTCGACGAGAAGACGGGCCGCGCCGACGTCGTGCGCCGCTGCACCGGCGGCCTGATCTGCCCCGCCCAGGCGAAGGAACGCCTGAAGCACTTCGTCTCCCGCAACGCCTTCGATATCGAAGGTCTCGGCGAGAAGCAGATCGAGCTGTTCTTCGAGGAAGGCCGCATCATGAAGCCGGCCGATATCTTCACGCTGCAGGCGCGCGAAGCCCGCAAGCCGGCCGACGATCAGCTCGTCAACAAGAAGGGCTTCGGCACCAAGTCCGTCGAGAAACTGTTCAACGCCATCGAAGCCCGCCGCAAGATTTCGCTCGATCGCTTCATCTTCGCGCTGGGCATCCGCCATATCGGCGAAACAACAGCGCGCGATCTCGCCAAGGCGCTCGGCACCATCGACGAGTTCAAGCGCGCGGTCGGCGCCGCCGTCAAAGGCGGACGCGGCAGCGAGGCCTACGCAGATCTCGACAACATCGAAGGCATCGGCGAGACCGTCGTCGATGCGCTGATCGACTTCTACGGCGAGCCGCACAACCGCGAGGTGCTGCACGACCTCCTCGACCTCGTCGAAGTCCAGCCGTTCGTGCACACGCGCGTGACCTCGTCACCCATCGTCGACAAGGTCGTCGTCTTCACCGGCACGCTCGAAAAGATGTCGCGCGGCGAGGCCAAAGCACTGGCCGAGCGGCTCGGCGCCAAGGTCACGGGATCCGTCTCGGCCAAGACCGACTACGTCGTCGCCGGCAGCGATGCCGGTTCGAAATTGACCAAGGCGCGCGAGCTTGGCGTCTCCGTTCTCACGGAGGAGGAATGGCTCGCCCTTGTGGGCCAAGCCGGCTGATCGCGCTTGCCTCAGAAAGTAAGATTAAGCCTCGGAGCCGTACGGTAAATTTTAATCGAAACTCCCTTTTGTATCGTCGGGAACAGCGCATTCAAACCGCATCCGAAGATAGTCCCCCAAATCCGTCGCAGTGTGCCGTTAGGCTGCACGCGGATGGAAACGCGCTAACATGGGGAACCCGATGTACATGTTCCAAGGCGGCTTCGAGACCTTCGCGCTGCTGATTATCGTCCTCGCCGTCGTGGTGCTCTGGTCGACCGTGAAGGTCGTGCCGCAGGGCTACAATTACACGGTCGAGAACTTCGGCCGCTACACGCGCACTCTGCAGCCCGGCCTCAACATCCTCGTGCCCGTGATGGAGCGCATCGGCGCGAAGATGAACATGAAGGAGCAGGTCATCGACATTCCCTCGCAGGACATCATCACGCGCGACAACGCGATGGTGACCGTCGATGGCGTGAATTTCTACCAGGTGCTCAACGCGGCGAAGGCCTCCTACGAGGTCGACCAGCTGCAATCGTCGATCATCAATCTGACCATGACGAACATCCGCACGGTCATGGGCTCGATGGACCTCGACGAGCTTCTGTCCAACCGCGACACCATCAACGCCAAGCTGCTCCAGGTCGTCGATGCGGCAACGGAAGCCTGGGGCGTGAAGGTCACCCGCATCGAGATCAAGGACATTGCCCCTCCGCGCGATCTCGTCGACAGCATGGCCCGCCAGATGAAGGCCGAGCGCGACAAGCGCGCGCAGATCCTCGAAGCTGAAGGTCTTCGCCAGGCCGCAGTGCTGAAGGCCGAGGGCGAGAAACAGGCCGTGATGCTCGCCGCCGAAGGCCGCCGCGAGGCCGCCTTCCGCGACGCCGAGGCCCGCGAGCGCGCCGCCCAGGCCGAAGCCAAGGCCACCGAGATGGTGAGCGACAGCATCGCCAAGGGCAGCGTGCAGGCCATCAACTACTTCGTCGCCAACAACTACGTGAAGGCGCTCTAGGCCCTTGCCAAGGCGCCGAACCAGAAGGTTCTGTTGATGCCGCTCGACACCTCCTCGGTGCTCGGCTCGCTGGCCGGCATTGCGGAGATCGCCAAGGAGGCTTTCCAGCCGAATGGCGCGGGCGGCCCTCCGGCGATCAGCCCGAAGCGCGCGGATCGTGGTAGCGTACCGAGCACGTGATCGCGTCGCATGAGATCAGGGCGGCTTGAGACGGCCGCCCTGCAATCGGGATCGATGCTTGGGAGCAGGGCAATGTCGTCGATCGTCAATTTGCTGGCGGGCTTCGGCCCCTGGAACTGGTTCATCTTCGCCGTCGTGCTGTTCACGCTGGAGATGATCGTGCCCGGCGTGCATTTCGTCTGGTTCGGCGTCGCAGCCGTCGCGACGGGCGCGCTGGCCCTGGCGACGGGGCTGACCTGGCCATTTCAACTCCTCGCATTCGGCGCGTTCGCCGTTGCGACGGTCTTCTGGGTTCGCCGCTTCGCGCGTCCCGATGCGAGCCCCAGCGACCTTCCCGACCTCAACGCGCGCGGCCAGCAGTACGTGGGCCGCTCAGTCCTGGTCGAGGTCCCGATCGAGAACGGCCGCGGCAAGGTGCGCGTCGGCGACACGATCTGGAGCGCCGAGGGGCCTGATACGCCAGCAGGTGCGCGCGTGCGCGTGACGGGTGCGCGCGGCATCGTGCTCACCGTCGAACATGCAGCTGCATGAGCGCCCAACGCCCGGTATCATCGCCTGGCTGATCGCACTGATCAGCCTGATCCTCCCTTGGGCCGGCATCGCCCTGATCGCGCTCGGCGCCTGGCGCATGAGCACCATCGGAAAGGGCGAAGCTTGGCTTGCAGGACTTGGCGTGCTCCTGATCGGCCTCGACATCCTGATCGACTTCGTCTGGGCCCACCCCGCGCTATCGCCTTCCGACGAACCGGAACTCAACCGCCGCGGGGCGCAGCTCAAGGGCCGCACGCTCGAACTCTCGTCGCCGATCGAGGGCGGTCGCGGGCTCGTGCGCTGTGACGACACGGTCTGGCAGGTGGAAGGCCCGGATCTGCCGGCCGGCTGCCGCGTGAAAGTCGTCGGCGTCACGGATATGCTGCTTCGCGTCGAACCTTTATAGTTCTGCACGCTTGATGGGATGAGGAGCAGCCAATGGCCGATGTGATCGTCACGAAAGAGGCCCACCGCTACGTGGCCAAGATCGATGGCATCGATGCCGAGGCCGAACTGACCTTTCGTTCCGGCGCTCCCGGCACGCTCGTCGCGGTGCACACGGGGGTTCCCGACGCATTTCGCGGCAAGGGCGTCGGCCGCGTGCTGGTGACGCGTCTTGTCGAAGATGCGCGCAAGGACGGTTTCAAGATCGTCCCGGCGTGCTCGTTCGTCGATGCCGAGCGCCGCAAGCACCCCGAGTGGGCGGATGCCTTCGTGAGCTAGCCGCAGCCTTTGCGCCTGGCACGCGACGGCCTGCCCCAATGCTGTGATTTTCACACCTTAGTCTGAGTTTCGCAGGCGTTCGCAAAGGCGCCGGCGCAATTCATGGCGCGTTCACGCCGCGACCCGCATCCTCGTGTGCACATCAATCGTGGAGATCTCCCCGTGACCATCCTCACCGCCCGCTTCTGGGGCACTGCCGCCGCAGCAGCCGCCTTCGCCGTCCTCGCTTCGACGGCGCAAGCCCAGGAAAAGAAAGTCGACACAAAGACCGCGACCAAGAAGCCACCGGCCTGTAACAGCCTGAAAGTCCAGACGGGTTGCGAAGCCCGCAGCGACTGCAACTGGGTCGGCGAAGTGAAGGACGGCAAGGGCAAGGTCACGAAGAAGGCCTACTGCCGCGCCAACCCGACCCCGAAGAAGAAGTAATCGGTCCCGATGGGCGCACGAGAAAACCGCGGATGGCCAGATCCTCCGCGGTTTTTTCATGGGAAGCCGTCGTCGGCTGCGCCATAATTGCTGCGATTCGCTACGGAGGGCTCTCCCGTGTCCAAGACGCTTTTCTCGAAGACCGTAATCGCTCTCGCCACTGCGGCCTTCGCGGCCACGGCCAGCGTCGGCACGATCGCCTACGCGCAAGAGAAGAAGACGACGACGCCCCCGAAAGCCACGGCAAGCAAGACGCCGTCGGCCTGCAAGGGCCTCGCGGAAGCCGCCTGCAAGGACAAGAGCACCGAGTGCACTTGGGTCTCGGCGAGCAAGGGCAAGGACGGCAAGGACAAGAAGGCCTACTGCCGCGCCAAGCCAAAAGCGAAGAGCAAGTAAGCAGCTTTTCGTCCGCAGCACCGGACACGCCTCGCGATTGGGCGTTATACGGACGGCCACGGCGAATAGCCGCGTCCCAAGTCCGTTTTGCGCGCGTAGCAGGGTGCACTCATGATCGCCGTCATCTTCGAGGTCTGGCCGGCCGACGGAAAGCGCGAGGCTTATCTCGACCACGCCGCGAAGCTGCGTCCCGCCCTGGAGAAGATGGACGGCTTCATTTCGGTCGAGCGGTTTCAGAGCATCACCAATCCCGGCAAGATGCTCTCGCTCTCCATCTGGCGTGACGAGGCAGCGGTTGCCGGCTGGCGCAAGCACATGGGCCATCGCGGCATGCAGCAGCTCGGTCGCGACGGCGTCTTCCGGGATTACAGGCTGCGGGTTGCCGGCATCATTCGAGACTATGGCCTGACGGACCAGCGGGAGCAGGCTCCTGAAGACAGCCGGAAAACGTTCGGCAAATAACTTTCGCGGCGGTCCGCCCGCATTCCAAAAAAAAACACCGGCGGAAGTCGCTTCCACCGGTGCGTCTGGCGCTTCAGTCGGTTTCCCGATCAGTGCGGCCTCAACTTGATCATCTGGTCTTTTATTCGGAGTTTCTCTTTCTTCAACTTGCTGATTTGAGCGGCGTCCGATCCGGGTCTCGACAGTTCTTCCTGGATCTTCGTTTCCAGAATGCGATGCTTCTCGGAAAGCTCTGCGATATGTGCAGCAAGTGACATATTGCCCTCCTGATGGAGTTGAAGGGCTCCAAGACTGACATGGACCTGTCACCTTGTCTAACCCCTCGAATGGGGAAAGCATCGGAGCCTACGGACAAGGTCAAGCAACAATGCAGCACGCTCGCGGCGTTTTACGAAACACCTCAAGCATTTAGACACCTTTCATGCACAGGCTTGCGCTCGCCCTCTGGTTGGGGCACAAGGTCCCGCAAACTCAAGGTGCAGGCGGCTTCGCAGTTGAGAGCCCCAAGGGCCGATGCAGCAGAAACCGGACGAAACAGCTCTGCGCGAGCAACTCGCGGCACTTCGCACCGAGCACCGTGATCTCGATGAGCAGATCGCCGTGCAGGAACAGGCCCTGATGGCCGATCAGCTTCTCATTCGCCGGCTGAAGAAGCGCAAGCTGGTGCTGAAGGACCAGATCACCTCGCTCGAGGACCAGCTTTTCCCCGACATCATCGCCTGAAGCCGGAGCTACCGGGCGAGTTCGCGCTTGCGTCCGCCGCCGCGCTCGATTGAAACTTCCGTCTTTCCGCTCGGCGATCGACGCCGGCACGCTTTTCCAAGGATCTGATCGGCAGCCATGCCCAAGGACACAGCCAAGGCGCCTCTCGTGGGCATCATCATGGGCAGCCTCTCGGACTGGCCGACGATGAAGAAAGCGGCCGACGTCCTCGACGAATTGAAGGTGCCGTACGAGGCCAAGGTGGTGTCCGCGCATCGCACACCGGACCGCCTCTACGAGTACGCTAAGACTGCCAAGGAGCGCGGGCTGAAGGTGATCGTTGCGGGAGCCGGCGGCGCGGCGCATCTGACCGGCATGGCCGCCTCGATGACGACCTTGCCGGTTCTTGGCGTGCCGGTGGTCAGCAAGGCGCTCGCCGGCCAGGACAGCCTCCTGTCGATCGTCCAGATGCCGGCCGGTGTTCCCGTCGGCACGCTCGCGATCGGCGAACCCGGCGCCCACAACGCCGGCCTTCTCGCCGCCCAGATCCTTGCGCTGAGCGACGCAGGCCTAGGCGACCGGCTCGAAGCCTTGCGTGCGCGTCAGACGGCCTCCGTGCCTGAGGCGCCGAAGACCGAGACCGAGGGCTAGCCGGTGTCCGTGCCGCTTCCTCCTGGGTCCACCGTCGGCATCTTGGGCAGCGGCCAGCTCGGCCGCATGCTCGCCATGGCGGCGGCCCGCATCGGCCTCAAGACGCACATCTACTGCCCCGACAGCGGCCCCGCCTTCGACGTCGCTGCCAAGGCGACCAAGGGCAGCTTCTCCGACGCCAAGGCGCTGGCGCAGTTTGCTTCCGAAGTGCAGGTCGTCACCTACGAGTTCGAGAACGTGTCGAGCGAGACGGCCCGTTTGCTCGCCCCGCACGTGACGCTGCGTCCATCGCCTCGCGCGCTCGAAGTGGCGCAGGACCGCCTTCTGGAAAAAACCTTCATCTCGGATCTCGGATTTCCCGTCGCCCCGTTCCGCGCCGTGTCGGGCGTGTCGGATCTCGAGCAGGCGCGACAAGACCTAGGGCCCACCGCAATCTTGAAGACCCGCCGGCTCGGTTACGATGGCAAGGGCCAGGTGAGGCTGGGCGCTAGCGGCGATGCCGCCTCCGCATGGGCCACGGTCGGCAAGGCGCCGAGCATCCTCGAAGGCATGGTCGCGTTCGAGCGCGAAGTCTCCGTGCTCGTCGTGCGAGCGGTCGATGGCGGCCTCGCCTACTACGACATTCCGGCCAACACGCATGCCGGCGGAATTCTCCGGCGTAGCGAGGTACCCTGCGGCTTGCCCGAGGCGGACCTCGCGCGCGCGCGCCAGATCGCAGCCGGCGTCGCCAACGCGCTCGACTACGTCGGCGTCCTCGCCGTCGAGATGTTCCACCTCGGCGCGCGCGTGCCTCTGGAGCAGCGCCTGCTCGTCAACGAGATCGCGCCCCGCGTCCATAACAGCGGCCACTGGACGCTCGAGGCGTGCGGCATATCCCAGTTCGAGAACCACATCCGCGCCGTCGCCGGATGGCCCCTCGGGTCGACGCGGCGCCACGCCGACGCCGTCATGCTCAACCTCATCGGTGCCGAGGCCAACGCGTGGGAGAAGCTCGCCGCCGACGACGGCGCATGCCTGCATCTCTACGGCAAGAACGAGGCGCGCGACGGCCGCAAGATGGGCCACGTCACGTACCTGATGCCCCTCACCGCGTAGCCGATCCCCATGCTCACCGCCCACGTCGACGGCCGCGCCATCGAGTACCGGATGATCCCCGGCGACGCGCTGGCCCGCCCGACGCTCGTCTTCCTGCACGAGGGGCTCGGCTGCGCGGCCCTGTGGCGCGATTTCCCGGACAAGATCGCAAGCCGGTTGGGCGCCCGCGCGCTCGTCTATTCGCGCTTCGGGTACGGCGCCTCGGATGGTCTCAGTGCGAAACGCGAACCGGACTTCATGCACACGGAAGCCCTCGACGTTTTGCCCCAACTTCTCGATCAGCTTGGGATCGACGAACCTGTCCTCGTCGGGCACTCCGACGGCGCCTCGATTGCGTTGATCCATGCGGGCAAGGCCGCGCGCCCCGTGAAGGGCGTGGCGGTTCTCGCCCCGCATGTCTTCGTCGAGCCCATCACCATCGACAGCATCGCCGACATCCGAGCGAAGTACGAGACGAGTGGGCTGAGGGATCGGCTCGCGCGCTACCACACGCGTGTCGACGATGCTTTCCTCGGCTGGGCCGACATCTGGCTCGATCCGCGCTTTCGCACCTGGTCCATCGAGGACGTCGTTCCCGGCATTACCGCGCCGCTACTCCTGATCCAGGGCAAGCAGGACGAATACGGCACGCTGGCCCAACTCGACCGGATCGAAGCGCGGGCCACGGCCCCCGTCACCCGCCTCGACCTCGACGCCTGCGGCCACGCCCCCCAGCGCGACCAGGAAGCCGCCGTCATCGACGCCATCGTCCGCTTCGTGCAACGCGCGTAACGCGGATCACCGCAATCGTCTGCAGCCGTGACCACGGTGCCGTGGAATCAAAGGCAAGCGTTCGATCGCGTATAGCCCTGGATCCCGGCTCTCCGCTTTGCTCCGGCCGGGATGACAGCAGGAGTGCGCGACAATCCCGTCGACCTTCACCCCCACCACCTGTCATCCCTGAATTTGCCGAAGGCAAATATCAGGGACCCAGGGGCGTCGTCCCTCCCGCGCAGCTCAAAAGCACACCCCGGCTTGGCTTTCCGCCACCAGCCTCTCCCCTCAATGCGTTCCCGGAAGCCGTGCGCGAGCACGGCTTCCGGGACCTTGCAGCGTGGAGTTCAGTTTCAACCGGGCAATTGCGCCCATCGCACTTCAAACAGCCTCGTACTTCGCGACGAGCGCCGTGGCATCCGCGAGCAGCCGCTCGCCATCCACCCCTTTGGCCTTCATGTCGGCGAGCCACGTATCCGTCACCGGCTTGCACGCGGCCTTCCAGCGGGCTGTCTCCTCCGCACTCAGGACGTGGATGGCATTTCCTCGCTTCTCCACCATCTCACGCACGGGCACGCCCGACGTATCCCAAGCGTTGCCCGCAAGCTTCGCGCCCGCCATGCCGGCGTGATCGTCAATGATCTTCTTCAGGTCGGCCGGCAGCGCGTTGTACTTCGCCGTGTTCATCGCGAACACGAACGTTGCGACGTAGAACGTCGGCGTGCCCGGGATCTCCGTGTGGTTCTTGACGAGCTCGTGCACCTTGATGGCCGGCACGACTTCCCACGGGACGACGCAGCCGTCGATCACGCGCTGCGCGAGGCTCTCCGGCACCTGCGGCACCGGCATGCCGATCGAGGTCGCCCCCAGGGCCTTGAGCGCCTGCCCCGCGAGCCGCGTCGGGAAGCGCAGCTTGAGGCCGGCCAGATCCTCCATCTTCGTCACGGGTTTGTTCGTGTGCAGGACGCCGGCATCGTGCGCCCAGAGCGCGATGGGGCGCACCTCCTTGTACTCGTCCTTGAGATGCGTCTCCGCGAACTCGGTCAGCGCCTGCGCATTCACGACCGAGCGGCGCGAAGCGACGAACGGCAGCTCGAACACTTCGGTCTTGGGGAAGCGCCCGCCCGTGTAGCCCTGCACGGTCCAGATCAGATCGGCGACGCCGTCACGCACCTGGTCGTAAAGTTGCGGCGGCGTCCCGCCCATCTGCATGGACGGGAAGATGTCGATCTTGATCCGCCCGTCGGACGCCTTCATCACCTGGTCGGCCCAGGGCGCAAGGAAGGCCCGGTGGCCGGACGCGGCGGGCGGCAGCATGTGATGCAGCTTGAGGTTGACCTGCGGCCCCTGCGCCCGCAGCACGGCCGGCATAGCGGGTGCCATCGCCGCCGTTGCGGAAGCCTTGAGAAAAGTGCGTCGCGAAAAAAGTGTCATGCATATCCTCCCGGGCGCCGCGTTATGGATCGCGGTCGTTGCCGATAACCCTAATCGGGAGGATGCACGCCGACAATGTCAGGCTTTGGCCACGAACGGCCGCCTCAGTGCGCCTGCTGCGCCTTCTCCGAGAAGTCGGCTCGCGCCGCCGACTGGGCCGAGACCTGCGCCTTGCGGACATTCTCGAGCGCCGCATGTGCCGCGTTGATACGGCGAACCATGGTAAACAGGTACTCGAGCACCTCGGGCGGCAGCTCCGCCGTCGCATAGCGGTCGGGATGGTAGGCCTTCGCGAGGGCCACGTAGGCCTTGCGGATCTGCTCGTAGCCGGCGTTGGCCGGCACGCCGAGCACGGCATGCGGATTGAGGGGCTCGCTCGCCGCCAACCGCGCCTTCAGGTTGATGCCCTTGGGCACGCCCAGCGGCCGCACTTCGGCAATCCGGGTCTTGGCCAGGAAGGCCGGTTCGCCGCCATAGGGTTCGAATTCCACGAAGTTCCCCGGCCCGTTAAGGACGTCGGCGAGGCTCCGGTTGACCCCCGAGGCCACCACCTTCCCCTTCGCGATCCCGCCGTCCGTCATGCGGATCTCCACGGGGATGGCGAGAGGATTGACGCTTTCCGCTGTCAGACGCTCGAACATGGCCTTGGCAACTCCACTGTCCCCGTTTGGGGCAATCTCCTGTCGTGAGGCCAACGTTGCAAGGCGCGTGCTAGCTCGCGGGGGATTGAGCAAAAAAGCCAGTCGGGGCTGGGGCCGCGGCTGGCTTATGGCCGAGAAGTGTGCTACGTCGCGCCCAACTTATTGCACTGCAGCATGGGCTGCGGCGCACGATGCCCTGTCGGATGGCATCCTCACCCCACCTAGGACCCCTTCGATGGACCTTCGCAATATCGCGATCATCGCGCACGTCGACCATGGCAAGACCACGCTCGTTGATGCGCTGCTCAAGCAGTCCGGCGCCTTCCGCGACAATCAAAAGGTGGAGTCCCAGGCCATGGACTCCAACGACCTCGAGCGCGAGCGTGGCATCACCATCCTGGCGAAGTGCACGTCCATCGTCTGGAAGGACACGCGCATCAACATCGTCGACACGCCAGGCCACGCCGACTTCGGCGGCGAAGTCGAGCGCATCCTGAACATGGTCGACGGCGTCGTGGTGCTCGTGGACGCCTCCGAAGGCCCGCTGCCGCAGACGAAGTTCGTGGTCTCCAAGGCGCTGCGCCAGGGCCTGCGCCCCATCGTGGCCATCAACAAGATCGACCGCCCGGACGAGCGCCACGACGCGGTCCTCAACGAGATCTTCGACCTGTTCGCCTCCCTCGATGCGAGCGACGAGCAGCTCGATTTCCCCGTCGTCTACGGCTCGGGCCGTGACGGCTGGATGGCGACCGATCCGTCGGGCCCCAAGGTCGATCTCGCGCCGCTCTTCGATCTGATCCTGCGCCACGTGCCGCCACCGACGGTTGAGCCCGGCCCGTTCAAGATGCTCGCGACGACGCTCGAGGCAGATCCCTTCCTCGGCCGCATCCTCACGGGGCGCGTGCGCTCGGGGAGCGTAAAGCCGAACCAGACCATCAAGGCGATCAGCCGCGACGGGAAGCTGATCGAGAACACGCGCGTCACGAAGGTTCTGGCCTTCCGCGGGCTGGAGCGGACGTCCGTCGATTCAGCTGAGGCAGGCGACATCGTTGCGATTGCCGGCGTGACCGACGCGACGGTTGCCGACACGCTGTGCGATCCAACGGTCGAAATTCCATTGCCGGCACAGCCCATCGATCCGCCGACGCTCGCCATGAACTTCCGCATCAACGACGGCCCGTTCGCCGGCCAGGAAGGCGACAAGGTGCAGAGCCGCGTCATCCGCGACCGCCTCATGAAGGAGATCGAGCGCAACGTCGCGATCCGCGTGCGCGACAATGCCGACAGCGACAGCTTCGAGGTTGCGGGCCGCGGCGAGCTGCAGCTCGGCATCCTCATCGAGAACATGCGCCGCGAGGGCTTCGAACTCACCGTGTCGCGCCCGCAGGTCGTGTCGAAGATCGACGAGAAGACCGGCCAGAAGCTCGAGCCCGTCGAGGAAGTCATCATCGACGTCGACGAGGCGTTCTCCGGCGTGGTCGTGCAGAAGCTGTCCGAGCGCAAGGGCGAGCTGCGCGAGATGCGTCCCTCGGGCGGCGGCCGCACCCGCCTCGTGTTCTACGTGCCGACGCGCGGCCTCATCGGCTACCAGGGCGAGCTCTTGACCGACACGCGCGGCACCGCGGTCATGAACCGCCTGTTCCACGAGTACGCGCCCTTCAAGGGCGAGATCCCCGGCCGCCGCAACGGCGTGCTCATCTCGAACGGCATGGGCGAGGCGACCGCCTATTCGATCTTCTACCTGCAGGATCGCGGGCAGATGATGATCGACCCGCAGACGCGCGTCTATGAGGGCATGATCGTGGGCGAGCACAGCCGCGACAACGACCTCATCGTCAACATCATCCAGGGCAAGAAGCTGTCGAACGTGCGCGCCGCCGGCAAGGACGAGGCGCTGACGCTGACGCCGCCCCTGCGCATGACGCTCGAGCGCGCCATGAGCTACATCCAGGACGATGAGCTGGTCGAGATCACGCCGAAGTCGATCCGCCTCCGGAAGCGCTGGCTTGATCCCAACGAGCGCAAGAAGCGCGAACGCTCGAAGGAAGCTGCGTAGGCGCAGCGTTCGGCGCTAAACTGCCGGTCTTTGCGCAGGTAGGCAGCGGCACGATCATGCAACTCGCATTTCGTAAGGCGAACCCAGGCGATTTCGACTACTGCGCGTCGCTCTATTTCAGTTGGGCGGGCGACGTCATCCGCGACGTGAGCCTGGACATGGGTGCGCAGGTAGAGAATTTTCGCGAGCGCTGGAAGCCGGCTGAAGTTCGCGTCATCACACTGGACGGCGCCGATGCCGGCTGGCTGCAGAGCCGCGATGAAGAGGGGGCGCTGTACCTGGTCCAGCTCTTCGTCGAGCAAGCCGTGCAGCGCAAGGGCATCGGTACTTGGGTACTCGGCCGTCTGTTCGACGAAGCCTCAACGCGTCCCGTGACACTCGGCGTGGTCAAATCGAACCCGGCGCGTTTCCTTTACGAGCGCTTAGGTTTTCGCACCACGCACGAGGACGACCGCAAATTCTACATGCGGCGCGAGCCTGACACCCACGTGCGCGGCTCCCCCTAGACCACGGGCGGGTGTTTCGCGGCTGGACCTCCTGGACCGGCTGGCTATAGTTCTGCGACGCGAACAAACAGACAACTAGTCGGGAGACGCCAGCCGTGTCCAAGATCATGCTGATCACGGGAGGGAGCCGCGGCATCGGCGCGGCGACGGCACGGCTCTCCGCGGCGGAGGGCTATGACGTCGCCATAACCTACGTCAGCGCGGAAGCCGAAGCGCACGGCGTCGTCCGGGACATCGAAGCCAAGGGCCGCCGCGCGATCGCCATCCAAGGCGATGTCGCCAAGGCCGAGGACGTCGCGCGCATCTTCAAGTCCCTGGACCAGAAGCTCGGCACGCTGGATGCCTTCTTCAACAACGCCGGCATCTTCGGGCCCGCGGTCGCCTTTACGGAGATCGACGCCGACCGCATTCAGCGCATGCTGGCCGTGAACGTCTGTGGCGCCTTCCTCTCCGCGCAGGAGGCCGCGCGCCGTATGATGAAAAGCCGCGGCGGCAAGGGCGGCGCCATCGTCAACATGTCGTCGATCGCCTCCAAGCTCGGCGGCGCCACCGGCTACGCCGACTACGGTGCCTCGAAGGGCGCCATCGATGCCATGACGGTCGGCATGGCCAAGGAACTCGCGGGCGAAGGCATCCGGGTGAACGCCGTCCGTCCCGGCCTGATCGACACCGAGATCCATGCCCGCGTCGGCGATCCGGGCCGCATCGCCCGGCTGGCGAGCAGCATTCCTCTGCAGCGCGGCGGCAAGGCTGAGGAAGTGGCCGAAGCCGTGCTGTGGCTGTGCTCGGACAAGGCGTCCTACGTGACGGGGCAGCTTGTCGATGTCGCCGGCGGGCGCGGGCTGTGAACCGCTCCGTGTCAGCGACAGCGCGCGAGATGCGATGAGCGAGAAGACGACCAGCGTCCCCGTGATCCAGCCGCGGCCCAAGGGCTGGCCCGCCGGCGTCGAGCCGACGCGCGAGCACATCGCCGCATACGACTACATGCGCGAGGGCGAGGGCCACCTCTTCGTCACGGGGCGCGCCGGCACGGGCAAGTCGACGCTTCTCACCTCCCTGCGCGATATGATGTCCGACGAGATCGTCGTGGTGGCGCCGACGGGCCTCGCGGCCGTCAACGTCGGCGGCCACACCATCCATTCCTTTTTCGGCTTCCCACCGCGCCTCATCCGGCCCGATGACATCCGTCGCAGCCGCAACGGCCGCGTCATGCGCAAACTGAAGTTCCTCATCATCGACGAGGTGTCGATGGTGCGCTCCGACATCATGTGGGCCATCGACCAGTCGCTGCGCATCAACCGTGGCAAGCCGCGCGAACCGTTCGGCGGTGTGCGCCTCGCCATGTTCGGCGACTTGCACCAGCTCCCGCCCGTGATCGACGAGGGCGAAGTCGCCGAGCATCTCGAAAACGCGCACGGCGGGCCGTTCTTCTTCTCGATTCCCTCGTTGAAGGAGGGTGCCGGCACCGCGCTGGTGGAACTGTCGCAAGTCTTCCGCCAGAAGGACGAGGCGCTGATCCGCGTGCTCAACCGCGTGCGCGAAGGCGACGTCGACGAGGAGGATCTCTCGGCCTTGAACGATCGCGTCCACCCCATCCGCACGCTGGCCGAAGGCGCAGACTACGTCATCCTTACGCCGACCAATGCCGCCGCCAAACGCATCAACGAGGCTTATCTCGCGCGGCTGGAGGGCAAGCTCTTCCAGTACAAGGCGACGACCACCGGGGATTACAACGCTTCGGCGCAGCCGACCGACGAGGCGCTCGCCCTCAAGGTCGGCGCAAAGGTGATGCTGCTGCGGAACGATCCCGACAAGCGCTGGGTTAACGGCACGGTCGCGAAGGTCTCGCGCCTCGAGGAGAAGCGCGTCTGGGTCGAAATCGACGGCGACGAGCACGAGATCGAGAAGGCCGCGTGGGAGAGCCGCCGCTACGCCTTCGACACCGAGCAGGGCAAGATCGTGGAGGCCGTGGTCGGCGAGTTCCACCAGTTCCCGCTGCGCCTCGCCTGGGCGCTTACGATCCATAAGAGTCAGGGCCTGACGCTCGACAAGGTGTATATCGACTTGGGCCGCGGCACCTTCGCCCACGGACAGGCCTACGTCGCCCTGTCGCGCTGCCGGTCCCTCGAGGGCTTGGCCCTAGCGCGTCCCCTAAAGCCGTCCGACATCCTCTTCGACCCCGCCGCCATGGGCTACCGCCGCGCGTTCGAACTGCTGGGCTGATCGAACCTGTTGGCACGTCTGCATCCAGGCAAGCAGCGCGTCCGTGCGCTCAAGAAACTCCAGGGACCACCTTTTTTGATTGATCGGTCTTGGGAAGATTGTGCAGCACGCTGTTGCCCCATCCTCGACGCTGCATTCCCGGAGGCCGTGCGCAAGCACGGCTGTCCGGGATCTTGCCGCATGGAGTTTCACCACAACCGTGCAAGTTCCCGGCTCTCGCTCCGCTCGGCCGGGAATGCATGAAGGAAAGTCGAACCCAACTGTAAATCGCCTACGCCGCCTCGTCGGCCTCGGGACCATTGCCCGCAGTCCCGATGATCCGGTCGACCTCGAACGACAGATCGCTGCGCGCCTTTTCCACCGAGCGGATCAGCTTGTTGCGCTGGTCCCAGAGGCGGCGATGCGCCTCCTGCTCCTTCTGGTCGAGTTCCAGCATGCGCTTGGTCTGCGTTTCGACCTGATCGACGAGCTGCTTGAAGTGCTCCGAGGTGACGAAGCGATACAGCTCCTCGGACTTCTGCCCGCGCTCTTCGCTGCTCGCCCTCAGGGCATGCATGCGCAGCACCTGCCCGCGCAGGATCTGCGCCAGCGCCACCACCCGTGACGGCGCCGCGATGATCACGCCGTCCTGCGGATGGATCTGCTGCTTGTCCTTGGGGAATTTGTTGCTCGACAGGATGGCGTGGTCCGCGCCCTCCGCAATCTTGTCCGCGCGCAGCTTGTTCACGAACTCGTTCTGCCACGCATTGCGGTTCTTGCTGTCGTAGATGAGCTTGCCGCACTCCTGGCCGTTGTGCTGCACCACATGGATCACGTCCGCGCCGTTGACGCCTTTGCCCACGCGCCAGATGCGGTCGCCCGGAAACGCCTCGCGCAGCGCCTCGAACAGATCGACCTCGGAGCCTTCGCCCAGTTCGTTGGACGTCTTGGCCTCGAGCTGGCGCTGCAGATCCTGCAGCTTCTGCTGCAGGCGCTGGGTCTCCTCGAACGCCTTCGATTTCTCGGCCAGAACCGCCGTGTCGCGCTCGCGCTGCAACGCCTCCCGCGCCTGCGCGATCTTCTCCGCGATCGCCGCCTCCTGCTCCGCTTTGAGCGTCGCCATCTGCTGCTGCAGGGCGCTGCGCGCGGCTTCGGCAGCTACGATCTTGTCCTGGAACTCGGCAAGCTTCGCCTGCTGCGCGGCTTCGGCCGCGGCCAGGATCTTCGCGCGCTCTTCGGCGAGCCGCCGCTGCGCGTCCACTTGCGCATGGCGCTGCGCCGCCTCGACGGCGGCCGTCGCCTCGGCGCGCATTTGCGCGGCCTTCTGCTCGTGCTCCGCCGTCAGCGCGGCAAGCCGCTCGTTCTGCTCCTCCGTCATGCGCTGACGGATTTCCTCGAATTTGTCGTGCGAAATCGGTTGCTCGCACCAGGGGCAGAATTCCCCCGCATTCGGATGGCTATGCACCACAGCCCCGTCGAGACCTGCCATTCGCCCCTCCTCGATCAACCCGATCACCCGCCGACCTACATAATGTTCTCTTTTTGTTCCAAGCGCAAGACCAAACACGACATGTTCCAACCCGCGCTCTGGAACAGGCTTTCGAAGCGTGGCATCACCTGATTCTCAAGGAGAAACCATGGCCAACGCAGTGGATGTTGATATCGTCGTGGTCGGCGCGGGGGCTGTTGGGCTCGCTATCGGCCGCTCCCTGGCCGAGGCAGGGCACGAGGTGCTTGTCCTGGAGCAGCACGCGCTGATCGGCTCGGAGACGAGTTCGCGCAACAGCGAGGTCATCCACGCCGGCATCTACTACCCGACCGGCAGCCTGCGCGCGAAGCTGTGCGTCGCCGGCAAGCACATGCTCTACGACTTCTGCCGCGACCACGCCGTCCCGCATGCCCGCTGCACCAAGCTCCTCGTCGCAACGCACGACAGCCAACTCAAGAAGCTTGCCCAGCTCCAGGCCACCGCGAAGGCCAACGGCGTGGACGATCTCGAGCCCCTCGACGGCGCGGCGGCAAAGGCCCTCGAGCCGGAACTCTCCTGCGTGGCGGCCCTCCTGTCCCCGTCAACCGGCGTCATCGACAGCCACACCTACATGCTGACGCTGCAGGGCCTGATAGAGGCCGCCGGCGGATCGGTGGTCCTACGCTGCCCTGTCCTCGGCATCGACAGGCAGCCGGACGGAACGTTCCGCCTCACCACCGGCGGCGACGACGGCGGAAGCCTGACCTGCCGGCGCCTCGTACTGTCGGCTGGCCTGCACGCCTCGAAGCTCGCCGCAACACTCACAGCCTCCACCGGCTACACGCCGCCGCCGACCTACTACGCCAAGGGCCAGTACTACGCGCTGTCTGGCCGCTCGCCGTTCAGCCGGCATATTTATCCGATGCCGGACGGTGCCTGGCTCGGCCTGCACGCGACGGTCGACATCGGCGGCCGCTGCAAGTTCGGCCCGGACATCGCCTGGATCCCCGACATCGACTACACGTTCGAGCCCGAGAAGCTCACCGCCTTCCTCGATTTCATCCGCTCCTACTATCCGGGCCTCGATGTATCGCGCCTGCATCCCGACTACACGGGCATCCGCCCGAAGCTCTATCGCGAGGGGGAAGCGGTACCGGATTTCTTCATCCACGGATCGGACGTGCACGGCATCGACGGTCTCGTGGCGCTGTACGGCATCGAAAGCCCCGGCCTCACGGCGTCGCTCGCCATCGGCGCGATGGTGGCGCAGATGCTGGCGCACGGCTAACCTTCCCCCAACGACCCGGCACGGGCGCCAGACGCAGGGGGAAGCATGCACGGGGAAGGCGAAACGATCAGGACGGTCACGACCGACGTGCTCGTCGTTGGATCTGGCGCGGGCGGGCTTGCCACCGCCGTGACCGCCGCCAAGCGTGGCCTCGGCGTCATTGTGGCCGAGAAGGAGTCCGTCTTCGGCGGCACCACCGCGCGATCGGGCGGCTGGCTCTGGATCCCCGGCAGTCCGCATGCCGTCGCAGCGGGCGTAAAGGACAGCCGCGAGGCAGCCCGCCGCTATCTCCAGCACGAAGCCGGCAATCAGTTCAACGCCGAAACCGTCGACGCCTTCCTCGAGAACGGTCCCAAGGCCATCCAGTTTTTCGAGAACGAAACGGCGCTGCAGTTCGAGCTGGGGCCGGGGTTCTCCGACTATCATCCCGAGGCACCGGGCGCACTGCCCGGAGGCCGCTCGATCGTGGCGAAGGCGTTCGACGCGCGCGCCCTCGGCAAGGAGGTGAAGCGCCTGCGCCCACCGCTGCGCGAAATCACCTTCGTCGGCATGATGATCGGATCGCAGCGCGAACTCCTCCACTTCTTCAACGTCACCCGGTCGGTGAAGTCGGCGGGCTACGTCGCGGTGCTGCTCGCCCGCTACCTGCGCGATCTCGCGTTCCACGGCCGCGCCATGCGGCTGACCAACGGCAACGCGCTCGCAGCGCGCCTCGCGAAGTCCGCCTTCGATGCCGGTGTCGACATCTGGACGTCCTCTCCCGTGACCGAACTGATCCGCGACGGCAACCGCGTGACGGGTGCGCGCGTGCGCACCGCAGACGGTGATGTGCGTGTCGAAACGCGTCGCGGCGTCGTCCTCGCCGCCGGCGGTTTCCCGTGGGACATCGCCCGCCGCAAGGCGATGTTTCCGCACGCCCCGACGGGACAGGAGCATTGGTCACCGGCGCCCGAAGGCAACACAGGAGACGGCATCCGTCTCGGCGAGACGGTCGGCGGCAAGGCCGTCGAAGGCTATCCCAACGCCGCCGCATGGGTGCCCGTCTCGCGCGTACCGCGCCGCGACGGCACCTTCGGCGTCTTCCCGCATTTCATCGACAGGGGCAAACCCGGCGTCATCGCCGTCCTGCGCAACGGCCGCCGCTTCACCAACGAGGCCAACTCCTACCACGACTTCATCCAGGCGATGGTGCGCGCGACACCCAAAGGCGAGGCGCCCGCTGCGTGGCTCGTGTGCGACCATCCCACATTGCGCCGCTATGGCCTGGGCTTCGTGAAGCCCTTCCCGGTTCCGCTCGGGCCGGTCTTGAAGTCCGGCTATCTCGTGCGCGGCCGCACGCTGCGCGAACTCGCGCAGACCATCGGCGTGGACCCGTCCGGGCTCAGTCAAACCGTCGGGACACTCAACGAGGGCGCCGCGCGCGGCATAGACCCCGAGTTCAACAAGGGCTGCAACGCCTACAACCGCTATCTCGGCGATCCGACGGTGCAACCGAACCCCTGCGTCGGTCCGGTGGCGAAGGCGCCGTTCTATGCCGTGAAGGTCGTCCCCGGCGACCTCGGCACCTTCGCGGGTCTGCGCACCAACGGACACGGCCAGGTTCTCGGAGATAACGGAGCGCCGATCGAAGGCCTCTACGCCTCCGGCAACGACATGGCCTCCGTCATGGGCGGCAACTACCCCGGTGGCGGCATCACGCTCGGCCCCGCCGTCACCTTCGGCTACATCATCGGCAACCATCTGGCCGCCACCAAGTCGTAGGCTCCCAGATCGGCTACTTCGGAAGCAGCGGCCGACCCTCGGCGAGCAGCGCGGCGCGGCTGTCGTCGATCAGAAGCCCCAGTTCGCGGTCCGCATCGGTCTCGTGTGACAGCGGCACGTAGCAATCGCTGCGCAGCGACCAATCGGGCTCGAGCAGCGGCGGCGCCACGTACCAGGCGGGAAACGCCCGGCGCTGCTGCATCAGCACGCGGCTGATCTGGTGATCGACGTGCCGGTCCGGCGCCTTGATGTGCGACAGCAGAAACCGGCAGCCCGCCGGCGTGATCATGTACGCGAACGTGCCGTTGAAATAGTAGAGCCGCGCAAGGTCACGGCCTTCGCTCGGCCGGTCTGCGAGACCACCCATGATCAGGCAGCCGGGAAACACCAGGTTGTCCTCCGGCGTCAGCGATCCGACAACGCGGGCAAAGCGCGCCCCGTCGAAGTGCGCGCCGGGATGCGCATCGTCCTCAAGCACCATCACCCGCGGCAACTCGTGCGCGACGACCCATTGCCAGATCGCCACGTGCGACAGGAAGCAACCGACCGCCGGCGGCGTGAGCGACAGGTGATCGCGGGGCGTCTCGCGGATCGACGGCCCTCTGGGCCCGAGCAGCGCGGTGAGTTGCGCGTCGCTGAGATCGGCGCCCAGCACGGCCGGCGCCTTCGTCAGCTTGGTCAGCCCAACGGCGCCGAGCCGCGTCGAGATCGCGTCCCAACGGTCCGTACGGTGCGGGAGATTGATGACGATGGACGGCAGGTCGAACCCCAGCGCCTGGCGCGCGTCGCCATCGTAGGGGATCTCCATCTTCGGGACGTGCGCGAGCCACGCGTCTTCCGCAATGCCGGGCATAGGAACCTTTCTGGAGCCGCCGACGAAACCGGGCGCTCGGGATAGCGCGGCTTTATGACATTTTTCATCCCGGCTTGCGGCCGGGGTGGTTGGGCGATAGCGAAGGCTCCTGATCTGTGCAAGCAAGCATTTGGGATCGGGCAAGGAGGCACACCATGGCGGCGACGGGCATGCAATCACCCCTGGCTTCGGACGTCGCGTCGATCCTGGAACGCCTCGGCGTCGACAAGACGCTGTACACGCGTGGCACCCGCTGTGTCGTCAGTCCGATCGACGGGGGCGAGATCGCCCACGTGGCCGATGCGACGGCTGACACGGCGAAAGCGCTCATCGGGGAGGCGCACGAGGCCTTCAAGGCCTGGCGCAGCGTCCCGGCCCCGCGCCGCGGCGAATTGGTCCGTCTCCTCGGAGAAGAGCTGCGCGAGGGCAAGGAAGACTTGGGCACCCTCGTTTCGATCGAGGTTGGCAAGGTCCCCTCCGAAGGCCTCGGCGAAGTGCAGGAGATGATCGACATCTGCGATTTTGCTGTCGGCCTCTCGCGCCAGCTCTATGGCCTCACGATCAAGTCCGAACGCCCCGATCACAAGCTCACCGAAACGTGGCACCCGGCTGGCGTCGTCGGCGTCATCTCTGCGTTCAACTTTCCCGTCGCTGTCTGGTCGTGGAATGCAGCCCTCGCCCTCGTCTGCGGAGATGCCGTCGTCTGGAAGCCGTCGGAAAAGGCACCGCTCACCGCCCTTGCCACGGTGGCCTTGTTCGAGCGCGCCGCGCGCAAGTTCGGCGCCGACGCCCCCGCAGGCCTCGTCTCGCTGCTCCTCGGCGGCAGCGACGTGGGCGAGATCCTCGTGGACGACGCGCGCGTCCCCGTCGTCTCGGCGACGGGCTCGACGCGCATGGGCCGCATCGTAGGCGAACGCCTCGCCCGCCGCTTCGGCCGCGCCATCCTGGAACTCGGCGGCAACAACGCCTCGATCGTTACGCCTTCTGCGGATCTCGACCTCACGCTGCGCGCCGTCGCCTTCGGCGCCATGGGCACCGCCGGCCAGCGCTGCACGACGCTGCGGCGCCTGATCGTCCACGAGAGCGTCTATGATCGGCTCGTGCCGCGGCTCATCGAGGTCTACCGCAACATCGCGGTCGGCAATCCGCTCGCGAGTTCCGCCCTTGTCGGCCCGCTGATCGACGGCCCCGCCTTCGAGCGCATGCGGGCGGCCCTCGCGAAGGCGGTCGAACACGGCGGACGCGTCCACGGCGGCGAGCGCGTCGACGTCAACGGCGCGGCCTCGTTCTACGCACGGCCGGCCCTCGTCGAGATGCCCGCGCAGGTCGGCCCGGTCGTCGAGGAGACCTTCGCCCCGATCCTCTACGTGCTCAAGTACCGTACCCTCGACGAGGCCATCGCCCTGCAGAACGCCGTGCCGCAGGGGCTCTCGTCCTCGATCTTCTCGACCGACATCCGCGAGGTCGAGCGCTTCCTGTCCGAGCGCGGCTCCGATTGCGGCATCGCCAACGTCAACATGGGCACCTCGGGCGCCGAGATCGGAGGCGCCTTCGGCGGCGAGAAGGAGACGGGCGGCGGCCGTGAGAGCGGCTCGGACGCCTGGAAGGCATACATGCGCCGCCAGACCAGCGCCGTGAACTACGGCAATGCGCTGCCCCTGGCCCAAGGCGTCAAATTCGACGTCTAGGGGACCTGCGCCCGCGCACTCCGACCTAATGTCATCCCGGCCAGAGCGCGCCAGCGCGCAGCGCCGGGACCCAGGGGCGGTGCGCACCACGTCGAGTGAGGGCGCCCGTCTCCGGTTGCAGGAAAACGCGCGGCATGGCATGCCGGAGCCCGAAACCCATCCGGAGAACAGCACCATGCCCAAGATGTCCAACACGCGCCGCAAGAAGATCCAGGCTCGCCAGCGCCAGGCCCTCAACGCCAAGCGCCGCGAGAAGAAGGCCGCCCGCCGCGCCGCCAAGGCCTGACGCAACGCAAGAGGGCGCCGTCGAGCGGGCCATGCCCCATCCCGAGGCCACCGCCGTCCTGGATTTCTGGTTCGCGACAGGCTCGCCGGAAGCGGATCAGCCGCGCAAGGCCTGGTGGACTCATGACGATGCTTTCGACGCGGACATCCGCAAGCGCTTCGGGGCTCTCCACGCCCGGGCCGTGCGCCGCGACCTGGAAGACTGGCGCGCAGAACCCGAGACGGCGCTGGCCCTCGTCATCGTTCTCGACCAGTTCTCGCGCAATCTCGGCCGCGGCACGCCCGCTGCTTTTGCCGCGGACCCTTACGCACGCGACGTCGTCAAGGTTGCCATCGCCAAGGGGTTCGACAAGGCCCTGTCGCCGATCCGCCGGCAGTTCTTCTATCTGCCGCTGATGCACAGCGAGCATCTGCCGGACCAGGACCATTGCGTGGCCCTCTTCGAAGCCCTGACCGATCTGCCCGACCAGGCCAACTCGCTCAAGTCGGCCCTCCGGCACCGCGAGATCATCGCGCGCTTCGGCCGCTTCCCGCACCGCAATGCAGTTCTAGGACGTGCGGCCGCCCCGGATGAGACGGCCTTCCTGAAGGAGCCGAACTCATCCTTTTGACGTAGCCCGGCGAAGCGCGGGCGCCCCAGCGCCTGCCCGTTCCCGATGCAGAGCCGCTGGGCAACGGCCCAATGCGATCGCAATCGACGCGCTAACCATTTCAAACCCGCGGCCGACGCGCATTTCGCCCTAGCGGGCCTGGGCGACGATACGATAGCCTTCGCCCCGTCCGCCCGGCAGGCCCGGGTCAGTTCGTTAGGGGGATCAGGATGATTGCATCGATTGCCGCCCGTCTCGTGGGCGTAGTTCTGGCGCTGGGAGCCATGATCGGCGCCGCGCAGGCCGACCAGCTGGCCGACATCAAGGCCAAGGGCGTCCTCGTCGTCGGCACCAAGGCGGACTATCCGCCCTTCGGCTTTCGCGACGCTTCGGGCGGCGTCATCGGCATCGAGCCCGATCTCGGCGCAGAGATCGCCAAGCGCCTCGGCGTCAAGCTCGAGCTCGTGCCCGTCGTCAGCTCGAACCGCATGCAGTTCCTGCAGCAGGGCAAGATCGACCTGATGATCGCGACCATGAGCGACACGCCCGACCGCCGCAAGGTCGTGGGCTTCATCGAGCCGCTCTACTACGCGTCAGGCGTGGCGATCCTCGCCAACAAGAAGGCGAACATCAAGACGGCGGCCGACCTCAAGGGCAAGCCCGTCTGCGCCATCCAGGGCGCCTTCTACAACAACGACCTGCAGTCGAAGTACACGGGCCAGGACCTGATCGCCTTCAAGGCGGTGGCCGAGGCCCAGCAGGCCCTGCTCGACGGCCGCTGCGTCGGCTTCGTCTACGACGACGCCGTCCTCTTCTGGCAGAAGAACAGCGACGAGAAGCGCTGGGCCGAATTCGAATGCCTGCAGCTCAACGAGTGGCCGATCGTGCCGTGGGGCATCGCCGTGAAGCTCGAAGAGCGCGACGGCGCCTGGGGCAAGCTCGTTTCCGAAACCGTGACCGACTGGCTGAAGTCCGGCAAGCTGCTCGAGATCGAGAAGAAGTGGGTGGGCTCCAACTCCAAGTGGCTCGTCGACGCCTCGGCAAAAGCCAAGCAGTAACGCGCGCATCGTGCCTCCCCGGGGCTCGTCCCGGGGAGCCTGCCTCCAGGCTTCTTTCGGATCAGAAATCGGGACGTCCAGACCCCTCGCATGGATAGCTTCTGGGAATTCCTGCGCCACGTCCACGACGCCTACGGCATCAATCTCGTCCACTTCTACGACAGCTTCGAGCGTGGCCGCCTGCTCAAGGGCATGCTGACCACGCTGCAGCTGTCCGTGCTGTGCATCGGCTTGAGCATCCTCATCGGCATCTTCGGCGCGTGGCTGCAAGGCAGCCGCTTCCGCGTGCTCAAGACGCTGGTGCAGGCCTACATCCAATTCTTCCGCAATACGCCCCCGCTCGTGCAGATGTTCTTCTTCTACTTCGCGCTGGGGCCTCTGATGCCGCGCGTCGTCAACGACTACGGCATCGCGCAACCTATGCTCGGCAGTTTCGCCTGGGCGATGATTTCGCTCTCGTTCTTCGCCGGCGCTTTCAACATCGAGATCTTCCGCTCCGGCATCGACGCCGTGCAGTCGGCGACGGTGGAAGCGGCGGACGCCCTCGGCTTCAGCCGCTGGCAGGCCTACCGCTACGTCATCCTGCCGCTGGCCGTGCGCATCTGCCTGCCCGCGCTCAACAACAATCTCGTCAATCTCGTGAAGACGACGACGCAGGCCTACGCCATCGCCGTGCCGGAGACGCTGTTCGTGGCGAGCCAGATCTGGTCCGACCGCATCAACGTGCTGGAGATGATGATCACGCTCCTGCTGTTCTACCTGTTCCTCGTCGGCATCCTCGTGTGGGGCATGATCCGTCTCGAGCGCGCGCTCGCGATCCCGGGTTTCGGCCGATGACATCGCTCGAGGCCTGCGTCCGGGAGAGCAAGGCGCGCATCTCCGCTGCCGCGAGCGGAGAGAGGTTTGCTTCCGCGTTCACGCCGACGGCCGCTTTCGTTATCCTTGTCGCCTGCGCGATCCCCATTTTGACACTGGAGGCGCGTGCCCAACTGCAGTCCACCGTCGGCACGCAAAGTGTCCTGCAGAGCCTCATCAAGTGGTTCCCGCTCATCCTGTTCGGCCCCCCGCGCGAGTTCGGCGGCTTCGCGCTCAACATCGCGGTGAGCTTCCTCGCCATGGCGCTCGGCACTGCCGTCGGCATCGTGCTGGGCCTCGGGCAGATCTCGATCCACCGCCCGCTGCGCAACCTCGCCTGGGCGCTCACGCAGTTCTTCCGCAACGCCCCGTGGCTCGTCCTGCTGTTCTTCGTGATGTTGCTGACGCCGTTCCAGATCCGCCTGTTCGGATTCTCCATTCCCCTGCCGGGCTGGCTGAAGGCGAGCGTCGGCCTGTCGCTGCCGATCATGGCCAACATGTCCGAGATCGTGCGCGGCGCGGTGAATTCCATCCCGACTGCGCAATGGGAGAGCGCGGAGAGCCTCGCCTTCACGCGGCTGCAGACCTTGTGGCGCATCATCCTGCCCCAGTGCGTCCGCCGCATGATTCCGCCGTGGATGAACTGGTACGCCATCCTCACCATGGCGACCCCGCTCATTTCCATCGTCGGCGTCAACGACGCCATGACCCTGACCCAGGATGCCCTCTCGGCCGAACAGCGCACGGACCTTCTCATGCCCATGTATTCCCTGCTTCTGGCGCTGTTCTTCCTCTACTGCTACCCGATCGCGCGCTGGACGCTGTGGCTGGAGCGCAAGTATGCCGTCAAGATCTGAGGCCGGCGCAATGCAAGCCAACGCCGCGTGGACCCCGGACCAGCCCATCGTCAGCGTCCGCGACGTGCATAAGTCCTACGGCAAGGTCGAGGTGCTGAAGGGCGTGAGCCTCGATGTCCGCAAGGGCGAGGTCGTCTGCATCATCGGGCCGTCGGGCTCCGGCAAGTCGACGCTCCTGCGCTGCATCAACGCGCTCGTCGGCATCGACAAGGGATCGATCCTGGTCGAGGGCCAGGAAGTGCACGACCCCAAGCTCGACAAGCTCGAGCTGCGCAAGAAGGTCAGCATGGTCTTCCAGCAGTACAACCTCTTCCCCCACAAAACGGCGCTGGAAAACGTGATGATGGCGCCCATACTCGTCCTCAAGCGTCCCAAGGAAGAAGTGGAGGCGCAGGCCCGCCGCCTGATCAAGAAGGTGCGGCTCGAGGGCAAGGAGAACTCCTATCCAGGCGAATTGTCGGGCGGCCAGCAGCAGCGCGTCGCCATCGCCCGCTCTCTCGCCATGACGCCGGACGTGATGCTGTTCGACGAAGTGACATCGGCACTCGATCCGGAGACGGTGAAGGAAGTCTTGTCGACCATCCGCGAACTTGCCGACGATGGGATGACATGCATCCTCGTCACGCACGAAATGGGCTTCGCGCGCGAAGTCGGCGACCACATCTACTTCACCGAGAAGGGCGTGATTGTGGAGCACGGCCCCCCCGCGACGTTCTTCAAGGAAGCGCGCGATCCGCGCACGCGCGAATTCCTGAGCCAAATTCTATAAGAGGTCGCTGCGCACCACGGCGCCCGGGAGACGAAAGCATGCAGAAGCCGACGCGCAAGACCGAAGCCGAACTCTGGGACAGCGCCAATCGCCATCTCGTTCGCTACGGGCACTTCTTCCAGCCGGCGATCATCGAGCGTGCGCAGGGCTCGTACATGGTCACGACCCAGGGCCAGAAGCTCCTCGATTTCGCCTCCGGGCAGATGAGCGCCATCCTCGGACACAGCCACCCCGAGATCACCGAAGTGATCCGCGAGCAGGCCGGCGAACTCGTTCATCTCTACAGCCAGCTCCTGTCGCGCCCCGTGATCGACCTCGCCGAGGCGCTGGCGAAGATCGCGCCGGGCGATCTCGGCCGCGTGCTGCTGCTCTCCACGGGCGGCGAATCCAACGAGGCCGCCCTGCGTATGGCGAAGACTGCGACGGGCGGGCACGAAGTCCTGGCGCTGTCGCACTCCTGGCACGGCGTGACCGGCGGCGCGGCGTCCGCGACCTACAACAGTTCGCGCCGCGGCTATGGCCCGGCGCTTCCTGGCTCCTTCGCCCTGCCGGCCCCCACGCCCTACCGCCCGCGCTTCATGAACGGCGAGACCTACGACTGGAAGGCCGAGCTGCAATTGGGCTTCGAGATGTTCGATCGCCAGTCGACCGGCGCACCGGCGGCGCTCATCATCGAGAGTATCCTTTCATCTGGCGGCGTGATCGTCCCGCCGCAGGGCTACCTGAAGGCAGCGGCCGAAATGGCGCGCGCACGCGGCATGCTCGTCATCGTCGACGAGGCCCAGACGGGCCTGGGCCGCACAGGCACGCTCTTCGACTGCGAGCACGATGGCCTCGTGCCGGATTTCGTCACCCTGTCGAAAACACTCGGCGCCGGCCTTCCCCTATCGGCCGTGATCACCACGCCGGCGATCGAGGACACCTGCTTCGAGAAGAAATTCCACTTCTACACCACGCACGCCTCCGACCCGCTGCCGGCCGCCGTCGGCCTTAAGGTCATCGAGATCATCCTGCGCGATCGCCTGGCGGATCGCGCCCGTGCCGCCGGCGCGCGCCTCAGGGAAGGCTTCGAGGCCATGCAGCAGCGCTATGAAGTCATCGGCGACGTGCGCGGACGCGGGTTGCTGATGGGCATCGAGCTCGTCAAGGATCGCAAGTCGAAGACGCCGGCCCCGGACATGGCGCAGAAGGTGATGAATCGCTGCCTCGAACTCGGTCTCTCGACCAGCATCATTCGCGGCGGCTGGGGCGTCTTCCGCATCGCGCCCCCCATCACCATCAGCAACGAGGAGATCGACCTCGGCCTCTCGATCTTCGACCAAGCCTTCCGCGAAAGCGTCTGAGGCATTCACGGTCGCCGTCGCAGCGAAGACCTTTCTCTTGCGTTCCCGGAAGCCGTGCGCCAGCACGGCTGTCCGGGATCTTGCCGCATTGAGATAAACCTCCGCCGGGAAAGGCCCCGGCTCTCGCTTCGCTCGGCCGGGAACGCACAAAGGAAGCAGGTGGTCGACCCGGTCAGGGGAAAGGGGCTACACCGCCGACATCGACACGTCGCCGACGCCGTCGATGCTGAAATCGAGGCGCTCACCGGGGGCGATGTCGACCGTGACGATCAGGCTACCGGTGATCACGACCATCCCGGCCCTGATCGGCCGCCCTCGCTCGACGGCAAGATTGGCGAGCCACGCCAGCGCCCCGAACGGATCATCCGTCTTGCCCGTCAGCTCGACTTGGCCATTGCGACGCAACGTGCCCGCGATGCCGTTGGGATCGACCTTGGGATCATAGGCTTTCGCCGCGCCGATCACGATGCCGCCGTTCCAGGCATTGTCCGCAATCAGCGAGAGCGCCTTCGTCTCCTTGTAAACCGCGTTGCGATCCTCGATGAGTTCGAACGCGGCCATCACCTCGCCGACGCTGGCACGAACGCTGTCGCGTGTGTAGGGCGCGCCCGCAGCGCCCAAATCCCGGCCGAGCCGCACAGCCAATTCGCATTCGACCCGCACGTTCACGTAGTCCGCCTTCCGCACGGTAGCGGGCGACCGATGAATGCGCGCGCCATAGATCATCCCGCCGCAGGGATGGTCGATCCCCATCAGCGCCTGCATGACTTTCGTCGTGGTCGCGATCTTGAGGCCGGCGACAGGGCCGAACCGCTGCTCCCAGATCCGCGCCAGCGCCTCCTGGGCGGCATAGGCCTCGGCGAGGCTGGACGGCGCGATGTCCGCGGGAAGATTGCGGTAGGCCTCCCGCGACGCGTGCGCGTCGGCAATGAACCGTGCGGCTGCCTCGCTCGAGAACATCGCTTTTCCTCCTGCCGCCTTTGCTCTAACGGTCTCTTGAACTCGGCCCGCTGTTGCTGCGTATAGAAATCACGGGGCCGAAACACTGTCACGCATCGGGAGGAACAAGAGATGTTCGAGACGACGATCGCCGGGAGCCTGCCCAAGCCGTCTTGGCTCGCCGAGACCAACAAGCTCTGGGCGCCCTGGAAGCCCACCGGCACCGATCTCGAAGCGGCCAAGGGCGACGCGACGATCCTTGCCGTCAAGCTGCAAGAGGACGCGGGCCTCGACATCGTGGGCGACGGCGAGCAGGCCCGCCAGCATTTCGTGCACGGCTTCCTGGAGCGCGTCGACGGCATCGATTTCGCCAACAAGGTCGAGATGGGCATCCGCAACGACCGCTATAAGGCGATGGTGCCTCAGGTCGTGGGCCCGCTCCGGCTCAAGGGCCGCGTTCATGCGATGGAGGCGAAGCTCGCCCGCGCCCACACCAAGCGCAAACTCAAATTCACGCTCCCCGGCCCCATGACGATCGCCGACACGGTGGCCGATCGCCACTACGGGGACCGCATCGCCATGGCGATGGCCTTCGCGGAGTTGCTGAACCAGGAGGCCCGCGCCCTGCAGGCCGACGGCATCGATGTCGTGCAGTTCGACGAGCCCGCCTTCAACGTCTTCACCACGGAAGTCGCCGAGTGGGGCATCCCGGCCTTGGAAAAGGCTGCGAGCGGCCTCACGTGCACCACCGCCGTCCACATCTGCTACGGCTACGGCATCAAGGCGAACATCGACTGGAAGGCATCGCTCGGCACCGAGTGGCGCCAGTACGAGGAGATCTTCCCGGCCATCGCGCGGAGCAGCATCAAGCAGGTGTCCGTCGAGGCGCGCAACTCGCGCGTGCCCTTGAGCCTGCTGTCGCTTCTCGAAGGCAAGACCATCCTGGTCGGTGCCATCGACGTTGCGAGCGACACCGTCGAGACGCCTGAGGAGGTTTTGGCCGTCGCCGAAGCCGCCATGAAGGTCGTGCCGAAGGAGCGCATCCAGCTCTGCACCAACTGCGGCATGGCCCCGATGTCGCGCGAGATCGCCTACGCCAAGCTCGCCAACCTCGCGAAAGGCGCCGCCCTTGCCCGCCAGAAGTTCGCCTGACCTGTCATCCACTGCGAGCTACCTCCGGCAGGTCGCATCCACACCGTTGTCAAGAAGAGCGGGTGCGGCGAGTGAGCCAAACCACGTGCCGGTACCCCCCATGTGTCATCCCGGCCTGAGCGCGCAACGCGCAGAGCCGGGACCCAGGGGCAAAGGATGCGCCCGCTGCCCTGGGTCCCGGATCGGTGCTGCGCACCGTCCGGGATGACAGATTTAAGCGCACACCTCTTTATCCCGGCCCTCTTCTTGCGTTCCGGGAAGCCGTGCGCAAGCACGGCTGTCCGGCAACTTGCTGCGTGAGGTAGATCCCCACACCCTCCACAGCGGCTTTTGCCCTCCACCCCCGAATCGATGTCGTCTTGCCTGTCGCAATCGGGGCAAGGCCGGGCGGAGGCTATGGGGGCAGCGCGCAAGAAGGCAGCGGTGGAAGCGGCGGAGGGCGCACCCTATCTGGGCGTGACCTCTTCCGCGCGCGGGCTGCAGTGGCGCGAACGCCTCGCACCGCAAGCCGCCAAAACGGCGGCCGCCATCAGCCAGCGCCACAATCTGCCAGAGCTTCTCGGTCGCGTGCTGGCCTCCCGCGGCGTGGGCATCGACGACGTGGCCGTCGCACTCGACCCGACCATCAAGGCCCTCATGCCGGACCCAAGCGTCCTGCGCGACATGGATGCTGCAGCCAAGCGCATCGCGGATGCCATCCAGAAGCGCGAGCGCATCGCGGTGTTCGGCGACTACGACGTCGATGGCGCCTGCTCATCCGCTCTGATGCGGCTCTTCTTCGCCCATCATGGCATCGACGCGCGCATCTACATTCCCGATCGCCTGCTCGAGGGCTACGGCCCGAACCCGCAGGCCATCGACATGCTGGCGCGCGAGTCTGATCTCATCGTCACGGTCGACTGCGGCACGACCAGCTTCGAAACGCTCGACGCCGCCAAGCCGCACGGCACCGAGGTGATCGTCGTCGACCACCACCAGGCCGACGAGCGCTTGCCGGCCGTTGCAGCGGTCGTCAATCCCAACCGCCAGGACGATCTCTCGGGCCTCGGCCACCTGTGCGCGGCCGGCGTCGTCTTCATGCTCCTCGTCGGCACGGCCCGCGAGTTGCGCGCGTGCGACGCCTACACGGGCGAGATCAAGCCGCCGAACCTGCTGCAGTGGCTGGATCTCGTGGCCCTTGCCACCGTCTGTGACGTTGTCCCGCTGAAGGGCCTGAACCGCGCCTACGTGACGAAGGGCCTGCAGGTCATGCGCGGCCGCACGAACACCGGGTTGAAGGCCTTGGCCGACGCCTCGGGGCTCGCCGTCGCCCCGACCGCCTATCACCTAGGTTTCGTGCTCGGCCCCCGCATCAACGCAGGCGGCCGCATCGGCGACGCCGCCCTTGGCGCGCGCCTGCTCTCGGGCCACGACGAACTCGAAGCCGCGCGCATCGCCGTCCTCCTCGACAAGCTCAACCGGGAGCGCAAAGCCATCGAAACGGCGACGCTGGAAGAAGCCAACGCCACCGCCGACCGCATGGTCGAGGAGAACCCGGACTGCGCCGTGCTCATCGTCGGCGGCGATGCTTGGCACAAGGGCGTCGTCGGCCTCGTCGCGAGCCGCCTGACCGAACGCTTCCGGCTTCCCTCCTGCGTCATCGCCTGGGACGAGGCGGGCCGCGGCACGGCCTCGCTCCGCTCCATCGACGGCGTCGACATCGGCGAGGCGGTGCGCGCCGCCGTCGCCGAGGGCATTCTCGAGAAAGGCGGCGGGCACGCCATGGCCGCCGGCCTCACCGTCAAGCGCGACCGGCTGGCGGATCTCACGGTCTTCCTCCAGGCGCGCCTCGTGGCGCGCACGGACGCCGCGCGCACCGCCGCGGCCTTCGATCTTGACGGCGCCCTGACACCGTTGAGCGTGAACGACGACCTATTGGGCCTCATCGAGCGGGCGGGGCCCTATGGCCAGGGCAATCCGCAGCCCCGGTTCGCCTTCCCGGCCCACCGCGTCCGTTTCGCGAAAGTCGTGGGCGAGGCGCACGTGCGCTGCACGATCGAGGCTGGAGATGGTTCGAAGCTCAATGCGGTCGCCTTCCGCGCCGCGGGTCAGCCCGTCGGTGACGCGATCCTCGCCTCGGCCGGCCTGCCGCTGCACATCGCCGGACATCTGCGCCGCGATACGTGGAACGGCCGCAACAAGCTCGAACTCGTCATCGAGGACGTGGCCGATCCGCGTCGCCAGGGCTAGCGGCTTTCTGACATGCATGGGATCGTCGGGCGATCCGCGCCGCGATCGGAAGATACTCAGCCCCACCGGAATGCATTCCCGGAAGGCGTGCGCAAGCACGGCTGTCCGGGATCTTGCTGCGTGCAGCAGAATCGCAACCGGGCAAGGTCCGGACAATCGCGCTTGCGCGCGATTTCCGGGAACGCAAACTGTGTGATGCCTATTTTCGCAAGGCCCCAAACATCGCCAAATTGACCTGGATCAGCAATCCGCTTCGCCGCGCGCGGGATATTTGTTGGCGACGGTCCACTCGACCATGCGCAGCACTTCCGACAGGATCGGCCGGGCGAACGGCATGTTCTGGATCGAGGCAAAGAACAGCGTGCGGTCGGGGCGCACAAGAAACAGCCCCGGCTCCACGAACAGGGAAGGCTCATCGATGCCGAGCCCAGTCTTGCCCCGGCCGCGCGAAATGAAGAGGCCGTAGGAGCGGCCCTGCTGCTCGGTCAGCCCCCAGGCTAAGGGGAGATACGTAAGCCCCCAGTCGCGTTCGGCTGCACACCCGCGCTCTTCGCTGTCGCACGACAGCGCGATGACGCTGACGCCCGCGGATTTGAACTGCTTCAGCCGCGCCTCAGCATCCTTCAGGTAGCTGCGGCACTCGGGACAATGCAGGCCGCGGTAGAAGATCAGCATGGTGAAATGCTGGGGTTTCTGGTCGCACAGCCGCCATCGCGGCCCGCCCACGAGAGGCACGGACAGATCCGGCACCAACTGCCGGGGGATGAGATGTTGCGGTCCTGCCATGCCTGGAGCGGCTCCGCCGTGCTGTTCGACTTGAGGCACAAATGCTCACGAGCGCCCTCCCTATTTCAAGTCAGAGGTTCGTGAAGGCGCAAGGGTCAGCGCACGAAACCGCGTGATGGAGCCGCGCCGTCGCTCTTGTGCAGTGCGAATGACGCCTCGATGCGGAGCTATCGCTCGCCCCGGCGCACTTCGCGCTGGAACACGTCGAGGCAGTGCGCCTTGATCCGCACGAACTCCGGATCGGACAAGGTGGCGATCCCCCGCGGACGCGCACCCGCAAAGGACACGTAGTCGGCGATCTGCGTTGGCCGCCGCGTCAGCAGCAAGATCCGGTCAGAGAGGTAGACGGCCTCCTCGAGGTCGTGGCTCACCAGCACTGTCGTCGTGCGCGTCGCCATGAACACCTTTTCGAGCTGATCGCGCATCTGCAGCGTCATCTCGTAGTCGAGCGCCGAGAACGGCTCGTCGAGGAACAGCACCTCCGGCTCCACCACCAGCGCGCGGATGATCGAGACCGTCTGCTGCTGCCCGCCGGAGAGCTCATAAGGATACTTGTTGAGGTCGAACTTCAGTTCGAAGGAAGCGAGGGCCTTCTCGACCGCCCGCCGCTGGGCATCCTTGCCTAGCCCGCGCCGCTTCAGCGGGTAGTAGATGTTGTCGATCGCCTTGAGCCAAGGAAACAGCGCCTCCCTGTAGTTCTGGAACACGTAGCCGATCTTGGTCTCCTTGATCGGCTTGCCACCGACGGCGATGCCGCCCGCGTCGTACGGCAGCAGCCCCGCGATCATGTTGAGCAGCGTGCTCTTCCCGCAGCCGTTCGGGCCGAAGATGGTGACGATCTCCCCGCGCGGAAACTGCGCGTTGAAACCCTGGTAAAGGGGCGCGCCGCCGAACGTCTTGACGAGCCCCTCGACCCGGATGTGCGGGTCCGTCACCATGCCGGAGGCCGGCTCGACACTGCGCAGCGAGACGAGGTTCACGGGAACGCTCTCGGCCGCACTCACATCCCGAGATCCTTCTTCGCGAGAATGATCTCGCCGACCTCGACCTTCCGCTTCAGCGCACCTTCTTTGACGAACACGTCGATGAGCGCCTGGTAGGAGGCGAGATCGACGGCATCGAGTTCGCCCCAGGCCCTGAGGTAGGGCTGCGCGACGAGGCTGACCTGGTCCGCCGGGATCGGCGTGTACTTCGGGATGATTGCCCGGTACTTCTCGAAGTTGCTGTTCGCCATCTTCGTCGCCTCGTCGAGTACCTCAACGACCTTGCGCGCCACCGCGGGGCGCTCCTTCATGAACTTCGTCGTCAACACCGACACGCCCGAATAGAACGGATCGGCGATCGCGGCCGCGACCGGGTTGGTCATGGCGCGCTTCGCTTCCTTCGAGGCGAGCGCGATCGAGCCCACGGGCTCGAGCGACAGGGTGGCATCGACCGTCTTGCCGACCACCGCCGGTACTTGCAGGCCGACCGCCAGTTCCTTCAGCGTCACGTCCTTGTCGGGGTCGAGACCGGCGCTGCGCACCATGTGCCGGGAGATCGTGCGCCATTGGATGCCCGGCAGATGCCCGAGCGTCTTGCCCTTGAGGTCCTTGAAGCTCGCGATCGTGGAATCGTTGGCGACGATGAGCCCGTCGTTGATCCGGTTCACCTTGATACCGCCGCCCTGCAGCCCGAACACCTTGAACGTGCCCGGGAACTCGGTCTCCGCGATCACCGTGATGCCGGCCGCGGCGCCGGGCGCGCCGAAGTCGGCCCGACCCGACACGAGCGACTCGATGATCTGGTTCGGCGACTGGAACTTGACGGATTCGACCTGGATGCCTGCCTTCTCGAACAGCTTCTCCTCGAGCGCGACGTAGTAGGCCATGGTCTGCATGATCGGCAACCAGGAGACAGTCACCTTCTCCTGGGCGTGCGCAGCCCCGGTCATGGCGACGGCCACCGCTAACGCGATTGCCCCAGTGAGATACTTCTTCAGCATGAACCCGGTCCTTTCGAGTGTCGCGCAACGGAGGGCCGCGATCAGCGGCCGGCCCAGTGCACCAGTTTGTGTTCGGTGAGGAGGAAGAGGAGGTTGAGCCCGTAGCCCAGCACGCCCGTCATGAGGATCGTGGCGTACATCTGCTTCAGGTTGAAAACGATCTGCATGTCGATGATGCGATGGCCGAGGCCGTTGTCGGAGCCGATGAACATCTCCGCGACGATGATCACGACGAGCGCCAGGGACACCGCCGTTCTGAGGCCGATGAACGTCTGCGGCAGGGCTTCGAAGAACAGCACATCGCGGAACACCTGGAAGCGCGATGCGCCCATCACCTTCGCGGCCAGCATGCGCGTCTGTCGCGCATTCATCACGCCATAGGCGACATTGAAGAACACTATGAGGAAGGCCGCGAAGGCCGCGACCGCAACCTTGCTCACGTCGCCGAGACCGAAGATCAGCAGGAACAGGGGAAACATCGCCGTCGCCGGGGTCGACCGGAAGAAGTCGACGAGAAACTCCAGTGAGGCGTAGATGCGGGCGTCAGCCCCGGCGACGATGCCGAGCGGGATCCCCAGCAGGCTGGCGATCGCGAAGGCGTAGAACGTGCGCGTGACCGTGTAGCCGAAATCGACCAGCATCGAGCCATCGAACAGGCTCTGGACCAGCGACTCCACGGTCCCGATCGGCGACGGCAGCAGCCGCGGGCTGACGAGCTTCAACTCGAAGGTCACCCACCAGATCAGGAACAGCGCCAGCGGGCCGACCATCGCCCGCAGCATCTTGACCAGGACCTCCACTGCCCCCTCGCTTCCGATCGGAACCCTGATCCGAGGCAGCAAGGAGCATGCCACCCGTGCGGCGGCTCGGGCCCCGAAGAACGGCGCTCCGATCTGCACTCCGGCCGCTCGCTCTGATGCAGGCGAGCGCTTTTCATGCAGGGCCTGCGGACGAAGTGGTGATAAGCGCCGCTGATGAGGGACCGCGCCGGCCTACGCAGGCCGGCTTTCCAGCACCTCCAGCAACGAGCTCAAGGCCTTGGCGGCAAAGGCGTGCATGTTGGCGCGCCGGTCCGACTCGCCGGTTTCGAGCGTCAGGGTCTTCTCGACGGGACCGGAGAGCGCAATGCAGCAGTGCCCGGCCGCATCCCCGTAGCGGTTCCCGCTGGGCCCCGTGGCGCCCGTTTCGGCCAGCCCCCAGGTCACCCGGTGCTGCTCCCGCACGGTGCGCGCGACGATGGCTGCGTACGGCTCGCTGGCGGAGCGGACGTGCGCCACGGCCTCGTTGGGGATCTGCAGCAGCGCCCGCCGGGCGCGCCGCGTATAGACCACGGCCCCTCCGTAAAAGTAGGCCGATGCCCCGGGTACCGACAGCAAGGCCGCGCTGATCAGGCCGCCGGTGGAGCTTTCGCCGACCGCAATTGTCTCCTTCCGAGCGATGAGCTCCTTGGCGATCCGCTCGGCCAGGGCCACCAGGGCATCCATCGTCGGGTCCATACAGTCCTCCCGGATCTCGATTTCGCCGCCCACGTCGCGCTCTGGACAAAGGCCGCCGGGCCAATGCTAGTACGCCCAGCCGATCGAAGCACAGAAATTGGGGGAAACGAGCATGGCAGACATTGAGGCGCGCACGGAGGTCTCGGGCTCCGTCTGGAAAATCCTGGCCGAGGTCGGGCAGCGGGTCGAGGCCGGCGACACCATCATGCTCATCGAGTCCATGAAGATGGAGATCCCCGTCACGGCCGACGCGCCGGGGACCCTCGCCCGCATCCTCGTCGCCGAGAAGGCGCCCGTTACGGAAGGGCAGCTCGTCGCCGTCCTGACCGCCTGACCCCAAAAGCAAAGGGGCGAGCCAAAGGCCCGCCCCCTTCGAAATCCGACAGTCCGCCGAAGTTCAGATCGACTGCGCGATCCAATCCTGCAGCTGCTTCTTCTGCGTCAGGGCGCCGACGCGCTGCGCGGCCACCTTGCCGTCCTTGAAGATCATCAGCGTCGGCATCGCCTGGATGTGATACTGCTGCGTGATCCCGGGGTTCTGGTCCACGTCGATCTTGGCGATCTTGACCTTGCCCTTCATCTCCGTCGCGACCGCGTCGAGCGCAGGCGCCATGGCCTTGCAGGGGCCGCACCACTCCGCGAAGAAGTCGACGAGAACGGGCTCCGACGACTGCAGCACGTCCTCTTTGAAGCTGGCGTCGGAAACGTGCACGGTGTCGCTCATGATCTGTCTCCTTTGTGCTCCCTGGGGAGCCTATGCACCCGTCGCATCAGCACGGGCTGATTTGCCCGGAAGGTAGGGAGCGGCCCATCAGGCGTCAAGGACGACCGGGTCGAGCTCCCACAAACGTGCTTGGTAGGTATCTAGCGTCCCTTCCGCGATTTCCATGATGCGCGGTCCGTCCGTCCAGAGAATGGCGCAGCGCACCGGCGTCTTGGGAAATATGCTTTGCACCGCAAGCCGGTAGGCGGAAAGTTGCAGAAGATAGGCGTCGGCAACGTCGTCCGCATTTTCGGGCGGCGGCCTGTTCGTCTTGAAGTCGACGATCATCACCGCGTCCTTGGTCCTGACCAGCCGATCGATCTTGCCGCTGAGCCGCAGCGACGGCCCCTTTTGCCCGTTCGGCCGCGGGATCTCCGCCGACAGGGCGACCTCGGCCCGGCTGTCCGGCCCGAACAGCGGGGCGAACGTGGCATCTCTCAGGATCGTGATCGTTTCGGCGACGATGCCGTCGCGGGCGGCTGCCGAAAGCTTCGGGGCCTGCGCCGCCAGGAACGCCTTGGCTGTCGCCTCCTGCTGCCCCGTTGGCAGCGAGGGAAGATGCTCGAGCAAGGCGTGGGTCAGCGTGCCGCGCAGGAAGCGCGCTTCGTCCGCCAGCACGGCCGGCGCCAGGATGACGGGCTCCCGCGGGCGCTTGCCCGTGGGCGGCTTCGCCTCCCGCTTGCCCGTACCCGTCGCCTCCATTTCCAGCGGTGCTAACCGGGACGGCGAGAGCGGCATCGTCAGCAGCGGCTCGACGGGCGCCGGCCGGCTGGCCCACGCAGGCATCGGGCCCGGATCGCTCACCGCGGCCGCCCTGTCCTTTTTCACGGAGGCCGCAACCGCTTGCTTGCTCTTCAGGACGACAACCGGCCGCCCGTCCTTGGCCGTCTCCGCCTGCCCCACATCATCGAGGCCTGCTTTGATGAGATTGTACCAGCAGTCGTCTGCCGGATCCTTTGCGCCTTTGAAGCCCGCAACGTAGAGCCGGTCCCGCGGCCGCGTGAGCGCCACGTAGAGCAGCCTGTTGCGCTCCTCCGTCTCGGCATCCTGGATCGCCTGCCGCGCAGCCGCGACTGCCGCGACACCCGATGTCCCCTTCACGGGCCACAACAGCGGCGGCGCCGCCTCTTCGTCGTCCGTCACCATCTCGATCAGCGTGCCGGGCGGACGCCCCGCTGCCGAGTGGCAGGTATCCGGCAGGAACACGATCGGCGCCTCAAGCCCTTTGGCGCCATGCACCGTCATCACGCGCACCTCGTTGCGCCCCTGCTCCATGTCGCGCTTGATCTCGTGCCGCACCTCGCCGAGCGAGATCAGGAAGCCCTGCAGCGTCGGCGGCGCGTGCTCGCCATAGGCGAGCGCGAGATTGAGGAACTCGTCGATGGGATCCGCCGCATCGGGCCCGAGCCGCGCCAGCATGGCCGCACGTTGGCCCTCGGCATCGAGCAGGGCCGCGAAGAACTCGTACGGGGGAAGCTGCCGCGACAGCCGTTGCCAGCGCAGCAGCCGGTCAACGGCATCCTGGTACTTCGCGGCGCTCCTCCCGTGCTCGCGCAGGGCCTGCCACAGCGTACCCGATCGCTTCGGCGCAAGGACGAGAAGATCGTCGTCATCGAACCCGAACAGCGGTGATTTCAGCACGCAGGCGAGCGACAGGTCGTCTTCCGGCAGCAGCATCACCTGCGCCAGCGCCATCAGGTCCATCACGGCGATCTGCTCGGTGATGAGCAGGCGATCGGCGCCGGCGACCGGAATGCCCTTCGCCTTCAAGGCGGACACCATCACCGGCGCGAATGGCGCCCGCTTGCGCACGAGGATGAGGATGTCGCCCGCGCGGATCGGCCGCGCCTCGGACGCCAGCATCTCGCCGGATGCGAGCCAGCCGGCGATGGTCTCGGCGATGCGCGCCGCGAGCCGTGCCGCGGGCTTGCGCGACATCGGCGAGGACAAGGGCTCCCAGGGCTTGCTCTCGTCCTGCACGGCGTCGGGAGCTTCGAGATCCCAGACCTCGACGTGGCCGGCGTGCCCCGCGCGATACGCGATGTGGCGAACGGGCGCGTCGCCGACACCCGGCGTCCGCGCCCGGTTCGCGAACACCTTGTCGACCGCCGCCAGGATCGGCGCCGTGGATCGGAACGACAGCAACAGTGGGATCGTCCGCCACTTGAGCCCCGAGCCCTTTGTCGCGTGCTCGAAGCGCTCGCCCGTCTTCCGGAACATGTGCGGCGCCGCGCCCTGGAA
>RXJK01000026.1:0-19266 GCA_003963125.1 Hyphomicrobiales bacterium
CCGACGACAAAGCCATGCCCTGCCCCGCGATGGCGATCGCGACCGCGCCGCCCAGGGGAGACAGGCCGGCGGCGATGGCCGCTGGCAGGAGCACGGCTGACACGAGGGGAACGGCCGGCGTCGGCCAGAAGAAGAGCGAAATCACATACGTGATCGCGGCGAGGATGAAATACGCCACGTGGCCGTTCGTCATCACCGACCGGAACGGCTGCACCATACGGATATCGGAGCCGAGCGTGCGCAGCGCGTTCAGCAGCGCCGTCATCAGAGCGATCACGAGGAAGATGTTGAAGAGTTCTTTGGCGGCCACGAGGCTGGCGCTGAAGACGCTACCCAGGGCCGCGACCGGGTTTCCGTTCCATGCAAGTGCCACGAGGAACGTCGCAAGGATCGAAGGCACCACGACGTTGAGGCGCAGGATCATGGTGAGCACGATTGCGGCGACGCCGAGCAGATAGGCCCAATGCGCCAAACCGATCCCGACATGCTGCATGGATTGATCCTCGTGTGCGACTGGCTCGGCAAACCCCTGTGACGGATTTTGTATACGCTTATCATTTTCGTCGCAATTTCGAATCTCGGGCGAAGGCACGTGGAGTTGCCCTCGCGGAAGGCAAGAAGCTGCATATTGTGCCTGCGAACACAGCATTCCTGCGATTTCGCACCTGCACGCGCGCGCTGCGTGGCAGCGCGAGACGCCGTCCGCGCGATTGACCTGCCGTATGGAATGTATACAATCCGCCTTCTCAAACCGATCCGGATCATTTCGTCCCGGGCGCTCAGCGCACGCCTTTCCAACACGGAGCCGCCAATGACCAAACTCATGAATCACGTCGAGTTCCGAGCCGCGCTCGAGAACGCCATCAAGGGCAAGAGCGCCAATCTTTCGCCCTTCTCCATCGCCTGGGCGTCCGGCAAGCTGACGCGGGCGCATCTCGCCCGCTGGGCCGAGAACCATTTCCACTACGTCGGGCCGTTCGCCGACTACCTCGGCTACGTCTATGCGCGCATGCCGGACAAGTACCAGGAGGCGAAGGACTTCCTGCTGCAGAACATGTACGAGGAGGAAGTCGGCGGCGTGCGCCACACGGACCTGCTGATCCGCTTCGCCGAGGCGTGCGGCACCACCGCCGCCCGGGTGAAGGATCCCGAGAACATGTCGCCCACCACACGCGGCCTGCAGAGCTGGTGCTATGCGGTCGCCATGCGCGAGAACCCGATCGTGGCCGTGGCGGCCCTCGTGGTCGGTCTCGAGAGCCAGGTGCCGTCCATCTACCGCCGGCAGACGCCGACGCTGCGCGACAAGTACAAGTTCACGGACGAAGAGGTCGAGTTCTTCGACCTGCACATCGTCTCGGACGAGATCCACGGCGAGCGCGGCTATCAGATCGTGCTCGCGCACGCCGATACGGTCGAACTGCAGCAGGAATGCCTGAAGATCTGCGAGATCGGCGCGCAGATGCGCCTCCTGTACACGACGGCGCTCTATCACGACTACGTGGAGAAGGAGCTGCCGCTGAGCGCGCTCGGTCTGGCGGCCTGAAATGCCGACCGTCGTTCTGACGAAAGGCGGCGAGACGCTGCGCGGCGAGGTGCCTGAGAAGACCAACCTCGTCGTGAAAGCGGGCATCAAGCAGTTTCCCCATCCCCTCATGCGCTACGGCTGCGGGATGGGGCGCTGCGCCAAGTGCGCCTGTCGCGTCGTGGCAGGGGGCGCCGACCTGCCGGAGGTGAACTGGAAGGAGAACCGGACGCTGGGCGCGGACCGGCTGGCGGAGGGCTATCGGCTCATGTGCCAGCTCTGGATCACGCACGACATCGAACTGGTGCAGGACGTGGATCCGATCGCGCCGGCCAAGCCGCCCGCCGAGACGAATGGCTAGAGGAAGAACGAGATGTACGTGATCCTGACGGACAAGCCCGGCGAGTTCCATACGGAAATCGGCCCGGGCTTCGAACCGGTGTCGGCGTTCGACTACCTGTTCTATGGCCACAAGCGCGCGCGCTTCACGATCGCGCGGCTCGAAAAGGACGTGCGCATGCGCCTCATCGACGAGGCCAATCCCGGGCTCGTCAACATCGTGCCGACGAAGTTCCTGGAGAAGTTCGACAGCGTCGAGGAGGCGCGCGAAGAGCTTTCGAGCCTCACGTCGTTCGGCGGCATGGATACGCGCCTTGTCCCGGCGCTGATCGAAGTGGCACGTTCGGCATGAGCGCAGAGGCTGATGCAGAGGTGCCGCCGGAGCTGGTGCAGGTGACGTTCGTCACCAACGCCGGCAAGACGGTCTCTGCACCGAAGGACAGCAACCTGTTGCGCATCTCGATGCGTGAAAACGGTGGCATTCCCTGGAAGTGCGGCGGCGGCATCTGCGGCACGTGCCGCTGCCACATCGACCGGGGGGCTGAGAACCTCGACAAGGTCAAGGCCAAGGAACGCAAGCACCTGAGCGAAGCAGATCTCGCGGCCGGATATCGCATGGCGTGCCAGACGTTCGTGCTCGGCGACGTCGCGGTGTCCTGGGTTCCGAAGACCCCTTGACGGTCGGTGCTGATCAAACGCGCGTGGGGGCGCGGACTTTGCGGCGCTTCGTCTGCGCCGGCTGATCGTCGTCGGACCGCGGTGGCTCCGACGTCTCGTGCGGGGCTTGCGCGGCCGCCTCCCCCGTATTGAGCACGTGGCGCGACGCCAGCAGCTCCGCAAGTTCCTCGTCACCGGCAATCACCGCCTGCAGGATGGCGGCGTGCTCTTCCCAATTCTCGACGGCGCGCTTGAGACTGAGCGGCGCAAACACCGAAGCCGTGCGCTCGCGCATGATGCGCATGACGTCACGCAGGGCGCTGTTGGTGCCGGCCTGCGCCAGAAGATCGTGATACTTCGCGTTGAGATTGACGAAATCGCGGGGCGTGCCGGAGCCACGCGCTGCCCGGCTTCGCCCGTCCGCCAGCACGGCTTTCAGCTGCTCGATCAGATGCTCCGGCCGATGCCGCGCCGCGAGCTTGGCATTCAACCCCTCGAGCGCGGCGCGGACTTCGATCATCTCCAGGGCTTCCTGCCGGGAGAGCAGCGTCACCCGGGCGCCGCGGCGCGGGGCGACGTCGATCAGGCCCTCGGACGCCAGCGCGCGAATCGCCTCGCGGACCGGATTTCGTGACACGCCGAGTTCGTCGGCGAGGCGCTCCTCCACCAGTCGCTGCCCGGGCTTCAGGCGGCCGGTGACGATCGCCTTCTTGATGGCCTTGGCCACGAAGTCGCGCAACGGCTCGCGGTCGTCGATCGGCTTGCGGCCCATGGAAAGGGTCTATGCCCGGTTGTTTCGCATCCGCCGCAAGGTCGCCGATTGGTCGGCGAACCGCAATGGGCCGCAATGCCCCAGGCGTTCTCCAGCCGTCGAAGCCCGGTCTCCTGCGACGTGCGCCGCGAACACCCGGACCCCGGGATGCACCGGCGGTTCCGCCCCTTGCCATGCCGTCCGGGTCCATATAACAGAATTGTCGTTCTTTCAGATGGAACGCAAATACCCATGAAGACGACGATTGGTTTCATCGGGCTCGGCGTGATGGGCGAGCCGATGTGCCGCAACCTCGCCACCAAGTCCGGCTTGCCGGTCTATGGCTTCGACCGCGCGGAGGCGCCGCTCGAGCGCCTCGCGACCGTCGGCGTCAAGCCTGCCGCGAACCTCGGCGAACTCGCAAAGCAGTGCGACGTGATCTTCATGGCGCTGCCCAGCGGCAAGCATGTGGAAGCGGTTTGCGAGGGCGAGAACGGGCTGCTGGCACACGTGCAAGCGCGGCATGTCCTCGTCGACCTCGGCACCTCCCCGGTGGAGGCAACGCGCAAGCTCGCCGCCCGTTTCGCGGCGAAAGGAGCGCGGTATGCCGACGCACCGATCGCGCGCACGCGTCAGGCTGCCGAGACGGGAACGCTGAGCGTGATGGTCGGCGGCGATGCGGCCGTCTTCGAGATGGTGCGGCCCCTGATCGCGACGTTCGCCTCCGACATCACCCACTGCGGCGGCGTCGGCGCGGGGCAGGTCGTCAAGATCCTCAACAACATGGTGCTCATGCAGACCGTCGTCGCGCTCGGCGAAGCGCTCGAGACGGCGAAACGGGCAGGCCTCGATGGGTCGTTGCTTTTCGAGACGCTCGCGAAGGGCTCGGCCGACAGCTTCGCGCTGCGCAACCACGGCATGAAGGCCGTGCTGCCGGGGAATTTCCCCGAGCGTTCGTTCTCGACGACCTATGCGCGCAAGGACATGTCCTACGCGCTCGATCTGGCGCAATCGGTCGGCATCGAGCTGCAGGGGGCCCAACTCGCGGACAAGATCCTGGGCGAGGCGATCGAAGCGGGCTACGGCGACCAGTACTGGCCCGTCATCGCGCGCGTCATCGCCGGCTCGCGGACCTCCGGGGCATGACGACTATGGCCCGCGCGTCCAGGCCCGCGACGGATCCCGAGCAGGGCGCTGCCGAACCCGCGGGCGGCGTCGCTGCCGTGGAGCGGGCCTTGCTGATCGTGTCGGCGATCGAAGCGTCCGATACCCCGTCGGAGCTTTCGGAGATCGCGGCGCGCACGGACCTGTACAAGAGTACGATCCTCCGGTTGCTGGGGACGCTGATCAGCGCCGGCTACGTCACGCGCCTGTCCGACGGGCGGTACGATCTCGGCCCCACCTCCTTCCGTCTCGGCGCCGCCTTCTCGCGCCGGAACGCCATCGCGCACCGCGTGCTGCCGGCGCTGCACGCCCTGGTCGACAGGGGCACGGAGAGCGCCTCATTCCATGTGCGGCAGGACGCGGAGACCAGAACGTGCCTGTTCCGCGTGAACTCGCACCATGCGACGCTCGACCGGATCGAGGCCGGCGGGAGCTATCCGATGAAGCGCGGAGCCGCGGGGCACGTGATCCTGGCCTACACGGGTGGCAAGGGCCCCCGCTACGATGAGATCCGTGCGACCGGGTTCGCCGTCTCGCTCGGCGAAAGGGATCCGAGTTGTGCCGGCCTTGCGGCGCCCGTTTTCGGGCACGCGGGCACGCTGATCGGGGCGATCTCGCTGTCGGGCCCGCGCGAGCGTTTCGGCAAGAGCGAGATCGAGCGGATGAAGACCTTGCTCGGCCCTGTCGCGAAAGAGCTCACGCTCTCTCTCGGGGGGCAATGGCCGGATGGCCTGCGCCGATCACCTCTACCTCAGTCCAAAGCCGGCAAACGGCGAGCTTCCGCATGACCGCTTCGATACCCGACGTCCTCGTCATCGGCGGGGGCAATGCGGCACTCTGTGCCGCGCTCATGGCGCGCGAGGCCGGCGCGTCCGTGCTGCTTCTGGAAGCCGCCCCGAAGGCCTGGCGCGGGGGCAACTCCATGCACGTGCGCAACCTGCGCTGCATGCACGACGCGCCGCAGGACGTGCTCGTCGAGGCCTATCCGGAGGAAGAATACTGGCAGGATCTCCTCAAGGTCACGCGGGGGCAGACGCACGAACCTTTGGCGCGTCTCGTGATCCGGCATTCCTCGCGCTGCCGGCCCTGGATGCAGAAATATGGCGTGCGTTTCCAGCCGCCGCTGTCGGGCGCGCTGCACGTGGCGCGGACGAACGCCTTCTTCATGGGCGGCGGCAAGGCGCTCGTGAACGCCTACTATCGCAGCGCGGCCGCACTCGGCATCAAGGTGCGCTACGACACGCCCGTCAAGAGCCTCGAGATCAAGGATGGCCGCTGGCTCGCGGCCGTGACCGAGAGCGGCGAGCGGATCACCGCCAAGAGCTGCGTGCTCGCGTGCGGCGGGTTCGAATCGAACCTTGCCTGGCAGCGCGAAGCCTGGGGGCGCAATGAGCGCGGCGAATGGCCGGCGGAGAATTTCCTGATCCGCGGGACACGCTACAACCAGGGTGTCCTCCTCAAGTTCCTGATCGACGCCGGCGCCGATGCGATCGGCGATCCCACGCAGGCGCATTGCGTGGCCATCGATGCGCGGGCGCCGCTCTACGACGGCGGCATCTGCACGCGCATCGACAGCGTCTCGCTGGGCGTCGTCGTCAATCGCGAAGGCCACCGCTTCTACGACGAGGGCGAGGACTTCTGGCCGAAGCGCTATGCGATCTGGGGCCGTCTCGTCGCGCAGCAGCCGGGGCAGACGGCGTGGTCCGTCATCGACCGGAAGGCGATCGGCCGGTTCATGCCGCCCGTGTTCGACGGCACGGTCGCGCCGTCGATCGGCGAGCTTGCGGGCAAGATCGGCATCGATCCCTCGACGCTCGTCGATACGGTGACGCGCTTCAACGCCGCCTGCCGCCCCGGCACCTTCGATCACACCATACTCGACGATTGCAGAACGGAGGGCCTCGTGCCTGCCAAGACGCACTGGGCGCGTCCCATCGAAAGCCCGCCCTTCACCGCCTACCCGCTGCGACCCGGCATCACCTTCACCTATCTGGGCATGAAGACGGATGCATCGACAGCCGTGCACTTCAAGGGCGTTCCCTCGCCGAACCTGTTTGCCGCGGGCGAACTCGTCGCCGGTAACGTGCTGGGGCAGGGCTACACCGCCGGTGTCGGCATGAGCATCGGCACCGCCTTCGGGCGCATCGCCGGCGTCATGTCTGCCGAGAGCTGCGGCTATCGACACCCCTCGTTCGCAGAGGAGCTGGCCTATGCCACAGGCCGCTAGACCGACTTCGTCGATCGATACAGAGGTCGCAACGAGCGGGCCTCATCTCGCCGAACTGCTGACCGCAAGCGAGGGCGAGATCTCGCGGATCATGCAGATCTGCAATGCCTGCCGCTATTGCGAAGGCTTCTGCGCCGTGTTCCCGGCCATGACGCGGCGGCTGGAGTTCGGCAAAAGCGATGTCCACTACCTCGCCAACCTCTGCCACAACTGCGGCGCCTGTCTTTACGCGTGCCAGTACGCGCCCCCGCACGAGTTCGCGGTCAACGTTCCGCAGGCGATGGCGAGGGTGCGCGTGCGCACCTACCAGGACTACGCGTGGCCCGCAGCGTTCGGGCAACTCTACGAGCGGGCCGGGCTGACCGTTGCCGTCGCCCTCGCAGGCGGGCTTGCGCTCTTCATGGCGCTCGCCATCGCCATGAAAGGCCGGCTGCTGCATGAGCCGCTCGCCGGCAACTTCTACGCCGTGTTCCCGCACAATATGCTGGCGCTCGTGTTCGGCGCGACATTCCTGTTCGCGGTGCTCGCACTCACGATCGGGGTGGTGAAGTTCTGGCGCGACGTCAGTCCTGCGCGCGAGGCCGACAGCGCACCGCTGAAGGCCGCGAGCGCGCGCGCGCGGCTGCCGGCCGTGGCGGAATCGGCCAGCGACATCGCCCGGATGAAATATCTCGACGGCGGGCACGGAGAGGGATGCAACGAGGACGATGACGCCTTCACGCACTGGCGCCGCCGTTTTCACCAGATGACCCTCTACGGGTTCCTGCTGTGCTTCGCCTCGACCAGCGTCGCGACGCTCTATCACTACGTCTTCAAGCTTTCCGCGCCGTACGCGTTCACGAGCGCGCCGGTGATCCTCGGGACCGTGGGCGGCCTCGGCCTGATCGTCGGGCCCGCGGGCCTGCTCTGGCTGAACCATCGGCGGGGTGATGAGAGATCCGATCCGAGCCAGAAGGCGCTGGATCGCGGTTTCATCCTGCTGCTGCTGCTCGTCAGCGCGACGGGGCTTGCGCTGCTCGTCTTGCGTGACACGTCGTACATGGCCCTGTGGCTCGCCGTGCATCTGGGATGCGTGATGGCGCTTTTCCTGACGCTGCCCTACGGGAAGTTCGCGCACGGCATCTTCCGCGCGGCGGCGCTCATCAAATTCAACATCGAGAAGCGCATGCCGAGCCGGATCGCACTCGGCAGCGATTGATGCCGCTCGGCTCGCAATGGGCGACAGAAGGCCAGGGAGACGGAAAAAAAATGCTGGAAAAGGCACACCTGACGCTTTCGAACGGGCCGACTCGGCGAAGCGTGGTTTCCGGCCTCGCTGCAACTGGTCTCGGCGCCTGCGCGTTCTCCGGCAAAGCCCGCGCGGCGGGCTACCCCGAGCGCGTGATCAAGCTCATCGTGCCGTTTCCCGCCGGCAGCGCCACCGACTCAGAAGGGCGCTTTCTGGCGGAGCAGGTCGGCAAGTCGCTCAATGCGACCGTGATCGTGGAGAACAAGGCGGGCGCCAACGGCAACCTCGCCGCGCAGTTCGTGGCGAAGGCTGCCCCGGACGGCTACACCCTGTTGCTCGCGACCAATTCGAGCCACTCGGCCAACGTGCACTTGTACAAGACGCTGAACTTCGATCCGGTGAGGGACTTCGCGCCCGTCGCGCGCCTCACGCGCAATCCGCTCGTGCTCGTGGTGAACCCGGCCTCGGGGATCTCGGATTTGAAGGGCCTGCTGCGTGCCGCCAAGGAGGCGCCCTCCAAACTCAACTACGGCACGGGCAATACAGGGAGCCATGTCGCCGTGCAACTGCTCCTGTCGCTCGGCAACATCGAGGCCGTGCGCGTCCCCTACCAGGGCACGCCGCAGGCGATCACGGATCTCATCGGCGGACGGATCGACTTCGTCATCACCGACGTCGCCGTCGTGCGTCCGTTCGTGCAATCGGGCGCGCTCAGGGCGCTCGGCGTGAGCACGGCGCAGCCTTTGCGGACGCTGCCCGGCGTGCCGACGATCGCGCACGCAGGCCTGCCCGGTTACGACTTCGCGGCCTGGAGCGGCCTCTTTGCACCCGCCGGCACGCCGGATCAGATCGTCACCATGCTGGACCGCGCGTTCGAGGCCGCCCTCGCAGGGCCGGAGGCCGACCGCTTCTTCGACGTGGTCGGGTTGGAGCCAGACCCCGGCACGCCGGAGGTTCTGCGCCAACACGTGGTGACCCAGACGGAAATCTGGGGGACAATCATCGCGCAAACCGGGCTGGAGAAGACCTAGCCAGCGACGACCGTGTCGGTCGTGCGATGCGCGCCACCTCCCGATACCGTGGAGCTCGCCGGCCGCTTCGCTGCAACTCTTCAGAAACGAGCGGACGTCCTTCCCCGTGCGCCTCTGAGCGGGCGACGATAGCCTACCGGGGTTCGGTCAGCGGCGCAGAGCAGGCGTCGTAGCCGAAGAACCAGTCGACGGCCGCGTCGTGGTGCATCCAGCTGTTCTCGATGGAGATGCGCTGCACTTCCGCGACGCGCGGAATGCGGGTTGCCTCGTAGCAGCGGAAGGCTTCGGCCGGAGAGCCGAAGCGGGCGATGCAGCGGGCGAGGATGGCGGCATCCTCGATGGCGGACACGCCTCCGGCCGCCATGTACGGGCGCACGGCGTGGCACGCGTCGCCCATGAGGACGACATTCCCCGTGCTCCAGGTGTCGTTGCGCGGGCGATCGCAGATCGGCCAGATGTTCACCTCTTGCGCCGCCTCCAGGATGCGCCTGAGGTCGGGATGGAAGTGCGCGAAGGCCGCGATGAAGTCGTCGCGCGAGCCCGGCCGCGAGGTTTCCTCGTGCTCCCAGGGCGGAGCCGGCACCGCGCCCATCAAGTAGACCTCGTCGCGCCGGCTGGTCATGAAATAGGAGAGGATGTGCCGATCCTCGCCCCACCACTTGGTGCAATCGTCGATGGGGCCGCCCAGGATGCGCCCCGTCGGGAAGATGGCCCGCTGGGCGATGCGCCCGGTGTAGCGCGGCGGTTCCGCGCCGAACAGGAACTCGCGGACGACGGACCTGATCCCATCGGCGCCGATGACGATATCAGCCACCGCCGTTTGGCCGCTGCCGAAGGTGAGCCGCATGTGGTCGGCCCGCTGCTCGAGACCAACGAGGCTGTGGCCAAAGTGGAGGCTGCCGGGCGTGAGCGCCGTTTCCAGGACCTTGTGCAGGTCGGCGCGGTGGACATTGAGGAAGGGCGCGCCGAAGCGGGCTTCTGCCTCGACATCGAAATCGAGCCGGTACGTCGTCGCGCCCGTGTCCCAGGCCCGGCTGACGAAGGCGGCCGGCGCAATCGCGGTCGCCACGAGCTTCGCTTCGAGATCGAGGCGGCGCAGTACCTTGATGGCATTGGCGCTGAGGATGATGCCCGCGCCGATCCGGGCGAAGAATGGCGCCTGCTCGTAGACCGCCACCGGAAATCCAGCCCGCTGCAACAGCCCCGCAACCGTCATGCCGGCGAGGCCGGCTCCAACAACGGCAATGCGCGTATCGGCAGGCGTCATGCGAAACCTTGTCGTGCTGCGAAGATGGGCGCGGACGCTAGGAACGCCGCTCCCAGGTGTCAAGGAACTAGCTGCGCACTTTCTGAGCGACCTGATCCTTGGGGTGGCAGTCTTGTATACAAATCGCCTAGGGAATCGGCAGCAATGGAATTGACCCGCGTTCCGCGGCTGCTACCCTCGCGCGACTTTCGAGGAAGGACCCCGAGCATGACACGCATGACCCGCCGCACGGCAACGGCACTCATCGGCGCGGCGGCGTTGGTACGGCCGGCCCGTGCGGCCGCAACCGACGTGAACTTCATCACCGACTTCGGCTTCAACGGCCGGCATGCCTATTTCTACGTTGCGCTGCAGAAGGGCTACTACGCGGCGGAAGGGCTGAATGTCACCATCCAGCGCGGCCAGGGCTCGGCGGACGCGATCAAGAAGGTGGCAGCCGGCGCGGCGACAATCGGCTTCGCGGACGCCGGCTCGCTGGCGCTGGCGCGCGGCAACGACGGCATCCCGGTGAAGCTGGGTGCCGTGATCTACGCGACGCCGCCGCACGCCATCTTCGCGCTCGAAGGCAGCGGCATCAAATCGCCCAAGGATCTCGAGGGCCGGTCGGTGGCCGATACGGCTTTCAGCGCCATGCCGGTGATCTTCGGGGCTTACGCGAAGGCGGCCGGGATCGACAAATCGAAAGTTACCTGGACCGCCGCGGAGGGCGCTTCGCTGCCGTCGCTTCTGGCCACGGGCCGTGTGGACGCCATCGGGCAGTTCACGGTCGGCGAGCCGCTGCTGCAGGCGGCGACCGCGCCCAAGAAGCTGGTGCGACTCGCCTACAAGGACGTCGGGCTCGACTACTACGGCAACGGGATCGTCGCGGCGGAGCAGACGCTCTCGGAGAAGCCGGATCTCGTGAAGCGGTTCATCGCGGCGACGCTGAAGGGCATGCAGGACGCGTTCGCCGATCCCGCCGCCGCCGGCGCCATCTTCAACTCGTACCATAAGCAGGTGAGCGCGGAGGTCGCGCGGGACGAGACGGCGCTCGTGAAGGAACTGGCGATCCTCCCCGGCGCAAAGCCCGGCGTGATCGATCCCGCCCGCATCAAGAGCACAGTCGAGGTGATGGCGTCGGCCTATCAGCTCAAGACGCCCGTCAAGCCGGAGGATCTGTTCGTTCCGGGCCTCGTCTGATGTCGCAGGGCATGCGCCTCGACGGCGTGTCCAAGACTTTCGGCGAGGGCGCGCAGGCGGTCGAGGCGCTCGGACCCATCGATCTCGTCATCGAGGCGGGATCTTTCGTGGCCGTGGTCGGGCCATCAGGATGCGGAAAGTCGACGCTGCTGCGTCTCCTGGCCGGCCTCGATCTGCAGACGGCCGGCCGCATCGCGCGGGCAGGGCGGCCGCTCGAAGGGCCCTCGCGCGACGTCGGCATCGTGTTTCAGGAGCATGTCCTGTTCCCGTGGGCGACGGTGCTGGAGAACGTGCTGCTTCCGGCCGATGTGCTGGGCCTGCCGCGCGAGCCGGCACGCGCGCGGGCGCTGCATCTCCTGGAGCTGACCGGGCTGTCCGATTTTGCCGAGAAGCGCCCGCAGCACCTGTCGGGCGGCATGAAGCAGCGGGCCGCGCTGTGCCGGGCGCTGCTGGCCGACCCGCAGATCCTGCTTCTCGACGAGCCCTTCGGCGCGCTCGATGCGCTGACGCGCGAGGAATTGTCGCTCTTCCTGTCGCGCAACTGGGATGAATTGGGGCGCACGGCGCTTCTCATCACGCACGATATCGAAGAGGCCGTGCTTCTCGCCGATCGCGTGCTCGTCATGTCGCCAAGGCCCGGCCGGATCCGCGCCGATATCGCCGTCGACCTGCCGCGTCCGCGCACGATCGACACGCCCAGGGACCCGCGCTTCGTCGAGATCAAGCAGAAGATCCGCGAACTCATCTTCACGCCGGCGGAGCTGTAAGGTGGGCATGCGTGCAAACCGTTGGACGAAGCGCGCCGCTACGCCGGTGGTGTACGCAGCGCTTCTCGTCGTTTGGGAACTGACGGTGCGGTCCTTCGCGGTTCCGCAGTGGATCCTGCCGGCCCCGTCCGTCATCGCCACGACGGCGCTGCAATGGGCGCCGGAATTGGCGAGCAACGGCCTCGTCACGCTGATCGAGACCGCGGTCGGGTTCCTGGCGGCGCTGCTGCTTTCGCTGCCCGCCGCGGCCGTCATCGCCTTCACGGACCTGCCGCGGCGCATCCTCTACCCGATCGTGCTCGGGCTGCAGTCGATCCCCAAAGTGGCCCTCGCCCCGCTGGTGACGCTGTGGCTCGGACTGGGCGAACTGCCCAAGATCACCATCGTCATTCTCGTCTGCTTCTTCCCGATCCTGGTCAATGTGGTCGCGGGCCTCGAGGCTGCGCCCAAGCCCATGCTCGACCTGATGCGTTCGCTCAATGCCTCGCCGATGATGACATTCCGGCGGCTGCGCGTGCCGGTCGCGCTGCCGCATCTCTTCACGGGATGCAAGATCGCGATCACCTTCGCCGTCATCGGTGCCGTCATCGCCGAGTTCGTCGCGGCGCAACGGGGGCTCGGATACCTGATCCTGATCTCGACCGCGCAGGCCCAGACGCCGCTCGCGTTCGCCGCGATCCTGCTGCTCACGCTGATCAGCGTCCTGCTTTTCTACGCCATCGAGCGCGTCGAGCGCCGCCTGATAGATTGGTCGCCGTGATCCTGACAGAAAGCCAGTGTCGGCCATCGAGGCTCGGTGACGAGCGACGCCACCAGGCTTTCCATATTCCAGGTCGATCATGATACGGTGCCGATGATCCTGTTCTTGCCCTTCTCGATCACCTGATGAAGGAAACTGCGGTTGAGCTGGTCACCCTTGGCGTCGAAATCGCAGGTGGCGCCGGCGCCGATGAAGTCGATCTTCTTGCCCGCCCGCACCATTTCCAGCGCCGCAACCACGTCGTCGACCTGCTCGCCCGGCGGATTGCAGACCTCGGGAATGGCCTTGGTCCATAGGGCGGCCTCCTGCGTCTTGGCCTTCTCCATGGCGAGCGCGATGGTGCACACTTGATCATGCGCATTGCCCGCGAACAGGAACACGGCGCCCTCGGGCGCGCCCATCGCCTTGACGAACTTCTTATAGCTCGGGGCATCGAGCGGCGGCGCCGGCTGCAGGTGGTGGATGCCTTCGGCGACCTCGGCCCCGACGTTGGCGAGGAACTTGCCCTCGGCATCCGCGCCAATCGACAGCGCGACGATCTTGGACTTGAAGCCGCCCTTGTAGACTTCCTTGGCGATGGAGCTGAAGTCCGTGAGCAGCGACAGGCAGAAGACACCGTCGGGATCACCGCCGAACGCCTTCTCCACTTCCGCGCGATAGGATGGCTGATCGGGATTGTAGACGACCGTATCGGCCACCACGCCGCCGAGCTTTGCCATCTCGGCCTTGAACGGCTCGATCATGGCCAGCACGAAAGGGTTCTGCTGTGCCAGAAGAACGACCTTCTTCATGCCGAGCGACTGCATGATCTTGGCGCCGGCCGGTCCCCACTGGGTGCTCTTGGCCTGGAAGCGCCAGATCAGCCCCTTGGTGTCGCCATCGGTGATGGCGTCCGCCGAGGCCGAGACCATCTGCACCTTGTTGGCTGCCAGAATGATGGGGCGCGCAGCGAGTGCAATCGGGCTACCCCAGAAGCCACCGACGGCCTCGACCTTGTTCACTTCGAGCAGCTTCTTGGTGGCGGCGACACCCGTCGTCGGATTGGTCTCGCTGTCCTCGATGTAGAGCCGCAGCTTACGCCCGCCGAGGATGCCGCCGGCGTCGTTGATGCGGCCGACGACGAGTTCCGCGGCCTTCTTCATGTCGGGGCCGTAGGCGCCGGTGGCGCCGGAGAACGGCAGCACCATGCCGATCGGAATTTCCGCAGCTTGCGCGCGGGCGGAGATGACGAAGGGAAACGCAACGGATGCGGCCGATGCGCCCAAAGCCCCGAGGGCATGGCGGCGCGTGACAGGGAGCATTCCGGCAACTGGCTTACGAGGCATGGGGCAGCACCTTTCGTTCCGACAATCGATCCGGTTTGAGTTCGGCTTCAGGACGCGATGCACGCGCGCTGAGGCGCGGCTCGGCCATGGCGCCTTGCGGCCTGAAGATGAGAAGCAGCACGATGCCGGCGCCGATCATGGCCAGGCGCAGCGCGGCGAGCTTCGTGCCGTCGAGAAACGGAATGAAGTCCTTGAGGAAGCGTGTCGCCTCCAGCAAGGCCATGATCGAGCCGGCGCCGATGATCAGCCCGATGTTCGAGCCCCGCCCGCCCGCGATCACCGCCATGAAGGCGTACGCCGTGACGATCGAGGTGAACTGGCTCGGATCGATGTAGGTGATGTAGAAGGCGTGCAAGGCCCCGGCGAGACCGATGATCGCGCCGCCGGCGGCGAACGCCTTGATGCGCAGCGAAAGCGCGTCCTTGCCGAGCGCGGCGGCCACCGTATCGTCGTCACGGACGGCCCGGAGCGCGCGACCAAACGGCGATCGCACGAGCGCTTCGGCGAAGAGGAGCGTGGCGGCCAGCGCCAGGAGGATCATCCCCAAAAGCAACACGGGGTAGTTCGCTTCCGTCACGAGACCCGCGAACGGTCGCGGGATGCCCGAGATGCCGAGGGGGCCGCCGGTGAGCCAGGCCTCGTTGAGGAGGACCAGGCGTACGACCTCGGCAAGACCAAGCGCGACGATGGCGAGATAATCGTCGGTCAGGCGGACGGTGAGGAGCGCGATCAAGGCGCTGAGGACCGCCGAAGCGAGGACGCCCGCCAGCAATCCGCCCCAGGCGCCGCCACCGCCCAGTGCGACGATGGCCGTCGCGTAGGCCCCCACCGAATAGAAGCCCACGACGCCGAAATTCACGAGACCTGCCACGCCCCACTGGATATTGAGCCCGAGCGCCACGATCGCCGAGATGGAGGCCAGGATCAGGATGGTGACGAGATAGGCCGTCATTTGCGGATCGCCACCTTCCCGAACAGGCCCTGCGGCCGCAGCAGCAAAAGGATGACGATCATGGCGAAGGCGATGGCCTGACGGTAGTTGGTGGGGATGACGAGCGTGGAGAGTTCTTCCACCACGCCGATCACCAGCGCGCCGATGACCGCGCCGAACAGGCTGCCGAGCCCGCCGAGAATCGCGGCGGCAAAGACGTTGATCTGGTAGTTCCATCCCATCAGCGGATCGATGGCCCGGTCGAGCGCAATCAGCGTGCCCGCAAGCGCGCACAGGATGCCAACGAGACACCATGCGACCGCGACGACGACGTTGCGCTCGATCCCGCGCGCGGCGGCAAGGGACGGGTTGTCCGCAACCGCGCGCATCGCGCGCCCGAGCGGCGTGAACCGCACGATGACGAACAGCACGAGGAGGCACGCCACGACGGCGCCGCCCGTGATGACCTGCTCGTGGTTGACGCGCAATCCATGCCAGCGAATGGGTCGCGCGACGGCGATGTCGAGGTTGCGTGCATCGTTGCCGAAAGCGAAGCGGCAGACGTTTTCGAGAACAAAGGCGACGCCCATGGAGGCAACGAGAAGGGTGAGCCCCTCACGGTCGCGCAGGTGCGTGAAGACAAGCTTGTCGACGGCAACGGCAACGATGGCCATGGCGCCGGCCGCGAGCGCCGTCGCGGCCGGCAGGGACAGGCCGAACAGGGCGTTGAGCATCCAGCCGCAATAGGCCCCCATCGTCAGCATGGCGCCGATGGCGAAGTTCGGAAACTTCAGGATCGCGAAGGTCAGCGTGAGGGCCAGCGCCGGCAGGGCGACGATCGCGCCCGTCACGAGGCCATTGAGGATGAGCTGCGCGATCATGCGGCCCGCCCGAGAAATAGCCGCTCGAGTTCACCGTCGGCGAGCGCTGCGACAGGGCAGTGCCGCGCCACCGTTCCCGCGACCAGCACGGCGACCTCATCCGCAATGGCGAGTGCCGCCGAGACGTTCTGTTCGACGAGGACGATGGTCACGCCGGCTTTGCGCGTCGTGAGCACCGTCTGCATGATCTCGACGACGAATTTGGGCGACAAGCCGGCGGAGGGCTCGTCCAGCAGCAAAACCTCGGGGTTCGAGAGAAGCGCGCAGGCGAAAGCGAGCATCTGGCGCTGGCCGCCCGAAAGATTGCCGGCGAGCAGCCGGCGGCGGTTGGCGATCTCGGGAAACAGTTCGAGGATGAGGCTCTGCTGCGCCAGACCCGCGCCCGCACGCGCGCGCACGAACTCCGTCGCGAGCTTCAAATTCTCACCGACCGTCATGCTGCGGAAAACGTTTCCTTCCTGGGGCACGTACGCGATACCCGCCGCCGTGCGCTGCGCCGGCGACAGGGCCGTCACATTGCTGCCTGTGACCTCGATCGAACCAGCACGTACCGGAACGAGGCCTGCCAGCGTCTTGACGAAGGTCGACTTACCCGAGCCGTTGGGACCGACGACGGCGAGGATCGTCTCCGGCCGCTGCTCGAGGTCGATGCCGCAGACGATGTCGCCGCCGCGGCCATAGCCGGAGCGCAGGCCCTTCACGGACAGAGCGGGCACGGTACTCATGCCGCCCTCCCGAGGTACGCGTCGACGACCCGCTTGTCGCGCGAGACCTCGTCGAATGATCCGCTCACCAGGAGGCGTCCTTCCGCGAGTACGTGCACCTCATCACACAGGCTCGCGATGAGGTGCATGTCGTGCTCGACGATGCCGAACGTGATGCCCTCGGCCGCAAGTTCCCGGATGAAACCGATCAGCGACTTCACCAGCGGCGGGGCAACGCCGGCAGCGGGTTCGTCCAGCAGGACGAGCTTCGGGCGCAGCATCAGCGCACGGGCCAGTTCGAGCAGCTTCTTCTGACCGCCCGAGAGAGCGCTCGCGAGATTGTCGGCGACGTGCCACAGGCCTGCGCGCTTGAGAATGGTCTCGGCACGCTCGAAAACGAGCGCTTGTGATTGCTTCAAGCCGCGCCGCTTGAATAATGCCCTGAAGGTGGTTTCTTCCTCTGGAGAGGAACCCGCGAGCACGACATTCTCAAAAACGGTGAGGTTTTCGAGTTCCCGCGCGATCTGGAACGTCCGCACGAGGCCGATGGCCGCGCGCCGATGCGGCGGAAGCCCGCCCAAGTCGCGGCCATCAAAGGACACGGTGCCCTTGTCAGGCGAAAGCGCGCCCGAAATCACGCTGAGCAGCGTCGTCTTGCCGGCGCCGTTGGGACCGATAAGCCCCGAGATCTTGCCGCGCGCAATCGAGAGCGTGCAGCCCGAAAGCGCCGCAACGCCTCCGAATTTTTTCTCGATGCCTGCAACGTCGAGCAGCGCGGACATTCGCTCTTTCAGCTGATCCGGTTCACCTCGTTTTCTAGCAGCAAGGCATGTGCCAAATGGGCCAAGAGCATTCTCTCAGGCTTAGCAGCGTGCAGAGATCGCAATTGCTGGATTGCTGCGCACCGGCTGCATTGTTTCTGCCCTTTTGATCCGCGAGCCGCCGTGATCGCGTATGCACTTCTTTCCAGCGAGAGCTAGCCGACGTAGCCGGGCTTGCCGTGATCGCGCAGCCAGAGGCGCACGAGCAGGCGCTTCTTGCCCGGCTCTTCGAAGTCGTGGAACTCCGTGCGGCTGTGCCCCACCTCGCAGTTACGCGCAAATTGCATGTCGCCCGGCTGCATATCGAATTCGAATTGCAACGCCGGCTCGCGGAACACTTCATCGACCGCGAGCAGCGCCTGGCGCGTCGCCTCGTCCATTCCACCGGTCAGGGCATAGCCGTTCTTGATCTGGTGCTGGCCCAGGCGCGCGAGCAGCGTACCGTTGTCGTTGATGAAGATCGGCGCCTCGAACAAGGGGCTTTCGTCGGGACGATGCTCCTTCTGCCGGTCGAACACGAAGGGCTCGTAGAGACGGTCGAGGCGATCGGGGAAGCGCTCGCGCAGACGGTTGTGCGCGGTCGCAAAGCTCATCACGCGGCTCGTCCCGCCCGAGCGTGCCTTGCGGATGCACAATAGCCCGACAATTTCGGGCATCACGCGATTGTAGGCGTTGTCGTTGTGGAACTGCAGGTCGACGTTGCTCTTGTCGGGCCGCACGCCGCTGCCCGGCAGCGGCTTCTTGCCGGTGTCCGTGACGTCGTAGATCATCGTGCCGTCGAGCTTCTGCGCGACGGGCCGCGCGATCATGCTGGCGAGCATCCAGTAGACCGCCTTGGCCTCGTCCTCCGACATCTCCTCGACGGGCAGCCGTTCGACGAGAGCGAACTTCACGCCCGTGTTGACGATCGCCGACACCTTCTGCATCGCGGACCTGCAGGCCGGCATGTCGTAGCTGTCGGGCCGCAAAGCCAACAGGGGGACCGGCTGCTCGCGCAGCGACGCCACGACCTCGCGCACTTCGCGCAGCGCTTCCGGGGGCAGGACCACCCGCCAATCACTCTCTTTCAAGTCCGCGCGCACCCACGCATCCTTGCCCACGATCGTCTGCGTGATCGGCAAGCCGCCGTCTGCCATGTGCCACTCCTGTTGCACGTCCTGGCCAAGACTTGCCGGATAGCGGCCCTTCAGGCAAATTTATAGTTCTTGGGCAGACCAAAGCCCCGCTTATGAGGTTCGATGTCTGCCCGCGTTCTCGACCTGCCGCTTCTCAAGACCTTCGTCATGGTGGTGGAGGATCGTAGCCTGACCAAAGTGGCGGCCCGCATCGGCCGCACGCAGCCGGCCGTCAGCCTGCAGCTGCGGCGGCTCGAGGGGCTGCTCGGCAGGCGGCTCTTCGCCAATAACCTGCGCGCGCTGCGCCTGACGCGGGATGGCGAGAAGCTGCTCGAGCACGCGCGGCGCATCGTGGCTCTGCACGACGATGCCATCGCCGATCTGACGAGCCCCGCGCTCGAAGGGCGTGTGGTGCTCGGGTGCCCCGATCTTTATGCGGGCTTCCTGCTGCCTCCTATTCTGTCCGGCTTTCGCAAGAGCTTTCCCAACGTCGAGGTGACGGTGCGATGTGCGCTCTCCTCGCAATTGGCGGACGAGATGTCGGACGAGAAACTCGACCTCGCCATCGCCACCGACATGCCCGGGGTGCGGCCGACA
>RXJK01000026.1:19316-40428 GCA_003963125.1 Hyphomicrobiales bacterium
GTCAAGACTGCGCTCGGCAAGGAGACGCTGGTGTGGTTCGGGGCCGAGGGTGGGTCCGCCTACAGGGAGAACCCGCTTCCGCTCGCCATGCTTCCCGAAGGAAACCTCTACCGTGATCGGGCGCTGGCTGCCTTGCGCGCGAAGCGACGGGACCTACGCATCGCCTGCGTCTCCGAAAGCATCGCCGGTCTCCACGCGATGACCGCTGCGGACAACGCGGTCACGGTCCTGTCTTCTCGCGTGACGATGCCGGGGATGCGCAGGCTGGGGCCGCGCGAGGGTTTGCCGACACTGCGCGGCGTGGAGCTCGTATTGTGGCAGCGCCGGCCTGGCCTGTCGGATGCCGCGCTCCGCCTTGCGCGCCACATCGACATTACGATCGGACAAGACCGGACGTAATTCCCTCAAATGGCCGGAGCGCGGGCTTGCCCGCCGGATGGGCGACCGCCGCGTTCGTTGTGTCGCGACTGCTTCGTCGCGTCATCAGGAGGCAACCGTTGGGGCAGTGGCGCCTACAGGTAGCCTTCACCGGCCTCTGCGGCGAAGCGGTCCGGGGGGCCTTCCCATTCGATGCGTCCGTGCTCGAGCACGTAGACACGGTCGGCATGGGGCAGGGCGAACGTCACGTTCTGCTCGCCGAGAAGCATCGTGATGCGCGTGGTCTTTCGCAAGAGCTCGATGGCTTTGGAGATCTGCTCGAGAATGACGGGTGCGAGGCCCAGCGTCGGCTCGTCCAGGATCAGGAACTTGGGATTGGTCATCAGGGCGCGGGCAATGGTCAGCATCTGCTGTTCGCCGCCCGAAAGCGTGCCGGCATTCTGGGACTGGCGCGCCTTGAGGATCGGAAAGAGGTCGAAAAGCCACGTGAGCCTCTCTGCCCGCTGAGGTTTCGCGAGGTGCTGGCCGCCTAGGTCGAGGTTCTCGCGCACGGTCATGTCGGTGAAGAGTTCGCGGGTCTCGGGACATTGCACGATCCCCTCTCGCGCTATCCGCGCCGGGGATTTGCGCTTCAAGGATTGCCCGGCCCAGCTCACTTCACCCGTGTAGGGCACGAAGCCCGAGATCGCGTTGAAGAGCGTGGTCTTGCCTGCCCCGTTCAGGCCAACGATGGAAACGAACTCGCCTTCGTGGACGTGGATCGAGACGTTATCGAGCGCCTGCGCCTTGCCGTACTGCACGTTGAGGTTCTTCACCTGCAGCGTCGCTTCCTTGTCGGCGAAACTCGATTGCGGGCGATACGACGTCTCCAGGCTGCCACCCATGTAGACGCGGCGGACCGTCTCGTTGCGCATCACGTCGGCCGCGGTGCCTTCCGCAATGCGCTCGCCCAGATAGAGCGCGACCGCGCGGTCGACGAGGGCAGAGACACTCTTCACGTTGTGGTCGACAAGTAGCACGGCACGCCCTTGGTCCCGGAAACTGCGAACGAGATCGGAGAACTGCCGCGTCTCGGCCTGCGTCAGGCCGGCGAACGGTTCGTCGACAAGCACCACGCGGGGATCGCGCGCGATCGCCTTGGCGAGTTCGAGCTTACGCAGGTCGGCAAAGGGGAGCGTCGACGGGCGCCGATCGAGAACCTTGTCGAGACCGACGCGCGCTGCAATCTCGCGGGCGCGATCATCGATCCCGGGCACGCCGGCGAGCTGGATGAGGCTGTCGGGGAGCAGGGCGAGCTTGATGTTCTCGAGCACAGACTGGCGCTGCAGCGGCCGCGAGTGCTGAAAGACGAGACCGACACCCTTGCGCGCGATGCGATGGGGCGGCAGGCCCGCGATCTCCTCTCCGGCGAGTTTCACTGAGCCCGCGTCAGGCCGCACGATGCCCATGATGAGCTTCATCACCGTGGACTTGCCGGAGCCGTTCGGGCCGATGAGCCCGACGATTTCACCCGCACGCACGTCGAGGTCGACGTCCTTGGCCGCAACGACACCGCCGAACCGTTTGCAGAGGCCGCGGATCTGCAGAAGCGGCTCATCGTCTGGCTTCATGCCGGCTCCTTGCGGGTCAGCATCCCGATGAACCCGTTCGGGAAGAACAGCACGACAAGCAGCGCGATGACCGAGACGATCAGCGTGGCGAGTTCACCCATGGGGCGCAGCACCTCGGTCATGCCGACGAGGAAGATCGAGCCCAGGGCCGCACCCACGATCGTGCGGCGCCCGCCCATGACCGCCGCGATGATGATCTGCACCGCGACGGTGAGGTCAATGAACGTGCCGACGGAGGCGGTGCCCATGTAGAAGACGAGCATCGCACCCGCCAGTCCGGAGAAGAAGGCACTGATGACGAAGGCGGCGAGCTTGTGCTTCGTGACGTTGAAGCCGAGCGCGCCGGCCTGCACCTTGTCCTGGCCGCTCGCCTGCAGGATGAGCCCCACCGACGAACGTGACAGGCCCCACAGAATTGCGCCGCACACCACCATGAAGGCCAGCGCGATCCAGTAATTCGCCCGCGCATCGATGCTGATCACATCCGGGACGGTCAACCCGATCTCGCCGCCGGTCAGATCCGCGAAGACGACGATGAGGTTCTGGAGGATCAGAACGGCGACCAGCGTCGTGAGACCGAAATAGGGGCCACTCACGCGCAGTGCGGGCAATGCCAGCAGGAGCCCGCCCACGATCGCTGCCAGCGTTCCAAGAAGCACACACACCGTGATGGGTAGTCCGTAGCGGCCGTTGACGATGCCGGCCGTGTAGGCGCCGAGGCCGATGAGGAAGGTCGGCCCGAAGTTCACCTCGTTGGCAAAGCCGAACAGCAGATCCCAGGCCATCGCGAACACGCCGTAGTAGTAGGCGACGGTGAGCAGTCCCAGGACGTAGCCCGAGACCCAAACCGGCAGGACGCTCGCCACCACGATGCAGAGGATGCAGAACCAGAACAGCGGGGTCTTGGTGATGTCGCGCACGGCTCACCTCCGCCCCAGAAGGCCGTAGGGCCGCACGTACATGACGACCACCAGCAGCAGCAGCGACGGGATGAATCGGTAGGCCGGAGAGATCAGATAGGCAGTGATCGTCTCGATGTAGCCGACCACGTAGGCCGCGATCAGCGATCCGGTGACGCTGCCCAGCCCGCCGAGCACGACGATCGAGAAGGCGCTCGCGGTCAGAGGCCCCACGCTGTAGGAGCTGACGCCGAGGAACATGCCGAGGAGCACACCGGCGATCCCGGCAAGCGCACCGTAGATCGCCCAAACCGCAATGTAGATCCAGTTGAGCTCGATGCCGAGAAGGGTCACGCCTTTCGGGTTCATGGAGGCGGCAAGCACGGCCTTGCCCGCGGGCGTGCGATTGACGAGCAGCCACAGGAGGCCGATCACCAGCCAGCAGATGATCGCCGTGAAGATCTCGTTGGCCGGGATGCGGACACCGAGCACGGACACCACGCCATCGACGATCGGCACCACCGACTTGGCGTTGTTGGTGAAGAGATACGCGATCACCTCCTGGAGGATGATGCCCCAGAGCAACGTCGCGGTCAGGATGAAGATCTCCTTCTCTTCTTCCCGGATGCTGCGCGAGACCTGGATGGGGCGGACGATCACGCCGTAGGTCACGAGCGACACTATCATGGCGAGAACGACGCCGAAGGTCGCCCCGATATAGGCATTCTGGGCAAGAAGGTCGTGGAGCGCCCACGCACCGACGGCAGCAGACACCATGATGGCGCCGTGCGACAGGTTCAGCACGCCCGATACGCCGAAGATGAGGGTGAAGCCGGTGGCCCCGAGCGCGTAGAGCGCGCTGATCGCAAAGCCGTCGACAATAATTTGCAGTCCAAGCATCGGTCAGCGCTCGTCAGGCCGCAGGCACACGTATCGGCGATCGAACCCGGGATTTGCATGCCCGGGTTCGACAGCGTTCGGTCTCGACGGCTACTTGCTGCCGACCTTGATGTAGGAAGGGAACTTCATCTTGCCGTTGGCCTCGCCCGACGGCCAAAGATTGAGCTGCTTGCCGTCCTGCCACTGCAGCATCAGGCCGGTGATGGCGCCCTGGCCGATCTTCAAGGCATGCGGGTTGGGGGTGTCCTTGCCGAGGAACTGCACACGCCCGATGGTGCCGACGTAGTCCGTGTTCTCCATGGCTTCGACGATCTTGTCGCTGTCCGTGGATCCGGCGCGCTTGATGGCATCGGCGATCATGTAGACGTCGTCATAGGACGTGTATCCCGCGTACGAGGGGATGTTTCCAAACCGCTTCTGGAATGCCTCGACGAACGGCAGCGTCTTGGGTGTCACAGCGACACCCGGTCCGGACACAGCCTGGAAGATGACTCCGTCGGTCGCGCCGTTGGTATCCTTCCAGAAGGTGGAGTTCGTCGCCTGGGACGAGACGCCGAACATCGGGATCGGAACCTGCTTGTTCTTCCATTGCACCGTCGGCTGGGTGCCGACGTGGCTGATGCCGGTGATGATCACGTCCGGCTTTTGCCCTTCGATCTTGTTGAAGATCGGGGTGAAGTCCGTCGTATCAGGCGACACACGGATGTGGTCGAGCACCTTGATCCCGATTTCGGGAAGGCAGGCCTGGTAGCTGGCGTCGAGCGGCGTCGTCCAGGCGGCGTCCTCGCTCATGATCACCGCCGTCTTGAACTTCAGATTGTCGACGAGCAGGTCCTTTGCCGCCTGGCAGACGAGGCGGGCGATGTTCGTCGACGTCAGATAGCCGTGGAACGTGTACTTGTTGTTCTTGTAGTCCTTGGCGATGTTCGCCGTGATGACGTCGGAAGCCGCGCCTGGCGTGATCAGAACCGTCTTGAGCCGCCCGGCCCAGGGCTCGAGTGCTAGAACCACCTCGCTGATGTAGCTGGCGATGACGGCGTTGACCTTGTCCTCGCTCACCGCGCGCTGGAACGCGCGAACGGAATCGGCGGCGGACGAGTGGTTGTCGTACGTGATCACCTCGATCTTGCGCCCGTCGACGCCACCGGCGGCATTGATCTCGTCCGCCGCGATTTGTGCCGCGCCCGGGATGGATGAACCGGCGACCGCCTGCGCCTCCGCGATCACGCCGATCTTGATCGGCGGCTTCTCCTGCGCCTGCGCACTGCACGAGAGCAGCGCGCACAGCGCGATGCCGCCTGCAAGACGAGGCAGCATGCCGCGCGTGCCAAGGAGCGTATCTAAGGTCATGGGAATTCCTCCGCAGCTTGTTATTCGTCCTGCCAGTGAAACTGGCTTGACGGGAGTTTGGCTGCGTCGGTCGCTCCGGAGCAAGACGATTTTGTGCTGCTTCTACGCGTTATTCTCGAAACTTCTTATGCATACGGCAAAGCCTCGGCTGAATATTTAGACCATGGTCGAAACTCGAAAGCCGCAAGGTCAGTAACGATCCAACTCGCACGCTGTGTCGTCTCCCAATGCCTTCAGCGTCAGTATGATGCTCGCGCCGACGTAGGTCAGGGGGCACATCAGAAGCATGATCAGACCGGCGGCATGCTGATCGGCCAGGGCTTGCACACCCATGTGCATGTGCGCGTCGGCGTGAATGTGCGAATAGAATGGCCACGGCGCGAAGGCGAGAAAGGCACCGAGAAGGCAGAACAGCTTGCCCGTCGCCAAGAGTGCGACGATCGCCGCCGGCCGGTGTTGCGGGTCCGATGCGGCGACGACCGCCCAGAACCAGATAGCCACAAAAAGCAAGCTCAGGTGCATCGTCACCGCGACAAGCGCCGTGCTGTGGGCCAGCTCGAGGGCGAATGGGAGGTGCCAAAAGGACAGGAGCAAGAGCTGCGTGCCGCCGGCGAGGAGGAGCGATGGCACCACGGAGCCGACGATCGACCACCCATTCCGCAACAGCAGAACAGCCGTCACCGGTGCGATGACGCCCATGGTCAGGACATGTGTCAGCATGTGCGCCGACAAGGGTGGAAGCGAGAGGTGCAGCACGAGCGCCATGAGCAAAGCGATGCTTGCGGCCGCGCCGAGTAAGAGGAGTCCCCGCGACGGAGACCCGAATTGCTCTGCGTGAGCCAGGGACATAGGCACTCCTCCGTTACGAGACGGTGCGGCAGAAAGCCGAGAACAGCACGGCCGTGCCGTGGAAGAGGATGGTCGCGAGCAGGATCGCACTCGTCACCAGGCCGGCCATCGCCATGAACCGCGTGCGGCCCTCGCCGATCTCGAGCAATTCGTCGGACTTGCTGTCGTACTCCTCCATCCCGCTCTCCTCTTTCACGCGGCGCCAACTCCAGAAGGCGACGCCGATGGCACCGCTTCCCAGCACGATGGCGAATACGGTCGTGGAAAGCAGGATCCACCAGGGCGCGGTCGCGCTGGTTCCGTTTGCGATACGGCCCACGAAGCAGCTGTCGTTTGCCACCGCGTAGTTGACAAGGGTCTGGATGGAGAGGGCCACAAACGCACCGAAGAGCCCGAACCAGAGCGCGGCGAGATGCACGCCGGCGCGCTGTGGTGCCGGGTGCTGCAGCGCACCGGCGTCATCCTGAGCCAACGGATCAGCGGGCGGAGTTTCATCTCTCGTTTGCCAGCGCTCGCCTCCGGGTGTCGCTGCCATCGTCGCCGGCGCTGGCTTCCCCAACGGTCGCATCAGGTACACGCCTGCCACGAACACGCCACAGACGAGCGCCGCAATGACGCCGCTCGATGACCAGCCCGCGGTTGCTCCGCCTCTAGCCGCCATGGGTGAGCCCCAGGTTGGGAAGGAGATAAAGGCTCGAGAATATGAAGAGCCATACGACGTCGACGAAGTGCCAGTAGAGCGCACCGACCGTGAACACGTTGTGCCGCTCCGCATCGAAGTAGTGGAGCAGCGTCCAAACGAGCATGAAAGCAAGCGCGACGATGCCGACGCACACGTGCGCGAGATGCGTCCCGGTGATGATGAAGAACAGCGACCCGTAGGTGTGCGAAGTAGGCGTGAAGTCCTTGTTGCTCCACTCGACGAGCTGCAACGAGACGAAGATGACCCCGAGCACGATGGTCGCGAGCAGCCACAACCTGGAGCGCCGGATCCTATTCCGCTCGAGGTCATGCTCCGACAGCCAAAGGGTACCGCTCGTCGAGATCAGGATGACGGTGTTGAGGGAGGCGATCTTCAGATCCGGCGGCCCGGAGGGCGGCCACGGCGTGTCGGCGTTCACGGCAGCATAGAAATAAGCGAAGAGCAGGTAGGCAAAGAGCGCGCCCTCGGTGGCAATGAGGCACATGACGCCCCACCACCCCACGGACTGGCGGCCCTCTCCTCCGATGGGCAGCGCATGCCCTACGCCGATGCCTTCACTCATGACGCACCGCGCGACGTTGGCCGAGTTCGGCGCGCGGCCACATCCACGCGCCAGTCAGGGCGATCATGGCGATAATGCAAGCCGCTGCGATCCAGAGCGCCTTGAAGAGCAGCGCAACGAAGAACAGCGTGATGGCCACGGCGAGCGCCAGCGGCACGTACGTCTCGTCGGCGATGCGGACGATCGTGTACGGCATGCCGTCGAGCAGGGTCGTCCCGGCCGTTTCCTTGCCTGCGTCGAGCACGAAGCCACGGCGAACGACGCTGCGCTGGGGTCCTTCGTCGAGGGCATTCTCCCACAGCGGATGGCGGCTTGCGACGAACGGGATGACGGCGAAATTGTAAGCAGGCGGCGGCGACGTCGTCGACCACTCGAGGGAGCCGCCGCCCCAAGGGTCGTTCCCCGCCACGCGCCCGTGGCGCAAGCTGCGCGCGACGTTGAAGAGGAAGACGGCGATGCCGAGCGCGAGGAGGAAGGCGCCGACCGTGATGACGAGATTGATGCGATCCCAGCCCAACCCTGTCTCATAGGTATAGATCCGCCGCGGCATGCCGAGCAGGCCCAGCAGATGCATCGGGAAAAACGCGATGTTGAAGCCGATGAAGCTGAGCCAGAAGCCGATCTTGCCGAGGGTTTCGTCGAGCATGCGCCCGCTCATTTTCGGGAACCAGTAGTAGATGCCGCCGAGGACGGGGAAGAGGTTGATGCCGAGCAGCACGTAGTGGAGGTGGGCGACGACGAAGTATGTGTCATGCAGTTGCCAGTCGAGCGCGACGGCAGCGGTCATTACGCCCGTCACCCCGCCCGCGACGAACAGGAAGATCATGGCGGCAAAATGCAGGAAGGCGGTGGTGATGACCGGGCGCCCGGTCCAGATCGTCGCGATCCACGCGAAGACGCCGATGGCACTCGGGATCGCAATCGTGATGCTCGCGGCGCCGATCAGGGAGTTGGCCATCGGCGAGAGGCCGGTCGCGAACATGTGGTGCGTCCAGACCCCGTAGCCGATCATCATCGTGGCGACGGTGGAGAGGGCAACGAAGGTGTACCCGACGAGGGGCCTTCGGCAGAACGTCGGAAGCCCGTCGGAGGCAATCCCCATCGCCGGCAGCACCAGCGCGTAGACCCAGGGGTGGCCGAAGAACCAGAAGATGTGCTGCCACAACAGCGGCCCGCCGCCGTATCCGGAATAGACGTGCATGCCGTAGTTGCGATCGAGGTGCAGGAGGAAAAAGCATAGGCTCACCGCGGGCAGCATGAACAGATTGCCGACGGAGGCGGTCACCGTGCCCCACACGAGGATCGGCATCCGGTTGATCGACATTCCCGGCGCGCGGAGCCGTGCCAGCGTGGCGATGAAATTGATCGAAGAGCCCGTCGTCGAAAAGCCGAGAAGGACCATGCCGAGTGCGAACACATCGATCCCGGGCCCTGGATTGTAGGGCTGTGCCGACAGCGGCACGTAATTGAACCAGCCGGCGTTCGGCGACAGCCCGATCGGCAGGGTCGAGTAGAGAAACAGGCCGGAGAAAAGGTAGGTCCAGTAGGTCAGTGCGTTGAGGCGGGGAAAAGCCAGATCGCGCGCCCCCAGCATCAGGGGCCAGACGTAGATCGCAATCCCAGACAGCACGGGCAACGAGTAGAGGAAGATCATCGTCATCCCGTGCATCGTGAAGAGCTGGTTGTACGCCTCCGGACTAAGCAGGCGCTGCGAGGGGAAGGCGAGCTGGACGCGAAGGACCAGGGCCTCGATGCCTCCGGCGAGCAGGAACACGAACGCCGTGACGATGTAGAGAACGCCAAGCTTCTTGTGATCCACAGTGCCGAGCCAGGCGCGTAGCCCGTGCGTCGGCTCGAACAGGCGCTCCAGCCGTGCCTCGAGACCCGCGACGTCCTGAGGGCTGGCAAATCTTGGTACACGCTCGAGCCTGGGCGTTTGCATTCGCGTCCCTCAATGCAGGCTTTGCACGTAGTCGAGGACGGCGATGAGATCGCCACCGGGCAATTTTTCCGCCATGGCGGGCATGCGCACGCGCGGCTTCATGGTCGGCGCATCGGCGATCCAGCCGCCGAGATGGCCCCGCTTGTTCGGGTATATGTTGGCGCCGATCTTGCGCCGGGAAGCCACGTGCGTGAGGTTAGGGCCGTCCTTACCCTTCGCCGCGGTGCCATCGACGGTGTGGCACTCTCCGCAGTGCTTCATGAACAGGTCCCGTCCATGTGAGACCGCATCCGCGACTTGGCCCTGCGGCTGCGCATGCGCATTCCACCAAGCCTCGAAGGCTGCGGCATTGTCCGCCACGAGAAGGAGCACCATGTTGGCATGCTGCGCGCCGCAGAATTCCGCGCACTGGCCGCGGTATTCACCCTCATGCGAAGCCTCGATCCAGGTCTCGTTGAGCTGGCCCGGAACGAGATCCATCTTGCCCGACAGCTTCGGGATCCAGAACGAGTGGATGACATCGGCGCTCATCAGCTCGAGCTTGACGGGTACGCCGGCTGGAACGTGGATCTCGTTGGCGCCGATGAAAGATTGGTTCTTCTGGTGATCGAGATAGCGCAGTTCCCACCACCACTGATGGCCGATGACCTGGATCGTCAGCGCCGTAGGCCGGCCGGGCGCGATGACCGCGGCCGTGGCTGCAACCATCCACACCGCCATGCCGAAGAGTACGGGCGTGGAAACGAGCGTGCCGACGTAGATCCACTTCAGACCGTTGCCGCCTCTTTCCATCGTCTCACGAGCTTCGGGAAGTCTCAGCGGGCGGTGCCGGACTACGGCCCAGAGGAGAAGCCCCGAAATGATCAGCGTGGTCGCCGCGGCAATCGCCGTGAAACCCCAACCCATGAGTGTCACGGGATCGGCGGCAGGGCCCTCCGTAGACAGATAACTCATCGGCGAAGCGCTGCACCCCGACACGAGAGCAGCCAGGGGCACCGTGCCCGCCAGAGGCATGAGGCGGGTAACAGGTTCTGCGGCCCCTCTTTGCGACCTACTCATCGTTGCCCTTGAAGGGTCCGGAGATCGCAGACGTAGCGATCAAGCTAGCAGGGAGCCCGTTCGGGCGGCGCGAGTGGAACGCGCCGGTCGCGCCTGGGTTTCTCGTTTCCGCCACGGAAATCCACACGTCAGCAGCCGACGCCGCGCATGAGTGCCCGTACGATTATGTTCGGAATGCTTGTCCTGGCGGCACCGCTCGCGCCGCTGGCCGCTCGTACGCAACAGGCGACGGATGCGGCGCGCGTGTCGGAGCACGGGAAGGATCTTCTGGCCCAGTACGGGTGCGGAGCCTGCCATGTGATCCCGGGCGTCGATCGCGCCGTTGGCAGGGTGGGTCCATCGCTCGCCACGATCGGCCACGGTGTCTATATCGCGGGTAGCTTGCCCAACACACCCGACCTGCTCGCGGCGTGGATCCGAACGCCGCAAACGATCCAGCCGCGATCCGGCATGCCGAACCTCGGCGTGTCCGAGCCAGATGCACGCGCCATGGTGGCGTATTTTTACGCGCTCACGGGGGAATGACGTGCCGAGCGTCCGCCAGTTCGTCCTGACGGTGCTCGTTCTCGGCGCAGTGGCAGCCGCCGGCGCCGCCGCCGTTGTCTGGGGTGGCCTCTACGATGTCGCGGCCACGACCCAACATCCAGCGCTGGTTTTCCGGACAGTTGCGACCGCGCTCGACACCTCGATCGAGCGGCACGCGGCCGGCATCACGACGCCCGATCTTAGCAACGCGGATCTCGTGCGCCAGGGCCTGCCTCTCTACCGCAGCAATTGCGCGGCGTGTCACGGCGAGCCCGGGATTGCAGCGCAACCCATCGCGCGGGGCATGACGCCCGTGCCGCCTCCCATCGTGTCGCCGGCGCGGGACCGTCCGCCCAACGAACTCTTCTGGATTGTGAAGCATGGGATCAAGATGACCGGCATGCCCGCGTGGGATTTGAAACTCACAGACGATCAAATCTGGTCTCTGGTCGCCTTCGTTTCACGCCTCCCGGACATCTCGCCTGCCGCATACAAGGCCGCACTGAAGGCGCCCGACCCGGCGCAGGCCTTTCTCGAGTACGTCAACGATCCATCGCGCCAGGTTGCGATCATCGAAGCCGCGAGCGCCTCTTTGGATGCAAGCGCCCCATCGGCTGCCCCCAAGACGGCATCCGGTCCAGATACGCCGGGCGAAAATCAGGCGTCTGCCGCTGCGAAGGCGGTTTGGGTCGCGGCGCTGCCGCCACTTCACACCGAGCCGCCGGAGATCGCACCGTGCGAAGATTCCATGGTGGGCTGCGAGCCCAACACGCTGCCCGCAGATTTCGGCGATGCGGACCGCGGGAAGCTTGCGCTGCACGTGTACGGCTGCATGTCGTGTCACCAGATTGCGGGGGTTGTCGGGCGCAAGGTCCGGGTCGGACCACCGCTTGGCGACATGTCACGGCGCGGTCTGATCGCGGGCATCTTGCCGAACACCCCGAGCAACCTCGTGGCCTGGATCCGGGCGCCGCAAAGCGCCAAGCCATCCACCGCGATGCCCGACACCGGCGTCGAAGACAAAACCGCCCGCGACATGGTCGCCTACCTCTATGCGCGCGCCCGCTGATCAATGCAGGCGACCATGATCCAAAACTGAAACACTGGAGACTGACCGCTTACGAGCCCCCAACACCGCGGCGACAGATCGCGGAACAGGCTGACGCGGCCGACGTTGCTCGACCATCCGCCGTGCAGGATCAAGACCATGCAGCGTGTCGTCGTGATTACAGGTGCCAGGGCCGGCGTCGGACGGGCGACTGCCGAGGCATTCGCCCGCGAAGGCGCCTCCGTCGGTCTTATCGCGCGGGATCGTCAGTCGCTCGATGAGGCCTGTCGCGAAATCCAACGTCTCGGCGTGCGCTGCAAGGCCGTGTCGGCAGACGTCGCCGATGCCGAAGCCATCGAGCGCGCGGCTACGGACATCGAGGAGGCGCTCGGTCCCATCGACGTATGGGTCAACACCGCGATGGCGACGATCTTCGGTCCCGTCGACGACATCTCGGCCGATGAGTTCCGCCGGGCGACGGAGGTCACGTACCTCGGATACGTTCACGGCACGATGGCCGCGCTCCGACGCATGAAGCCCCGCCGACGCGGCACGATCGTGCAGGTCGGCTCGGCGCTCGCTTACCGCGCCATCCCTCTGCAGTCGGCCTACTGTGGTGCCAAGTTCGCCATCCGCGGCTTCACCGATTCCTTGCGGTGCGAATTGCGGCATGACGGATCGCCGGTGCACATCACGATGGTGCAGCTACCGGCCGTGAACACGCCCCAGTTCGATTGGGCCCGCAACAAGATGCCCTCGCGACCGCAGCCGGTCCCACCGATTTTCCAGCCCGAGGTCGCTGCGAGAGCGATCGTCTTTGCCGCAGGCGCACGCCGGCGAGAAGTGTGGGTCGGCCGATCGACAGTCAGCGCCATTCTGGCCAACACGTTGGCACCGGGGCTTCTCGACCGCTTCCTCGGTGCGACGGGTTACAAGTCGCAGCAGACCGATGAGCCCGCCAGCGTCGGCGCGAGCGACAACCTGTACAAGCCTGTCGTCGGCAACTACGGCGCCCACGGTCGTTTCGATGATCGGGCCGAGTCGCGATCACTGTTTCTCGAGCTATCGATCAACAAGTGGCCCCTCCTCCTCGCGGCCACGTTGTCCGCGCTTGCAGCGTCGACGGTCCTGCGCAGCCGGCGCCGGTTGCGCGGGTGACGGTGATGAGGGCCTCCGGACATCGAGGACGATGTCCTCCTTGGGGACGCCCGGCACGCGACGAAATAGCCTCTCCGCCCGGCGCAAACTGATCGCGTTGCGAGGCAACCATCTGCCGAATTCATAATTTTCAAATTCAGTGCCCCCCGCTGGGGACCTTCGTCATCAATATATGGACGGCAGAGCATGGCCACGACAGTCGGCGACTTCTTCTGGAAGCGTATGCATCAGTGGGGGGTTCGAACCGTCTTCGGCTATCCAGGTGACGGCATCAACGGCCTGCTCGGAGCCCTGCAACGCGTCGGAGATGACATCGACTTCATACAAGTGCGGCATGAGGAAATGGCCGCATTCATGGCATCCGCGTACGCGAAGTTCACGGGCGAGCTGGGCGTCTGCATGGCCACGTCCGGCCCCGGCGCCTCCCATCTTCTGACCGGCCTTTACGATGCCCGCATGGACCATATGCCGGTGATGGCGATCACGGGGCAGCAGGCGCGCGCTGCGCTCGGCGGCCACTATCAGCAGGAACTCGACCTCAAGACCATGTTCAAGGATGTCGCCGGCGCCTTCGTCGAGCAGGCGAGCACGCCGCCCCAGACGCGGCATCTGGTCGATCGCGCCATTCGCACGGCCCTGGGCGAGCGCAAGCCTGTTGCTGTCATTTTTCCGAACGACCTCCAGGAAATGGATTACGAAGAGCCTCCCCGCAAGCACGGAACGGTGCATTCCGGGGTGGGCTGCAGCGCGCCGAAGATCATGCCCTACGAGGACGATCTGCAGCGCGCCGCTGCCGTACTGAATGAAGGAAAGAAGGTCGCGATCCTCGTCGGTGCGGGCGCGCTCCGGGCCACCGACGAGGTCATTGCGGTTGCGGAGAAGCTCAAGGCCGGCGTCGCGAAGGCGCTGCTCGGCAAGGGGGTGCTCCCGGACGATCTGCCTTGGGTCACGGGCTCGATCGGTCTGCTCGGAACCAAGCCGTCCTGGGACCTGATGACGGGTTGCGACACCCTGCTGATGATCGGCTCCGGCTTTCCCTACTCGGAGTTCATGCCGAAGGAGGGCAACGCCCGCGGCGTGCAGATCGACATCAAGCCCGACATGCTGAGCCTGCGGTATCCGATGGAGGTCAACCTTGTCGGCGATGCATCCGAGACCCTGAAGGCCCTGCTCCCGCTGCTTCAGCAGAAGACCGACACGTCGTGGCGCGACGGGATCGAAAAGGGCGTCTCTCAATGGTGGGAGCTGATGAAGGACCGCGCGATGGCTTCGGCGTCGCCCGTCAATCCCCAGCGCGTCACATGGGAATTGTCGCCCCGGTTGCCGGAGCGGGCGATCATCACCTCAGACTCCGGATCCTGCGCCAATTGGTTCGCGCGCGATATCAAGATCCGGCGCGGCATGATGTGCTCGCTGTCGGGCGGCCTTGCCTCGATGGGAGCCGCCGTGCCCTACGCCATCGCAGCCAAAATGGCCCACCCGGACCGGCCGGTGATTGCGCTCGTCGGTGACGGCGCGATGCAGATGAACAACATGGCCGAGCTCATCACCGTCGCGAAATACTGGAAGCGATGGGTGAACCCCAAATGGATCGTCTGCGTCTGGAACAACGAGGACTTGAATCAGGTGACCTGGGAGCAGCGGGTCATGAACGGCAATCCCAAGTTCGAGGCTTCGCAAGACCTGCCTAACGTGCCCTATCACAAGTTCGCAGAGCTGATCGGATTGAAAGGCATCTATGTCGACGACCCCGCGAGGGTCGGTCCGGCGTGGGATGAGGCGCTGGCTGCGGACGCGCCGGTGGTGCTCGAAGTGAAGACGGACCCGAACGTGCCCCCCCTGCCGCCGCACATCACGCTCGAGCAGGCGCGCAAGTTCACCTCCATGCTGATCAAGGGCGATCCCGACGAGCGCAGCCTCCTCGGCGAGACGACGCGGCAGGTGTTGAGCAAGGTCCTGCCGGGAGGTTCGTGACATGCGCGCGGCCGCTGTCGCCCCGCCGCGCATGCCGGGCGCTACCTCGCGCTCGGCGCCGCTTGAAGACCTTCAAGCTTCGGCCTTCGAGATCCCGACCGACCGTCCGGAGGCTGATGGCACGCTCGACTGGAAAAGCACGACGCTGGTCGTGGTCGAGATCAAGGGCGGTGGCCAAGTCGGGCTGGGCTACAGCTACACGAGTTCCGCCGTCTTGAGGTTGCTCAGAGGCGCACTGGCCTCTGCGGTATCGGGCTATGACGCGATGGATCCGCCGGCCGCATGGCTCGCGATGTCGGCGGCAATCCGCAATATCGGGCGCGACGGGCTCGCGGCGACGGCGATTTCAGCCCTCGACTGCGCCATCTGGGATCTCAAGGCCAAGCTCCTCGGTGTCCCACTCGCACTCCTGTTCGGACGCATGCGCGGCAAGGTTCCGATCTATGGTTCGGGTGGTTTTACCAGCTACTCGGATGACGAACTCCGCTTGCAGCTCGCAGGCTGGGTGGAGCGCGACGGCTGTCGCTGGGTGAAGATGAAAATCGGGACCGACGCCGAGCGCGACCCTCATCGCGTCCAAGCGGCAAAGTCGGCGATCGGCGATGGCACCTTGTTCGTCGATGCCAACGGCGCCTACGGGATCAAGCAGGCCCTTGCACTCGCCGCCCGTTTTCAGGATATCGCAGATGTCCGCTGGTTCGAGGAGCCGGTTTCTTCCGACGATCTCGCCGGCCTCGCGTTCTTGCGAGGGAGAGCGCCGGAGGCGATGGAGGTTGCAGCGGGGGAATACGGCTACGACACCGACTATTTCCGGCGCATGCTAGCGGCGGAATCCGTGGACGTCCTCCAGGCCGACGTCACGCGGTGCACGGGCTACACCGGCTTCCTCCAGGTCTCGGCGCTGTGTGAGGCCCACCATATCGACCTCTCGGCGCATTGCGCGCCCGCCCTGCATCTGCCGGTCGCGTGCGCCGCACTTCGGTTGCGCCATCAGGAATGGTTTCACGACCACGTGCGCATCGAGCACATGCTGTTCGACGGCGCGCCTCGCGCTCGCAATGGCATGATCGAGCCGGACATGGGCCGGCCCGGCCACGGCCTCGATTTCAAACGGCAGGACGCGGAGCGTTTCCGTGTCTCCTAACGTGCTCATGACATCAGGCCGCCAGGTCGGCTCGGCCCAGATCGCGGTAGGCGTCGGTAGCGCGGCCGCGTTGATAGCGGTTGCGACGTTACTGGCCCCCCGACGCAACGCGCGCGGAAAAAGGCGCCTGCCTTTCCCTGTCCTCGACAGCGCTGAGGGCGCAAGCGCAGTGGCGACAGCGGACATCACTGCCGCTCGCAAGCTCAATGTCGCGTCGGCGACACTCGCCTTCTCGGTCCTCGCCGACAGCGCGATCGAGCATTATCGCGCCATGTTCTTCAATCCGGCGATGTACATGCCCCTGCTGGCAGCATCGGCATCCCTCGCCGTCGGCGCCCATGGCTTTGGAGACCCGCGCCGTGGCCGTCATCGTGTTCGTAACACGGTCTACGTGGCGGCGGCCGCAACGGGCTTGGCCGGGACCGGCTTCCACATCTACAACGTCGCGGTCCGACGCGAAGGCGGCGTGAACTGGCAGAACCTGTTCTACGGCGCTCCCGTCGGCGCGCCCTTCGCGCTGCTCCTGTCCGGTCTCCTCGGCGCCGTTGCCGAAGAGGTCCGGGACGCGCCACGGGGCGCTCCCCCGAAGGTCGCGGGGGTGCGGGCTGGCCGTTCATGTCGGCAGTTGCGGCGGTCGGTCTGCTGGGCACCTCGGCGGAGGCGGCGCTCCTGCATTTCCGTGGCGCTTTCCACGACCCTTTCATGCTGGTCCCCGTTACCGTTCCGCCGGTGGCCGCTGCGCTTCTGGGGCGCGCTGCGACGAAGCCGAGCGCCACCAATCGGTGGCTCGCCCGCTGGTGGCTGCGCATGACCGCCGCCGCGGGTATCGTCGGCGCAGGTTTCCACGCCTATGGCGTCCATCGCAACATGGGCGGCTGGCGCGCCGGCGGTGCCACCCTTGCTGCCAAGCTGGCAGAGGCCGGATTCTCCGTCGTTGCGCTCGATGCCGGACCCTATTGGCGCCCCCTCGAGGACTTTGCCTCCGACGAGACCGAGCAGCAGAAACTCTATTGGAGCGACGAACGGATCGTCGATGGCGACAATCCCCTCAGTCTCGGGTCGAACAATTCCGGGAAATCGGTGGGCGGGTCCACCGTGCATTTCGCCATGGTGTCGCTGCGCTTCCGGCCCGAGTGGTTCAAGTCGCGGACCCTGCTCGGCTACGGCTTCGACTGGCCACTCGACTGGCGCGAGATGTGGACCTACTACACGGAGGTGGAGCAGGCGCTGAAGATTGCTGGCCCCGTCACCTACCCCTGGGGACCGAAGCGCCCGCGCTACCCCTATCGCGCGCACGAACTCAATGCGGCGGCCATGGTACTGGCGCGCGGCGCCGAGGCTTTGGGCATCCAATGGACACCGACGCCGCTCGCGACGATCTCGGCGCCGCGAGGCGCCTCCCCGCCATGCGTCTACCGCGGCTTTTGCACGCTCGGATGCTCGACCAATGCGAAGCAAAGCGCGCTCGTCACGTGGCTTCCGCGCGCGATCGGAGCGGGGTGCGAGGTCCGCGATCTTGCCATGGTCGGACGCATCGCCGTCGATGGAGATAGGGCGAGCGGCGTGCATTACCTTCGCGAGGGTCGCTGGCACTTCCAGAAGGCGAAGAACGTGGTCGTCGCCGGATATGCGATCGAGACGCCGCGCCTGTTGCTGATGAGTGCCAATGGGCGTTTCCCGCACGGCCTCGCCAATTCCTCGGGGCTGGTTGGGAAATACCTGACGGTGCAGGCCAACCAGGCTGTTTGGGGCACCATGGACGACGAGATCCGCTGCTACAAGGGTCCGCCGTCGCTGGCGCTGACGGAGCACTGGAACTACGAGGATCGCGGCAAGGATTTCTTTGGCGGCTATTGCTACATGAGCCAGGGGCCGTTGCCGCTCATGTGGAGCCAGCTCCAGGCCGGTGCACGCGGCCTATGGGGCGAGGCGCTCATCGAGGAGATGAAGCGCTACAACCACATTGCGGGCCTCAAGATCGTCGGGGAGTATCTGCCGCAGGAGCGCAACACGGTCACGCTGACCGACGAGCGCGACCAGTATGGCCTGCCGATCCCCCGCGTCACGTATTCCTGGTGCGACAACGACAAGCGCTTGAACGCCCATGCGCTCGCGTTCATGCGCACGGCGCTGGAAGCCTCGAACGCGCACGACATCTGGGACGAGACCGACGATACCTGCCACCTCTACGGCACCGCCCGCATGGGCGACGATCCCGCCACGAGTGTCGTCGACGCCGACTGCCGCTCGTGGGATATCCCAAACCTCTGGATCTGCGACGGATCCGTATTCCCCACGGCCGGCGGCGTGAACCCGTCGCTTACCATTCAAGCCCTCGCCTGCCGCACCGGCGATCGCATCAAGACCCTGGCCGCTCGCGGCGAGCTGGTGCGGTAGGCCGATACGGAAAGTGGAAATCACGGCGCCTTAAACTAGTAAGCCGTTGATTTCGTTGGCGCTCCCTACGGGAGTCGAAAATTTGTTTCATGTCAGAGACCTATCGCCATTGTGAGGGGCTTCTTGGCTCACAGCGCATCAAGGAGTTACATCCCAGATGCCCTCACAGCAAGCCCGCTCGGCACCTGAGCGTTCCGCGGACGATGCTCTCGTCCTTGGTCGTCCACACGCAGACGGACCGTGTGCCGTCTGGTAGTCCGAAAACATGAAGTTCGGCAGGTATGACCTCGTAGATCCATCCATGCCAATCGTCACGATTGACGACCGCCGACGGGGCAACGCCATCCGCTACCTTCGACCAGAATGCCGCCACCCACACATCGTTTGGCTCAAAGCGATTGGTGCTTAGGATCTTTTCGCCTTGGACTTGGTGTTCGGCTTCGACGCGCTCACGACGGGATACAGCGTCCTCCCAACCCTCTAGGCTCTCCCAGGAGCGAGCAATCAGCTCGCCATCAGCGCCTGCATCAATGTCGAGATTGAACCGCCCAGCTCTTCTCAGATCCATCAATCGCTCCCATATCTTGAGAGTTGGTAAAACATGGGGATGGCAATTTTGAGTCAATGGCCTTCGGCGGGGAAATGGTGGGAAGTCACAATGCCTTACACCCACAAGGGGAGATGGTTGGGGACGATCACCCGTAAGGAGCTGCCTCGTAGCGATATAGTTCACAAGGTTGGGTCATTTTGGTATAAAGCCGTAGGGCTTCATGGCCGCGTGATAATCGAGACACACATTCGGAAGGATGCGGAAAAGGCGTTGCGCGATCAGATTCGCGACGCAATCAACGGCACCAACTCACGTTGAGTTCAATGACAAAATCCGAAATGGTTGAGCGATTACAAAAGCTCTCTTATCATAGCGACATCCAAACATTGCACGCCGCTGAAGCCAATTTTTCTAGGAAGATGAGCAATTACGTTGGGTATCAGACGCTTTTAGGCGCTTTTACTTGTTTATTTCTGGAAGCTGTTCTTCTTCACAACCGAATTATCGTTCCTGCGGTAATAATGCCAATTTCACCAGAGCACGGCCTTTTTCTCGGAAAGCTGGCGCGTTGCTTTGCGACTCTTCGCGCCGCTCGGATCGCCGCAGGCAATGGGTATCCCTTTCAGGGCCTTACAATGCTCCGCAACATCTATGATGATTGCGTACTTGCATCAGCGGTACTTCAAGGCATGACACGTTTTGAAGCCTTAGCAGGAGCAAAGAATGGTGAGGCTTTCGATAACGAGCGTATGAAGAAGAACCGCATCTCCCTAGAACGGACAATTCGTCGAAAAATGGACGGCAAAGAGAGCGGGCTCTCTGATGAAATCTTGGAGAACCTTGCCGTGGTGGACAGAATGTACGACTTCGAAACGCACGGCGGTCAGCTTAGTATAGCGTATCACTTCGGTTTCATTTTGGGCAAAGGTCCCCTTCCCGTCGTGCCTGAGTTTGATGAGCAGAAAGCTGCCTTGTTCATGAATAGGGATATGGAAACATCGTGGATGGTCCATCGGCTATTGCCACACATGCAATTGGATGGACATCCATCGTTACCGAAGAATTGGGGGGATAAGTGGAAGGTAATAGATGAAAGCTTCAATCACGTGATGCTCTCTCTACAAGATCTCGGGAAGCCTTACTTCAAATCGATAACAGAATTCGTTCACGCGAAGTTTCCGTTCGACGCATCATCACGCTTCAGGCTCTAGGACGAATGAGAAAAGTCTCGCTCCTAGTTGGAGTCGGCCCGCCTTGTGGCATTGGCATTTCCTGAGTATCGCGCAGATCCTCCTGGCTGAAGACAACACGGAAAGCAAGAACGTGCTCGAGTGAGCAAGCGCCCGAGCACCAAAGGCAATTGTTATTGCTCGCAACAGCCTACAAGCCCTATTGTGTACGAAGTACTAGGGGGTGGGTATGAGTTGGTCTGATCTTCAGTCGTTGGTCGCGCATTCTTTCGAGCAGCACGCAGGGAAGATTGCCGCGGTCTTCGCTCTCACGTTGCTCTGGGTTGTCGCTCGGTTCATTTGGCGGCAACTCATCGTTTTTTGGAGCTTTTTGACGAGCCGCCAGCGGGCACTTGGTGCCGTTGCACGGGAGTGGCGCAAGGGCATCCCTCGGGAAGGCAAGGGTGTGTGGCTGTTGCAGCCAACATATCCACCCGAGGATTACGCGTCGAACCTGCGGCCGCCCATTCTGGTCCTCGCAAACAACAAGGGAGGGGTCGGCAAGACGACCCTCGCGGCGAATCTCGGGGCGTACTGGGCTAAGGAGTGGGGTAAACGGGTACTGCTTGTTGATCTCGATCCGCAGGGCACTCTCTCTTCCATGGCTCTTCGTTCTCTTGAGAGCTTCGTAGCGAAAGGCCAGGACTCAATGGCCTCGCGCGTGATCAGCGGCGACTATGACGCTGGGACTGTCGCCATGATGGCGAAGGAAGTGCCTGAGCTTCCCAACCTCAAGGTCATCCTGAGCTGCTGCCGGTTCCGTAGACATCACCCTTAGCTTATCTGGCCCGCGCTTCGAACTCCATCGGGCTCAGATATCCAATCGTCGAGTGCC
>RXJK01000401.1 GCA_003963125.1 Hyphomicrobiales bacterium
GCCGCAGGTGGCACAATTCAATCCGCAGCCGCAGCCGATGCAGCCGCGTGAAGGTCGCTTCGAAGGCGGCCGCGAGATGCGCGATCACAACCGTGATCACCAGCGCAACGACCGGCCGTTCCGGCGCGACCACCAGCCCCGGTTCAGGGATCGTGGGCCGGACAATCGTCCCGATCGCCAGGACCGGCCGATGCGCGACGATCGTCAGATGCGTGATGATCGGCCCATGCGCGACGATCGCCCGATGCGCGAGGACCGTCCGGTCCGAGACGAACGTCCCATGCGTGAGGATCGTCCTGTGCGGGAGGATAGACCGCCGCGTGAGGAGCGTCCGGCACCGGAAGCTGCGGCCGAAGCAGCGCCCGAAACGCGGCGTCCGCCGCGGGAGCGCTTCCCCGCGCAGCACGAGCAGCCTGATTTCCTGCGGCGTCCCGTGCGCAGACCGCGTGCGGAGAACCCGGAGGTGCCGGCCGCTGCTGCCAAGCAGGAGCCACCGTCCGAGTGAGCGGTGCAGAACCGTGAGATTATCTGGAACGGCCTCGCCACTCACGCGGGGCCGTTTCACTTTGGAGAGAATGTTTTCGAGCGACTGCGGGTCAGGCGTTTACGGCCAGGGCATCGCCCACGCTGAGGCGTCCGCCGTCCACGACGCTGGCGTAGACGCCGAAATCAGCGTGCCCCCACGTGCGTTCGAGAAGGGCCGGCAGGCTCATGTCGCGGGCGGCTGTCGCTGGATCGACGTTGGTCGCGTCGCAGCGCCGCGTCCGCGCCCAGACCTGCGCCCGCACGGGGCCCAGTCCGATCTCGCTGTCGAGCCACTTGAATTCCGACCAGGGCGGGATGCCGTCGACGATGACGTTGGGGCGGAAGCGCAGCGGATCGACCGTGCGCCCTGCCACGCGCTCGACCTCGCGCAGGCTCGCCAGATTGACGATGTGGACACACTTGGCCGCGACGTCCGAAAAGCTGTGGCCTGGCGCCTCCACGATACGCGGGGGCCCGCGCAGATCATCCTTCATGTAGGCGGCGAAGAACTGCTCCAGAAGCTGTCGCCCGAGCTTGGACGTGAGCTGCCCGCCCGCCACCTTACGACCGTCGCGCTCGATCGTCAGCGTCTCCGTGGCGTCGTCGTAGCGGGTCTTGAGGCTCGCCAGCCGCTCGTTGCGCATCAGCATCAGGAAGACGATCTTCGGAAGATGCTTCGGTGCATCCGGGTCGAAGCGTCCGGGGCCGTTCTCGATGGCGAAGCGCCGGTCGGCCGGCATCGTGCCTCCGGCCACCAGGTCGGCCCACGGCAGCGCCTCGGGCGAGAGGCCTTTCACCGGATACCGGTAGAGCCTGATGATCCTTGGCAAATCCGCCTCGGGTCGGCCTTCGCTCGTGTCCACTTGCATGGCTCCTCCCGGGATTTGCCGCCGGAAATCTGCATTTGACGTCGGTCATGGCCTTTTTCGGGCCGGCGGGCATCCTATATCAGCTTTGCAGGACGGCGATGACTGGGTGCCGCTTCGGGCTCGGTCACGTTGTTTGTGCAAATCACTCTGAGAAACAGGCGGCTATCTCGCGCCCCTCGTGGGGCTTGTGGCCGGGCTGATGGAGGGACTTATGGACTTCGAGAAATACACCGATCGCGCCAAGGGCTTCGTCCAGGCGGCGCAAACCATTGCCATCCGCGAAGGGCATCAGCAGTTCGGCACGGATCACGTGCTGAAGGCGCTACTCGACGACCCCGAGGGGCTCGCAGCCGGCCTTATCAAGAAGGCGGGCGGGCGCCCCGAGCAGGCGCTGCAAGGCGTCGACAAGCTGCTGGCCAAGCGGCCGAAAGTGACGGGCGGCGGCGCCGGCCAAGTCTATCTCGCGCCGGAACTCGCGCGGCTCTTCGACCAGGCGCAGAAGATCGCGGAAAAGGCGGGCGACAAGTTCGTCACCGTCGAGCGGCTGCTGCTGGCGCTCGCGCTCGAAGGCACGAGCGAGGCTTCGCGCGTCTTGAAGGATGCCGGCGTTTCGGCGCAGGCCCTCAACCAGGCGATCAACGATCTTCGCAAAGGCCGCACGGCGGACAGTGCGTCGGCCGAACAGGCCTACGATGCCCTCAAGCGCTATGCGCGTGACCTTACGGCGATGGCAGCCGAGGGCAAAGTCGATCCCGTCATCGGGCGCGATGAAGAGATCCGCCACACCATCCAAGTGCTGTCACGCCGCACGAAGAACAACCCTGTGCTGATAGGCGAGCCCGGCGTCGGCAAGACCGCCATCGCCGAAGGCTTGGCGCAGCGCATCGTCAAGGGCGACGTGCCCGAGACGCTGAAGGACAAAAAGCTGCTCGCGCTCGACATGGGCGCGCTCATCGCGGGCGCGAAATACCGCGGCGAGTTCGAGGAGCGTCTGAAGGCCGTGCTGTCCGAGGTGCAGGCCGAGGGCGGGCGCATCATCCTGTTCATCGACGAGCTGCACACCATCGTCGGCGCCGGCAAGGCGGAAGGCGCGATGGATGCCGGCAATCTGCTCAAGCCGGCGCTGGCGCGTGGCGAGCTGCATTGCGTCGGCGCCACCACGCTCGACGAGTACCGCAAGCACATCGAGAAGGATGCGGCGCTTGCCCGCCGCTTCCAGCCGGTGATGGTCAACGAGCCGACGGTGGAGGATACGGTTTCGATCCTGCGCGGCCTCAAGGAGAAGTACGAGCTGCATCACGGCGTGCGCGTCACCGACAGCGCGCTGGTGTCGGCGGCCGTGCTGTCGAACCGCTACATCTCGGATCGCTTCCTGCCCGACAAGGCGATCGATCTCGTCGATGAGGCCGCCTCGCGCCTCAGGATGCAGGTCGATACCAAGCCGGAGGAACTCGACGAGACGGATCGCCGGCTCATCCAGCTCAAGATCGAGCGCGAAGCCTTGAAGAAGGAGACCGACCAGGCCTCCCGCGAGCGCTTGACGCGGTTGGAGAAGGAGATCTCCGGCCTCGAGGAGCAATCGGCTGCGCTCACGCAGCGCTGGCAGGCCGAGAAGAGCAAGCTCGGTGACGCGCAGAAGCTCAAGGAAGAGCTCGACCAGCGTCGCATCGAACTCGAGCGCGCGCAGCGGCAGGGTGATCTCGGACGCGCGGGCGAGCTCGCCTACGGCGTCATTCCGGCGCTCGAGAAAAAGCTCGCGGCGCTGGAGTCGAGCGACGGCAAGGGCGCCATGGTCGAAGAGGCCGTGACGCCGGAGCACATCGCGCAGGTCGTGGCGCGCTGGACGGGCATTCCCGTCGACCGCATGCTCGAAGGCGAACGCGAAAAGCTCGTGCGCATGGAAGAGACGCTCGCCAAGCGCGTCGTCGGCCAGCAGGAAGCAGTGGAAGCGGTTTCGAGCGCCGTCAGGCGTGCGCGCGCGGGCCTGCAGGATCCGAACCGCCCCATGGGCTCCTTCATCTTCCTGGGCCCCACCGGCGTCGGCAAAACCGAGCTGACCAAGGCGCTCGCGTCGTTCCTCTTTAACGACGAGACGGCGATGGTGCGCGTCGACATGAGCGAGTTCATGGAGAAGCACTCCGTGGCCCGCCTCATCGGCGCGCCTCCGGGGTACGTCGGCTACGAGGAGGGCGGTGTCATCACGGAAGCCGTGCGTCGCCGTCCCTACCAGGTGATCCTGTTCGACGAGATCGAAAAGGCGCACCCGGACGTGTTCAACGTGCTGCTGCAGGTGCTCGACGACGGGCGCCTGACGGACGGCCAGGGTCGCACGGTCGACTTCAAGAACACGCTCATCATCATGACGAGCAACATCGGCTCGGAATTCCTCGCCAACCAGAAGGACGAGGAGGACGTCGAGAAGGTGCGGCCGTACGTGATGGCGGAGCTCCGGACCAAGTTCCGGCCTGAGTTCTTGAACCGGATCGACGAGGTGATCCTGTTCCAGCGGCTGAAGCGCGACCAGATGGCGGCGATCGTCGACATCCAGATCGGGCGCATCCAGAAGCTGCTGGCCGATCGCAAGCTCAAGCTCGAACTCGACGATCAGGCGCGTACGTGGCTCGCCAATCGCGGGTACGATCCGGTGTACGGCGCGCGTCCCTTGAAGCGCGTGATCCAGAAGACCGTGCAGGATCCGCTCGCCGAGCAGATCCTTTCCGGCTCGGTGAAGGACGGGGACACGGTGCGACTGTCCGTGAAGAACGGCGCGCTGGCCGTCAATGGCCAGCCGGTGAAAGCCGCGGCGTAATCGTCCTTTTCAGGCTGTGAATTCGGGCTCTCCTGCGCACGCAGCGAGGGCCCGATCGCTTATGCGGGTCAGCCGCCGGTGACGTTCGCGAGGCGCGTCGACACAGGGTTGCGGCGCATGAGTTCGTCGATGCGCTGGCGCTCGCGCTGGAATTCGGCGAGCTGCGGTCCTTCGAGCTGGCGTTCGCGCGGCACCTGGATCGCGTTCGGATCGACGAAGGTGTTGTTGACCAGCACCTCGAAGTGCACGTGCGGACCCGAAGAAAGGCCCGTCGTTCCGACATAACCGATGATCTGACCCTGGCGCACCTTGGTCCCGGGCGCCATGCCGGGCGCGAAGCGCATCATGTGGCCATAGGCGGTCTTGTAGCCGTTGGCGTGCCGGATGCGGATGTAGTTGCCGTACTCGCCCTTGCGCCCGACCTCCTCCAGGACGCCGGTGCCGGCGGCCATGATCGGCGTGCCCATGGCGCAGGCCCAATCGATGCCCGTGTGCATGCGCGGGATCTGCAGCACGGGATGGCGGCGCACGCCGAAGCCCGAGGCCAGGCGCACATCGTCCGTGCGCACGGGGCGGCGCATCAAGAAGCGGCGGGAGGTATCGCCGTTCTCGTCGTAGTAGTCGATGCTGCCGTCGGGCTGCCGGAAACGATAGAATTTGCGGGTTTCTCCACCTGCCGTGATCGAGGTGGCGAGCAGTTCGCCGAGCGAGCCGTCGGCGCCTTTTTCCTCTTCCTTGATGTCGAAGAAGAACTCGAAACCGTCGCCCGCGCGTACACGCTGGCGGAAATCGGTGTCGTAGGCGTGCACCTTGAGCACCTGCATGATGACGTCGGGCGCGACGCCCTGGCGCTCTGCGGTCTGGTAGAGGCTCGCGTAGAGGCTCGAGGTTGAACCCTGCTCGTCGTCGCTTCCTTCCGTATTGGCGATGCGGCGGTCGATCGGCGTTGCGCTGGCGACGAAATCGCCGGCGGCGTCGCGCGTGACCGTCACCTTGTGCTCGCGGCCTTCGCCGAAAATCGTGTAGCGCGCGGGATCCATGCGGTTGGCACGCGTGACGGAGGGCACGAGCGTCACGTGCATCTCCATGCCGGGCGCCAGATCCTTCTCCTGGAAGATGCTGCGCGCCGCGTCGGTCATCGCGCGCGCCTGCCAGGGTTCGGCACCGAGGCGCGACAGGACGCGCGAGATGGTGTCGGAGCGCTGGATCTTGACGATGCGGACCTCGCGGCCCTCTTCGTCGAGGCCATCGTCGCTGTCGGACGACGATTTCTGCAGGACGCTCGTGTTGACGAGGGCGATGTCTGCGGCCGCGCGCTGCGCGCGATCCGCCAGAAGCTCGCCGCCCGCCACGCGATCGGCGGCATCGAACGAGTTGCGGTCGGGAACGAGGAAGCGCGCGACAATGTCCGTGATATCGGCGGGAGAGAGCTCCTGGCCGTCTTCGGCCGGAAACAGGCTGCCGAACTGCTCGACGACCTTAACCACGGCGTCCTGCTGCGTTTCAGGACGGCCGACCTGGTCCAGCGGCGCGTTGCTGGCGTAGAGCTTGAACGGATTGAGCGGCGGCACGCGCTGGGCGTCGGCCTTGCTCAGTGGCGCCAGACGCGCGGCAATGCGTGCGTAGGGCTTGTTCATGATGTAGTCGCGGTTGCCTTTGCGCTGACGCACGGCATCCAGGATGATGAATTTGGTCGCCATGGCGCCGGTCGGCACCATCAGGCGGTCCGTCTTGGGCACGGCCCAGCGCAAACCATCCACTTTGGCGGCCGCGACGCGGCGGGCGCTGTCGCGCGCTTCGCGCATCCGCTGGATGGTGGGAAGGATGCCGCCGTCCATTTCCTGGCTGTCGGTCGATCCCGCGATGACGACGATGATCGCCACGGCCGCCACGGCCGCGGCGAGAACCGTGCTCACGAGCCAGCGGAAGCGTCCGCCATGACGGGAATCGGCTTGGTCAGAAGCATAGAGGGCGCGCAAGCCGCGCCGATGCGCCATTTGCGATTGCGCCCGCTGCGCGCCGCCGAGCGACGAGAAATGGGCCTTGCGCCGGCCGAGCGGGACGTGCCGCCTCTGGTGCATGCTTCGGATTTCCCTCGGATTTCCTGAGCTCTCGCGCCTCGCTCGCTCGCGCGATCATGCCGGACCGTTGCAATGTCCGTCAACGACGGTGGCGCGCTTCTCCAGCACGTCGTCGTGACGTCATCGATGGTGCCGCGGCATGGCGTGATGTTTTGCGGGCGGAATTGCGGCGATGGTGCGCCGGCGTGCCGAAAAAGGTCGCCTGTGGATTGTTAGCGACTTGAATCCACAGTGATTCTGCATCATCTTCGGAACATCCACCCGCGCCCCGAAAGTTCTCTAAAAAAGTTTTGCGACAGGTGTTGACTTGGGGGCGGGTTTGGGGTTTATTGCGGCCATCCCGCGACGCCGACGACACTTCGGACGGCGCGCGGTCCGATGGACCCAAATCCTCCGGATTGCTTCGAGACAAAGCCTAGCGCAGGCTAGGCGGTGTTCTCGTTTCATCTGTGAAGCTTCCACGCGAGTGGAGGTCGCTTCTCAGATTGGTCATCGATGTGCTCTTTGACAAGTCGATTGAAGAAAGGGAAACGCAGGCGGCGGAGTCCTGGCGGATCCGAAGCACGAAAGTGTCTGAGGATCGAAGGTACTCTGGCGATCTCTGCGTTTCAGCCATCACCAAGACGTAGGCGATTCGGGGCAACCTGGAAAGCAAGCGTCTGAGTGTGAAGGTGCCCGTTACGCAGAGATTCCTTGGATTAACCTCCAAGCTATCCAGAATCACAACTTTCAACTTGAGAGTTTGATCCTGGCTCAGAACGAACGCTGGCGGCAGGCCTAACACATGCAAGTCGAACGCCGTAGCAATACGGAGTGGCAGACGGGTGAGTAACGCGTGGGAACCTACCTTACGGTCGGGAATAGCTCAGGGAAACTTGGGGTAATACCGGATACGCCCTTACGGGGAAAGATTTATCGCCGTTAGATGGGCCCGCGTAGGATTAGCTAGTTGGTGAGGTAACGGCTCACCAAGGCGACGATCCTTAGCTGGTCTGAGAGGATGATCAGCCACACTGGGACTGAGACACGGCCCAGACTCCTACGGGAGGCAGCAGTGGGGAATATTGGAC
>RXJK01000137.1:0-4911 GCA_003963125.1 Hyphomicrobiales bacterium
GAAATGAAAAAAGTGTTGGCTCCTCTCATGAATATTTCTACGGAAGACATTTCCATCAAAGCCACCACCAACGAAAAGCTCGGCTACGTAGGCCGAGAAGAAGGCGTGAATGCAATGGCCGACAGGCCCCTACGCCATGCATCTTCGAGACCAAAGACGGCTCTTATCTGCTCCTTCTCGGTCGCATCTCGGAGACTCGATATCGTGTGGGTGATCCACTCACGCGAATTGCTCGCGAAGAGGCGGCGGAGGTTATCCAGGAACTCTGGAGCGGCACTCTCGTCCTCATAACGAGAAGATTCATGGGCGCCGGGCAGGACCCGTCGACCTCTGGGCTTCGCTGGTTCAAACCTTCACTGTGGAGATATCGCAAGCCGCTAGCCTACGTCCTGGTTGCGTCAGTGTGCGTGCAGATCTTCGCGCTCGTAACACCTTTGCTTTTTCAAGTCGTGATCGACAAGGTACTCGTCCACAAGGGGATATCGACGCTAATAGCAATAGTCGTCGGTCTAGCGGGCATCAGCTTCTTCGAGGTCGTTCTGCAATTTCTGAGAACCTACGTACTGACTCACACAACAAACCGAATAGACGTCGAGCTCGGCAGCCGCCTCTTCGATCATCTGCTCAAACTTCCGCTCGCATATTTCGAGACGCGCCCGACCGGGCAGACCGTGGCGCGAATTCGCGAGTTGGAGACTGTCCGTGGCTTTCTAACAGGACCCAGCCTGACCGCGATCATTGATCTCGCCTTCACAATCATCTTCTTTGCCGTGCTCTGGCTGTACTCCCCTATCCTCACGTTCATCGTGGCATGCTCAATTCCGTTTTACATAGTCATTGCCGCGGTGCTCCGCCCCATATTGCGCGATAGCATCAACGACCGCTTTAATACAGGTGCCCTCAGTCAGCAATTCCTGGTGGAGTCCATCTTTGGAATTCAGACCCTGAAATCTGCGGCCGTAGAGCCGATCCTGCGCAACGAATGGGAGGGCCGGCTTGCTTCCTATGTCAGATCCTCCTTTCACGCCGGCATCATCGCATCATTCGGCCAGAATGCGGTTCAATACATCAGCAAGATCACGACGGCCCTTGTGCTTTTCTTCGGTGCAAAAGCCGTTATTGACAACGAACTCACCGTAGGCGCCCTCATTGCATTCAACATGATCATGGGGCAAGTCACCGCGCCCGTCTTGCGGCTCTCTCAGCTCTGGCAGGATTTTCAGCAAGTCCAGATCTCATTACAGCGGCTTGGCGATATTCTCAGCGCGCCGCCGGAATCCCGCTCGTCTTCCAGTGTGCCAATGCAGGGCGCGCTGGGTGAGGTCGTCTTCAAGGAGGTATCTTTCCGTTATAGACCGGACCAGCCCGCGGTTCTCGACGCCATAAATCTTCGGGTTCCGGCTGGCGGGGTCATTGGCATCGTCGGTTCGTCCGGGTCCGGGAAATCTACGCTGGCCAAACTCATTCAGGGACTGTACCGCCCGGATCGAGGTCAAATCCTCCTTGATGGCGTCGACATATCACAGGTCGACACGGCCTGGCTTCGCAGGCAGATCGGCGTTGTCCTTCAGGAAAACACGCTGTTCAATCGCTCGGTACACGACAACATCGCACTTGGGGTTCCAGCCATGACGCGTGCCCAGGTGATACAAGTCGCACGCCTCGCCGGCGCACATGAGTTCATTTCGCAGATGCCGTTAGGCTACGATACGCTCATCGACGAACGGGGAGTGAACCTTTCAGGTGGCCAGCGGCAACGCATCGCCATCGCTCGGGCTCTTGCGACGCGGCCTAGGATACTGATCTTTGACGAGGCGACGAGCGCTCTGGACTACGAAAGCGAGCGTATCATTCGAGACAACATGAAGCAGATCGTGCACGGACGCACAGTATTTATCATCGCCCATCGCCTGGCTGCGGTGCGCAACTGCGATCGGATCATAGCAGTACAATCCGGAAAAATTGTAGAGGAAGGGACCCACGCTCAACTCCTTCAAAAGCCCGATGGCGCCTATGCAAAGCTTTGGCGCATACAGATGTCGGAGATAGGTGATTGAACGTCATGCGTATAATCGGCTTATTTTGCGCCCTTCTCTTCGCTTTCGCGCTCATGTATATCGCCGGCGATGCCATGGCGTATTTCATCCACGGCACGATAGTATTGACGCACGTCGATGACACACCGCTCGGCGGCATTCAGCGGTTTGTAAATTCGGGTGACGCCAACGAATTCATCCGAGTTCGGCGATGGCCTGTGGGCCTCGCGCTTCTTGCTCCGGGAATTATGTTCTCCTTGGTCTCTAGGCGACCGCGTCTGCGCATGTCAGGCCAATTGCTTTCTAGCGCCTTCCTGGCGATCGCCACCGGGATATTTGCGCTGGATGCGACAGCCATACTATCGGGCACGCGGGTCGAGTTTTCGACATTCGCGGAATACCTCTCTGCGATGCACTTTCCTGCGAGGACCGACCTGCCCCGGGAGACGTGGACTGGTCGGTATCCGGCATTCGCGCTCACGGCAGCACTAGCGCTCATTTTGTGGCTAACAACATTATCCTTGGGATCGGCGCTGGCGACGCCTCGCGCCATTTTTCAAAAGCTCATGAGCTCCATGCCGCGGCAAATGGAAATTCCGTCGACGCGGGACAAGGAGTTTTTACCGGCAGCACTCGAAATCCTAGCGACGCCCCCATCCCCTCTTTCGACAACTCTGATCAGCGTAATCTGCTTGGCATTTTCCGCTGCACTTGCATGGTCCTATTTCAGTTGGATCGACATTCACGCTGTAGCGTCCGGCAAGATCCAGCCGAGCGGTCGCTCGAAAGTTGTCCAGCCCTTGGAGGCGGGCAAGGTCGTGCAACTCTGGGTCGAAAACGGTGCCGTCGTCAAAGCCGGCGAGGTTCTGCTGGAGCTCGACTCGACCGAAACGCTTGCCGACCGCGATGCACTTGCAAAGGACCACGAAGCCTCGGTGGCCGAAGTCGCCCGACGCTCCACCGCAATCGCAGCTGCGCAAACTGGCGCTTTCGACACGGGCAGCCTTCATTTTCCCGAGACGGTAGGCCGAGAAGTGAAGACACGAGAGGAGCTTGTCTTCCGCGCAGAGCTTGCACTCTTGAAAGCTACGTTGGAAAGCCTTCAATCTCAGATCGAAGAGAAGGTCGCCACCACAGAACGCCTAAAAGGAAGCATACGGGCACGTCAAAAATTGATCTCTCTTGCCAAGGAGCGCGTCGGGATGCGGGAGGAGATCGAAACACGGGGCGCCGGATCGCGCGCAATGATCATAGAAGCGCTCACCCAATATGAGACGTTCGCCACGACAGACGCGACGGAGCGAGGCCAGCTGCTTGAAACGGAAGCGGCTCTGATTTCACTGGGCCGGAAAAGAGACGAGGCTGTACGACAATTCATTGCCGACCAGGCGCAGAAACTCGCAGAGGTCGATCGCAAGCGCGAGAGGTTGCTGCAGGAACTGATCAAGGCTCAGTCAAAGAGTGACCGCACACGCCTCCGAGCACCCATCGACGGAACTGTACAACAGCTCAGCATCACGACCATTGGTCAGGTCGTCACGAGTGGCCAGTCCCTGATGATCTTAGTGCCCAGCGATGCGCCGATAGAGATAGAAATCCTTCTCCCGAATAAAGATATCGGTTTCGTGAAGCCCGGGCAGGCAGCGATCGTGAAGGTAGAGGCGTTCCCGTTCACACGCTACGGAACTGTGGATGCCGAGGTCGCGAAGGTTTCACGTGATGCCGTCGAAGAAAAAGATCCTGCGACTCTGGGAGATACAGCGAATGTCGTGCGCGCTCAAGCGCCGCTCACGCAGCAGAACTCCCGCACCCAATCGTTGGTATTTCCGGCAACGTTGAGAGTAGTTCATCCGTTCATGCGATTGGAGGGAGAGGCTCTCCCTCTGGTCCCGGGGATGGCGGTAACGGCCGAGATAAAAACGGGCCGGCGTCGCGCAATCAGCTACCTTCTGTCACCCCTACACGAGATCATCGCCCAAACGGCTCGGGAGCGTTAAGGGCGCTCGACCCGCTTCGGCACCGTGAGAGTTTATTCCGCCGGCTGCTGCACTTGGTTCGGCATTGGCTTCAGCGCAATCAACCCTTTGTCTTGCATAGTTTTCAAATTATTCGCCATCTCGGCGCACAGACGCACATAATTCGGAACGGACAGAACTAGCGCGCCGGCCACCAAGAGTTGCGGGCTGCCTCCCTCGCGCGTCGGGGGCTGAACCACCCCCAATGTGATGTAAGTCATGCCATTTGCAATGGTCACATTCTGAATTCCATCGATATATCGAAAATCCATAACTCAAAAAGCCTCTCGCTTTATTATTATTTGACTACTTGATATCCAGCGCTGACCGCCCCGATGCCGTGCCAAGTGTACCCACCGGAAGGGTTAATATCGTAGTAGGAGAGGGACGAGCCGTTAGTCCAGCCAATGTCTGCCTTGCCGTCGCCATTGAAATCCCCCACGAAGGGTGTGTAGCCCGCCGCCACGGCGCCGATATTGTGCCACGTATAGTTGCCGGTGGAGGGGTTAATCTCGTAGTAACTCAGAGCACCGGTAGACTGGTTCCACCAAGCGATATCGCTGGTTCCATCGCCAGAGAAATCTCCCACGATTGGTGTGTAGCCGGCGCTTACTGAGCCAATGTTGCGCCAAGTGTAACTTCCGTTTGTTGGATTGATCAGATAAGTGCTGACTTGTGTGCCGTTCGACCAAAGGATATCGCTGGTTCCGTCGCCATTGAAATCCCCCACGAAAGGTGTATTGCCCCCCGAGACGCTGCCCACATTTCGCCAAGTATATCCGCCATTCGCGTTCAGGAGATAGGTACTGACGCTCGTGCCGTTGTACCATAAGACATCCGAAACACCGTCGCCGTTGAAG
>RXJK01000137.1:4961-7374 GCA_003963125.1 Hyphomicrobiales bacterium
GTGTAACCTGCGCTTACGCTGCCGATACTCCGCCAAGCGTAGCCCCCTGCAGGGTTGGTGAGGTATGCGCTCACACTCGTGCCGTTAAACCAAAGAATATCGTCGATCCCGTCCCCATTGAGGTCACCTGCCAGTGGTGTGTATCCGGTAGAAACACCGCCGATATTATGCCACGTATACCCACCAAGTGGATTGATCTCGTAAAAGCTAACCGCCCCAGCGGCGCTGTTGAAGAACGCTATATCGCTAGTGCCGTCGCCCGAGAAATCTGCATGAGCATCCTCCTGCAGAGCGACGCTACGGTCGTTGAATTGCACAACTTCGATATTCCTGACGGTGTCCGAGAAGCCCGTACCGCCGATGCTCCAAGTCGTACCACTATGCGTAAAGGTCGTCGTAGCGCTAAAGTTGGCGTTGACAATAAGCTTGTCTCGACCTCCTCCGCCATCAAAATTGTTGGTGCCCCCGGCGTCCTGAAACACGTCGTTGCCGCGACCGCCGTTGGATGTGTCGTTGCCAATTCCTGTAATCAGCTTGTCGCTAAAGAGCGTACCTGGAATCGCGTCTCCAGCGTCGTCACCTTGCGATAAATAGAGCCCGTCTGACGTGAGTCGATAGATCGTGATGTCAGCCGCGACAGTTCTCTGATCATATGTAACAGTATGCACGCCGGTGTATGAAGAATTTCCGATATAATACCCATTGTCATAGACGATCATGCTGCCATCTGGATTCACGGCAAGTATCGTGGTCGTGTGGGGGCCATCACCGTGCGCCGCATCCCAGTGCATGCGAACAATGTCGCCCGGCTGTACGAGTGTGTGCCAGTTTGAGACGCCCCCATTTACGTTGCCTCTGTAAACGACCCGCCAAAACCCGCCGTCCACATTCGCGCTTGGGTTCGTGTCATTAGCCGACCTATAAGGGAATGTAGCTCCCGCAGCTGCGGCTACGTCTTCAGCGATGTGATGGCAATCGTTCGTATTCGGGATATTACCATAGTAGGCGTTGAAGCGATACGCCGACGCTACAATGTCCGCCGCGGTCGGCTCGCCTAGACCCGCTGTAGGACTCAGAACGTGTGGATCGACGGTCGCAAAGCTGTAGTAGATATAGCCGGTCGGATTATTGGAAGGGCCGCTCAAAGTTACATCGAGATGCTGGTATTCGCCCATTGCGTTGCCAGCGGTAAAGCTTACATTCGCGAAGTTGGCATAGGTCCAACTGTCAAATGCGGTAGCACCATTACTGACGAACCACTCACCAACAGCAGCCGCATTCGGGTCCCAGTAGCTGAACGGCAATGAGGGGGCGTAGTTATATATAGTCGCACTCGAATCGGCCTCCAGCCACCCCGTCGTCCAAGGCGGCGACCCAAAGCCCAACGAGAGGATTGAATTAAGGGAAATGTTGGCGCCACGTGCGGCAACAACCGGCATTGGAAGGGACCAATAAGCATAGCTTGCCATATAAATTGCCCCCAAAATACATAGGGATGTACGAGCGTCCCACGCTCGCAGAACGACCTAAGAATGGATCACATTGAAGCAACGCTCAATCCCGCGACACGAACGTGCCGCCGAACACATAGAGGATCCCCTCAGCCACTAAATCTTCCACTATTGGGCCCCTATTGGCAAGCACCCATATCCACACGCACGCGCTTTGGGCACCCCAGAAGTCACAATCACAAACGGTTTTTTTATCACAGTCAACAGGCGCTAAGTGCATGTCGCACAAGCTTTTTGGTTGACTTTGCACGACATCTCCGAGATAGCTTGCGTCTATTGGAGAACATGCGCAGTTGCCGTCGTCGACGTGTATCCTGCGTTAAGCGGCAGGCTTAGTTATGAATAGCGTTACGACTGATTACGGTGGCCTTAAGAAGCTCGAGATTGGCTGCGGACATCGGCCCACCCCAGGTTATATCCATAACGACCTAAATCCCTTTGACGGCGTCGATATCGTTGGCAGCCCCTGGGAGATTAATCTCTCTGCTGGCAGCCTCGAAGAGGTCATTGCCCTTGGCCTGATCGAGCACTTAACATATCAGCAGGTGGACGATACCCTTACGAACATCCACCGCATGCTTCGCCCGGGAGGCGTGTTTCTCTTCGACGTCCCAGACATTCCTGTCTGGTGTAGCTATGTCGTGGATCATTTTGCGGGCAAGAAAATTCCCGTAACCATCGAACATGCAATGTCAACCCTTTACGGCTGGCAACGCTGGCCGGGGGACGAGCACAAATCCGGCTGGTACAAGGACCTGCTCGATGCGCGGCTTAAGAACGCCGGTTTCGAAGAACACCGCTACGATGTGAAAGCGTTTCTTTCTCGCGGGCTCGAGCGCAACCGAATGACTAGGGACTGGGATGCGCATCTGTATTGCATTGCAACCCGGGCGTAGTCGCGC
>RXJK01000382.1 GCA_003963125.1 Hyphomicrobiales bacterium
GCTGCAACATCGCCATGGCCCGGATGTTCTGCGAGCCCTTGGAATGCTGCGTCCAGCCCAGCGCGTACATGGACGTCATGACCTTGTCGCGCGCGCTGGTCTCGCCGATCATCTGGGCGACCTTCAGGAACTTGTCCTTCGGCGTGCCGCAGATGCGCTCGACCAGTTCGGGCGTGTAGATCTTGACGTGCTCCTTGAGGAGGTTCCAGACGCAGCGGGGGTTCTGCAACGTCTCGTCGGTCTTGACGAAGCCGTCCTCGCCCATCTCGTAGTTCCAGGTGGAGCGGTCGTAGTCCCGCTTCTCCTCGCTGTAACCCGTGAACAGGCCGTCCTGGTACCCGAAGCCTTCCTTCACGATGTAGGACGCGTTGGTGAAGTTCTTCGTGTACTCCCACTGCACCTTGTCGTTCTGGATGCAGTAGTTGATCACGCCCAGCAGGAACGCGATGTCGCTGCCCTGACGGATCGGGGCATAGAAGTCAGCGACGGACGCGGAGCGCGTGAAGCGCGGATCGACAACGATCAGCTTCGCGCCACGGTTGGCCTTCGCCTCGGTCACCCATTTGAATCCGCACGGGTGGGCCTCGGCGGCGTTGCCGCCCATGATCACGACGAGATCAGTATTCTTGATATCGGTCCAGGAGTTGGTCATTGCACCACGGCCAAACGTCGGAGCCAGACTGGCTACCGTCGGGCCGTGTCAGACACGCGCCTGGTTGTCGAAGACAAGCATGCCGGTGCTTCTGACCGCCTTGTAGGTCAGGAACGCCGTCTCGTTGGTGGTGGCGGAAGCCGCGAGGTAGCCCGTCGACAGCCAGCGATTGACCGTCACGCCATCCTTGTTGGTCTTGATGAAGTTCTGATCGCGATCGTCCTTCATGAGGCGCGCGATCTTGTCGAGCGCTTCATCCCAGGAGAGGCGCTTCCATTCCTTCGAGCCCGGCTCGCGGACCTGGGGATACTTGGTGCGCGTTTCCGACTTCACCATGTCGAGCAGCGCGGCGCCCTTGGGGCAGAGCGTGCCGCGGTTGGTCGGATGATCGGGGTCGCCCTCGATGTGATAGACCTCGGCCTTCTCGCCCTTCTTCAGGTCACCGCGGCTATACATGAGAATGCCGCAGGCAACCGAGCAGTAGGTGCACGTGTTCCGGGTTTCCGTGGCCTTGGCGAGCTTGAAGGGCCGGACGTGCGCAGCGACCTGCGCCTCTGCATCGCCAAAGCCGAATGCGGCGATGGCGGTCCCGGCCACACCAGCTCCGCCCAGCTTCAAAAAGTGCCGGCGCGAAACTTCGATGTTCATGAGAATCTCCCCTAGGGAACGGGGCGGAGCGAAGTGGCTCTGCCTCAGCCCTGAGACCTATGCCACAAGTTACACTGTGTCAATTTTGCATCGCAGCATAAAGGGGTTACAATGTCGTGAAATGTTGTAAGTAGTTACCGGCCTATTACCAAAGACGTATGGTTTTGCTGGTGGCGCCGGGGCGGGCGGCGCGCGGCGCGAGCCGAACACATGGCGCGATGGTGTCACGCGCCCGCGCGCGGAGGTGTCGCGGCTCAGGCGCGTCTCACTTCGGCTGATAGGCGGCGAGGAAAACTTTTATCGCGCCGTTGATCATGCGATGGCACTCCGCCTCGCTCGGCACCTCCAGCGACAGCGACCATTTGAGAATGATTTTGCCCTGGACCAGGCACAGGAACTGCGTGGCGGCAAGCGCGATGTCCGGCACGTTGAGCAGCCCCTGGCTCTGAGCCGCACGCAGGAAGGCCCGCACCTCGGCCTCGCAGCGATCCGGCCCGGCCTTCATGAAGACCTCCGCCACGCGCGGGTAACGCGACGCGCAGGTCATGATGAGCCGATGCAGCGCCAACCCTTCCCGGTCGAAGAATGCGCGCAGGAAGGTCGTGCCGATGGCCCTCAGGTCTTTCTTGAGATCGAGCGGTCCTTCCTTCGCTGTCCATAGGACCTGCGGACCGCAGCGACGGCATTCGTCATCGACCAGGGCCAGCAGCAAATCGTCCTTGTCCTCGAAATGGACGTAGAGCGTTGCTTTCGAGACACCAGCGCGCAGAGCAATGGCGTCCATGCTGGTCGTGTCGAAGCCGTCCGAGAGGAACAAATCCCGCGCGGCATCGAGGATTTGGCGGTACTTGGCCTCGCCGCGCTGGGCGGCCGCCGACTTGCCCTCGGGCGCCTTCGCCGCTCGCCGCGTGCGCGCCTTTTCTCCGTGTCCCGCCATTACGCCATAGCCTCCGCCTTGACTCGACTCATACTAGCACATAATGCTCTGAACCTAAACTGAACAGTTTAGTCTTTCAGTACACTTGCGGACGGAGCCCGAGCCACCGTGATGATGAGCGAAGCCGGTCGCGCCGCGTGCGCGTGGGGAGCCGTGCTCGCCCTGACGCTGCCTCTGGGAGGTTGTGCGCTCGGGCCGGACTTCGTGACACCGCCCGCCCCGGCCGTGGGGGGCTATACGGCCGATGCGCTCGTGCCTGCGTCCACCGCCAGCGTCCGCATGGCCGGTGGCAACGCCCAATCCTTCGCGCGCGGGCGCGACGTCGCTGGGGCCTGGTGGCGGCACTTCAAGTCCAAACAACTCGACGCGTTCGTCGAGGAAGCGGTGCGCAACCATCCCGACGTGCAGGCGGCGCAGTTCGCCTTGCGCCTCGCGCGCGAGAACGTGCTGGCGCAGGAGGGCTCGCTGTTCCCGCAGGTCACGTTGAACGGCTCGGGCGAGCGCCAGCAGGCGACCAGCGCCTCGGGTGGCGCGTGGCCGGCGCAGACGTCGGTCTACACGCTCTACAACGCCTCGGTCGGGGTTTCGTATGCGCTCGATCTGTGGGGCGGCACGCGGCGGCAGGTCGAGGCGCTCAAGGCGGAAGCCGAGTACCAGGCCTTCAAGCTCGAGGCGACCTACCTCTCGCTGACCGCCAACGTCGTCACTGCGGCCATCACGGATGCGTCGCTGCGCGAACAGATCGCGGCGACCCAGGAAATCATCCGCATCGAGACCGATCAGCTGAAGCGCCTCGAACACCAGTTCGAGATCGGGGCGATCTCGAAGGCCGACGTGCTCTCTCAGGAAGCGAACGTGGCGCAGGCCAAGGCGACCTTGTCGCCCTTGCAGAAACAGCTCGCTCAACAACGCAACCAGCTCATGGTCTATCTCGGCCGGTTGCCGAGCCAGGACCGCGGCGAGTACGTGCGGCTTTCGGATCTGCGCCTGCCGGGCCAAATTCCTGTCTCCCTCCCATCGGATCTCGTCAGGCAGCGGCCGGACATCCGGCAGGCGGAAGCCACGTTGCACAAGGCGACCGCGACGGTAGGTGTCGGCGTCGCCAACCTGCTGCCGCAGCTCACCCTCAGCGGCAACTACGGCGCCACGGGGCCGATGCAGCTGTACTCGCCCGAAACGGTTTTCGCCAGCGTGACCGGCAGCATCAGCCAGAAGCTGATCGACGGCGGCACGCTGTTCCATACCAAGGAGGCGGATGTCGCCTCGTTCGAGCAGAATCTCGCGCTCTACAAGAGTGCCGTCATCCTGGCCTTCCAGAACGTCGCCGATTCGCTGCGGGCGATCCAGTACGACGCGCGTGTGCTGCGCGACCAGGCCGCCGCGGAGACCGCGACGCGCGACAGCCTCGACATGGCGACGGAGCAATTCAAGACAGGCGCCGTGCCCTACGCGAACGTCATCACGGCGCAGCAATCCTATCTCAACGCGCGCGTGTCCCGCATCAAGGCACAGGCCACCCGCTTCACCGATACCGTCGCGCTCTATCAGGCCCTCGGCGGCGGCTGGTGGAACCGCGAGGATCAGACGCCGGACGCGTCTCCGCGTCACCGCCCGGGGCTGTTCGCCGGTCCCGACAGTCTTGCCAGTAAGGATGTGATCCGATGATCAAGCGTATGACCATCATGCTGCTCTGCATGGGGCTCTTGTTCGGCGGGCTCTACGGCTTCCAAGCCTTCAAGGCCAGCATGATCCGCTCGGCCATCGCCGGCATGGCCAACCCGCAGCAAACCGTCTCCACCGCCATCGCTGAGACCGTGTCGTGGCAATCGACGCAAGGCGCCGTCGGGTCGCTGCGCGCCGTCAACGGCGCCGATCTCGCGCTGCAGGTCGCAGGGATCGTGCAGAGCATCGAGTTCAACTCCGGAGACAGCGTGGAAGCCGGACAGGTTCTCCTCAAGCTCGTCGATGTCGATGACGCGGCCAAGCTGCGCTCGCTGCAAGCCACGGCGGAAAACTACGCCATCGTGGTCAGGCGCAACGAGGAGCAGATCAAATTCAATGCCGTCAGCCAGGCAACGCTCGACAGCGACCGGGCCAATTTGAAGAATGCGCAGGCGCTCGTCGATCAGCAGCGTGCGCTGCTCGAGCAGAAGACGTTGAAAGCGCCATTCTCCGGCAAGCTCGGCATTCGCGCCGTCGACGTCGGCCAATATCTGAGCCCCGGCACGGCCATCGTGACCCTGCAGAGCCTCGATCCGATCTTCATCGATTTCTACCTGCCGCAACAGGCCTTGGCTTCCGTGAAGGAAGGGCAGGAGGTCGGCGTGACGGTCGATGCGTTCCCGGGCGAGCGCTACACCGGCAAGATCAGCGCGATCAACTCCAAGGTCGATACCAGCAGCCGCAACTTCCAGGTGCGCGCCACGCTCGACAACCCCGGCAAGCGCCTGCTGCCCGGCATGTTCGCGCGCGTCGAGATCGCCGTCGGCGCTCCCGAGCCGCTGGTGACGGTGCCCCTCACCGCCTTGGTCAGGAACTCGTACGGCGATCTCGTCTACGTGGTCGACGACCTGAAAGGCGGCAGCGGCACGGCGCGCCAGACGTTCGTCAAGACGCGGACGCCCAAAGGCGATCGCGTCGGCATCATCGAAGGGGTCAAGGCCGGCGAGGTCGTCGTCGTCGCGGGCCAGATCAAGCTGCGCAACGGCAGCCCGGTGAGGATCGACAACGCCCGCGTGCCGAAGGCGGAAGAGGCGCCGCGCATCGTTGACAAGTGAGTGGCCGGTCCAGTCGTCGTAATCCGAGAACACCATGAATTTCACAGACATCTTCGTGCGCCGGCCGGTCCTTGCGATCGTCGTCAGCTCGCTCATCCTCGTGCTTGGTCTGCGTTCGATGACCACGCTTCCGGTCCTGCAGTACCCGAGGACGCAGAATGCCATCGTCACGGTGTCGACCGCCTACGCGGGCGCCGATGCGGCCATCATCGCCGGCTTCATCACCACGCCGCTCGAGAACGCCATCGCGCAGGCGAACGGCATCGACTACATGACGTCGACGAGCGTAACGGGCGTCAGCACGATCACCGTGAACCTGCGCCTCAACTACGACTCCGGCCGGGCGATGACGGAGATCAACGCCAAGGTCAATTCTGTCCTCAACCAGCTTCCGTCCGGGTCCCAGCAGCCGACGCTCACTCTCAAGGTCGGCCAGACGATCGATTCCATGTACATCGGCTTTGCCAGCGACGTGCTGGAGCCCAACCAGATCACGGACTACCTCACACGCGTCGTGCAGCCGCGACTGCAGACCGTTGCTGGCGTGCAGACGGCCGAGTTCCTCGGCAGCAAGAAGTTCGCGCTGCGCGCCTGGCTCGATCCGGACAGGCTCGCTGCCTACGGCCTGACGGCGAGCGACGTGAGCACGGCGCTGTCGGGCAACGACTACATTGCCGGCCTCGGCACCACGAAGGGGCGGCTGGTGCAGATCGATCTCAATGCGACGACCAACCTGCATTCGCTCGAGGAGTATCGCGCGCTCGTTGTCAAGCGCATCAACGGCGCCATCGTCCGCCTGCAGGACGTCGCCAACGTGACGCTCGGCAACGACGACTACGATACGGCGACGCGCTTCAACGGTACGGCCGCCGTCTACATCGGCATCCAGGTGGCGCCGACTGCCAACCTACTCGAAGTGATCAAGGGCGTGCGCGCGGTCTATCCCGAAATCAAGGCGCAACTGCCGAACGGCATGCGCTCGGAAATTCTCTACGACGCCACCGATTTCGTGAACAGCTCGATCAACGAGGTGGTGCACTCCCTCGTCGAGGCCGGGCTCATTGTCACGGCCGTCGTGTTTCTCTTCCTCGGGTCCTGGCGATCCGTGCTGATCCCGGTCATCGCCATCCCCCTGTCGCTCGTCGGCACCTTCGGCCTGATGCTGCTGATGGGGTTCTCGATCAATCTGCTCACGCTGCTGGCCCTCGTCCTCGCGATCGGCCTCGTCGTCGACGACGCGATCATCGTCGTCGAAAGCGTGCACAAGCTGATCGAAGAGGGGGCCTCGCCGACGGAGGCAGCCCTTCAATCGGCCCGGGCGCTGGCGAGCCCGATCGTCGCCATGACCATCGTGCTGATCGCGGTCTACGTGCCGGTCGGGTTCCAGGGCGGACTGACGGGCGCGCTCTTCACGGAGTTCGCCTTCACCCTGGCGGGCGCCGTTTTCGTCTCGGCCATCGTGGCGCTGACGCTGTCGCCGATGAACTGCGCAACCCTGCTGCGCCACGTGGATGCGAATGCGACGAACTGGGAAGCGCGCCTGACCAGATTGATCGACAGGACGCTCGGCGCGCTGACGCGGGCCTATCGCCGGCGCCTCGAAGCCGTGTTCGCGATGAAGCCGGTCGTCGTCGTGTTTGCAGCCTTGCTGCTTGCAGGCATTCCCTGGCTCTACCTGTCGTCGACGAGCGAGCTTGCCCCTGACGAGGATCAGGGCGTGGTGCTGGCCCTCAGCACGGCGGCGCCCTCTGCCACGCTGGAACAGCGCCAGTTCTACACGCAGCAGATGTGGGATCTGGTGAAGGACCGGCCGGAGACCTCGACGCTGTTCCAGATCGATACCTCGACGCAGGTCATCAGCGGCTGGGTGTTCAAGCCCTGGGACGAGCGCAAGGCGACGACGAAAACGCTGCAGCCCGAATTCCAGACCATGCTGAACGGGATCCCGGGTATCCGGTCGGTGGCGTTCCAGCCGTCTCCGCTGCCCGGCAGCAACGGCCTGCCGATCCAGTTCGTGATCAGCACCACCGGATCGTTCAACGAGCTCTACGCGGTCTCACAGGAGTTCATGGCGCAGGCCCTGAAGAGCGGCCAGTTCATCTTCCTCGACAACGATCTCAAGGTGGACAAGGCGCAGAGCACGATCGTGTTCGATCGCGAGAAGGCCGCCGACCTCGGTCTCAAGATGAGCGATCTCGGCGGTTCGCTCGCCACCATGCTGGGCGGCAACTATC
>RXJK01000102.1:0-7027 GCA_003963125.1 Hyphomicrobiales bacterium
GTCGAGGTTGATCATGGACTCCATGGTCTTGGAGACCGCGACCGTCTCCGGCACGTTCTCCTCTTCGACCACCTTCACGCCCGCGACGCCTTTCAGCGCCTTGGCGGCGACCGCATGCGCCTGGTTCCAGCCGAAGTCGTCGCGCGGGCCCACGTAGACGATGCCGACCACCACCTCGCCGGCGGCGAACGCGCGGCCTGCGGTAAGCGCGCCGAGTGCGGCCACCGAGGCTGATCCCTGCAGCAGGGTCCGGCGCGAAACCTTGAATGAGTTCATGAAATGCTCCCCAATGATCGACGCAAGCGGCTGCCCGGGTCGGATTTTGATGATCGGCCGCAACAGGACGGCGGGTCGCGGGCCGCGCGGGCTTAGACCGATCGTTAAAATCGCAAGCCGCATGCCAAGCCCGCGCTCGGACCGGACGCAGCGCGGGGCCATCTCTCAAACAGAGCAAAGCGCTTGGATTTCAGGGCAAGAAACCTGTGCGCACGCCCTCGGCGACATGAGGGGGCGGGTGCCGTTGCCGGGAATATGGGCACGCCCGCTGCGAGATAAGCTCAATTCTTACGCATATGATCGTAGGACGGATCGAGGCGTCCGCGCAGGTAATCGGACGCAACGACAGGCGCATATTTGGCGGGCAGCCCTGGTCCCGTGGTTCCGGGCAGCGCCTCCACGAGGGCATCGGGATTGGGGTCGAGGAAGAAAGCGACGGACGTGCGCTCGCGTCCGCGCGGGTTCACCACGCGATGCGGCGTCGAGATATAGATGTCGTTCGACCAGCGCATCAGGCAGTCGCCGATGTTGATCACGAAGGCGCCGGGGATGGGCGGCGCCGACAGCCACGTGCCGTCCCGGCGGCGCACTTCGAGCCCGCCGGCATCGTCGGTCGCCAGAAGTGTTATGTTTCCATAATCGGTATGTTCGCCTGCCCCGAGCTGGCCCGGCGCAACCGATCCGGGCATTTCCGGATAGTGCAGGAGACGCAGCGTCGCCATCGGCCGGTCGAGCTTGTCTTCGAAGTAGGCGGGCGGCAGGCCGAGGTCCATCGCGAAGGCGCGATGCAGGAGCCTGCCGAGCGACCACACCGCATCGAAGTAGGCGAGCATGGTCGAGCGGAACTCCGGCACGTCGGGCCACGTGTTGAGCCCGCGGAACGGCACGCCCGCGAGAAGCTCGGGATCATCGGGCGCGATCTCCAGCCCGATGTTGAAGGCCTCCTTGAGGTCGCCCGGCTTGTCCGGATCGAGCCGCTCGCCCTGCATGGCGACGTAGCCGCGATTGTGGCGCGAGGCGAGGATCGACGCTTTGTCCTTCTCGGGCCCCGGCAGCGCGAAGAAGCGCCGCGCCATGGAGAACGTCTCCCGCATCAGCGTATCCGGCACGCCGTGTGCGGCGACGTAGAAGAAGCCGATGTCTCGGCACGCCGCGCCGATCTGCTTCACGACGCGCGCGATCTCGCCGTGATCCGATCCATAGAGGGCGCGCACGTCGATCAAGGGAAGGCTCGTGCTCTCGGGCATCGCGATCTCCGTTTTGCACGCGCGTCAGGCAAACGCGCACGTTCTGGGCAGTGGCCTTGCCTTATGCAATTTGCTTGTTGCTGAAGCTCGGGCGTGTGCCATGATGCGCGAACATCCGGCACTCCTGATGCGCCGTCAACTCGGGCCGAACACACGGCGCAAGGTGTGCGTTGAGGAATTTCATCGAGGTCGTTTTCCGGTCGATTGAACGCACCGAGAGGAGAGCCATCCGGGCGCACAGATCGGGCGCCTCAGGGACATGCTGACGATGCGCGATTCCGTGACGTTCATTCTCAATGGCTCCAGGCACGTGGCCACGGGTGTTTCTCCGGCCACCACCCTTCTCCAATATCTCCGCGGCACGCTGCGCCTCAAAGGCACCAAGGAAGGCTGCGCGGAAGGCGATTGCGGCGCCTGCACGGTCGTCATCGGCGAGCTGATCGATGGCGTCGTGCGCCATCGCGCGGTGAATGCCTGCATCCTGCTGCTTCCGATGCTCGAAGGCCGCAGCGTGACGACCGTCGAAGGTCTGGCTGGTGCGGACGGCGCGCTGCATCCCGTGCAGCAGGCGATGGTCGAGGAGCACGGCTCCCAGTGCGGCTTCTGCACGCCGGGCTTCGTCATGTCGCTCTACGCGACGTATGTGAGCGAGGACAGGCCCGGCCCGCAGCGCATCAACGACATCCTCGCCGGCAACCTGTGCCGCTGCACGGGCTACGGTCCCATCGTCAAGGCTGCGCGGTCCATGTACGACGCGCCGCGCGCGAACGCTGCGGACGAGTCAAAGGTGCTTTCCGACATTGCGCACGACGAGACCGTCACGCTCGAAGGCGACGGCGCACGTGCCTTCGTCCCGGCGACGCTCGACGCGCTGGCGGACCTCGCCGAAGCCCACCCTGACGCGGTGATCGTCTCGGGCGCCACCGACGTCGGCCTCTGGATCACCAAGCAGCACCGGCGCATTCCGACGTTCATCTTCACAACGCGCGTCGCCGAGCTGCGCGGCGTGACGCGTGCGGGCAACACGCTCAGCATCGGCGCCGGCGCCACCTGGAGCGACCTGCATGCGCCGCTCGGCGTTATCTATCCCGAACTCGGCGAACTCCTGCGCCGCTTCGCCTCCGTGCAGGTGCGCAACAGCGCCACCATCGGCGGCAACATCGCCAACGGCTCGCCGATCGGCGATGGCCCGCCCGCACTCATCGCGCTGGGCGCCCGCCTCGTCCTGCGCAAGGGCAAGGCGCGCCGCACGCTGCCGCTGGAAGACTTCTTCATCGCCTATGGCAAGCAGGATCGCGCCGCGGGCGAGATCGTCGTCGGCGTCGAGGTGCCGGTGATCGACGAGCCGGCCCGCTTCAAGGCCTACAAGGTGTCGAAGCGGTTCGACCAGGACATCTCGGCCGTGTGCGGCTGCTTCAATATCACCCTCGCAGGCGGCGTGGTGCAGGAGGCGCGCATCGCCTTCGGCGGCATGGCGGCAACGCCGAAGCGCGCCACGGCCGTGGAGCAGGCGCTGGTCGGCAAGCCCTGGAGCGAGGCAACGATCGCCGCCGTGTTGCCCGCCTTCGAGACCGACTTCACGCCGCTCACCGACATGCGCGGCTCGGCCGCCTACCGCATGCTGGTCGCGAAAAATCTGCTGCGGCGCTACTTCCACGAGACGCAGCATGCCCTGTCCGAAACGCGCCTCGTCGGCGATAGCGCCGCGTTCGCCTGAGGAGAGCCATGCAGCGGCCCGCGACATCTTCCGTAAAGAGCGCCATCAGCGGCGGCGTGCACCTGTCGGTGAAGCACGACAGCGGCCACAAGCACGTGTCGGGCGAAGCGGTCTACGTGGACGATATTCCCGAGCCGCCGGGCACGTTGCAGATCTATATCGCGCTGAGCCAGCGCGCGCATGCCCGCATCACGCGCCTCGACGTGGCGGCGGTGAAGGCTTATCCCGGCGTTGTGTGTGTCGCGACCGCCGAGGACATTCCCGGCGTCAACGACGTCAGCCCCTTCAAGGGCGACGACCCGATGTTCGCCGACGGCCTCGTCGAGTATCACGGCCAATCGCTGTTCGCGGTCGCGGCGGACAGCATCGCCGTGGCCCGCGAGGCGGCCAAGCGCGCCATCGTCGAGTACGAGGACCTTCCCGCCATCATCGACATCGATGCGGCGATGGAGGCCGGCTCCCTGCTCGAACCGCCCTACGCGTTCGGACGCGGTGATCCCGATGCGGCAATTGCCGCCGCGCCCCACAAGGTCGAGGGCCGCATCTACATCGGCGGGCAGGAGCACTTCTATCTCGAAGGTCAGGCCGCCTTCGCCGTGCCGGGCGAGGACGAGGACGTCACGGTCTACTGTTCGAGCCAGCACCCGACCGAGATCCAGCACAAGGTCGCGCACGTGCTGGGCATCCCCAACCACGCCGTCACCGTCGAGATGCGCCGCATGGGCGGCGGCTTCGGCGGCAAGGAGAGCCAGGGCAACTTGCCGGCCGCCGCGGCGGCCCTCGTTGCCAAGCTCACCGGACGCCCGGCGAAGTGCGTCTATGACCGCGACGACGACATGGTGCTGACGGGCAAGCGACATGACTTCCGCATCGACTACCGCGTGGGCTTCGACGCCGATGGCGTGATCGCTGGCATCGACTACGTGCAGGCCGTGCGCTGCGGCATGTCCTACGACCTGTCGCCGGCCATCGCCGATCGCGCCATGTTCCACGCCGACAACACGTACTACTTGGCCAACGCGCGCATCACCTCCTACCGCTGCAAGACGCACACGGTGTCGAACACGGCCTTCCGCGGCTTCGGCGGTCCGCAGGGCATGGTGGCGATGGAGCGCGTCATCGACCACATCGCGCACGCGCTCGGCAAGGATCCGCTCGAGGTCCGGCGCGCCAATTTCTACGACCACTTCCTGGCGAAGCCCGCCGTCGCCCGCAACCTGACGCCCTATCACCAGACAATCGAGGACTGCGTCATCCAGGACATCGTCGACGAACTAGTCGAGACCTCGTCCTATGCCGCCCGCCGCGCCGAGATCCGCGCCTGGAATGCGAAAAGCCCGATCCTGAAGCGCGGCATCGCGCTGACGCCGGTGAAGTTCGGCATCTCCTTCACGAACACGATGATGAACCAGGCGGGCGCGCTGGTACACGTCTACACCGACGGCTCGATTGCGCTGAACCACGGCGGCACCGAGATGGGGCAGGGGCTCAACATCAAGGTCGCGCAGGTGGTGGCGGAAGAGTTCCAGGTCGATCTCGACCGGGTGAAGATCACGGCGACGCACACCGGCAAGGTGCCGAACACGTCGCCGACGGCGGCCTCCTCCGGCAGCGACCTCAACGGCATGGCCGCGCGCAACGCCTGTCTCGCCATCAAGGAGCGCCTCGTCGCCTTCCTCGCCGAGCGCCACCAGTGCGCGGGAAGCGACATCGCCTTCCTGCCGAACCGCGTGCGTGTGAAGGGAGAGGAGCTACCCTTCGATACCGTGATCGGCGATGCCTACCGGGCCCGCGTGCATCTCTCCGCGGCGGGCTACTACGCCACGCCGAAGATCCATTGGGACCGCGCGGCGGGCAAGGGCCGGCCGTTCTTTTACTTCGCCTACGGCGCGGCCGTCTCGGAGGTGGCCATCGACACGCTGACGGGAGAGAACCGCATCCTGCGTGCCGATATCCTCCACGACGTCGGCAAGTCGCTTAATCCGGTCATCGACCTCGGGCAGATCGAGGGTGGCTACGTGCAGGGCGCGGGCTGGCTCACGACGGAGGAACTGGTCTGGGACGACAAGGGCCGCCTGCGCACGCACGCGCCCTCGACCTACAAGATCCCGGCCTGTTCGGACCGGCCCATCGACATGCGCGTGAGCCTCTGGGAGAAAGGGCGCAACGTCGAGGAGACGATCTATCGCTCGAAAGCCGTCGGCGAGCCGCCGCTGATGCTTGGCATCTCCGTGCTGATGGCGCTGTCCGACGCCGTCGCCAGCACGGCGAATTACGCCGTCTATCCCGCCCTCGATGCGCCGGCGACGCCCGAACGCATCCTGATGGCCGTCGAACGCGTGAAGGCAGCCGGAGGGCGCGCCTGATGGCCCAGGACCTTCCCACGGATCTTGCCGCGCTCGTGCGGTCGCTGCTCAGCGGTTTGGCCGCCGGGCCGGTCGTCCGCATCGTGGTGCTGCGCGTGGACGGGTCTGCCCCTCGGGAGGCTGGCGCGGCCATGGTCGTCGGTGCATACAACACCTGGGGCACCATCGGAGGCGGGAGGCTGGAACTGGAAGCGATCCATCAAGCGCGCGCAATGCTCGGCGCTACTGCCGAAGATCCCTGGCAGCGCGACGTGCGCAGCTTTGCCCTTGGTCCCTCGCTCGGCCAGTGCTGCGGCGGCAATGCGCGCCTGCTGTTCGAAATGCTGTCCGAGCAAGAGATCGACGAGTTGGCCCCGGCGCTGCCGGCAGAGACCGGTGACGCCCTTGTCCTGCGTCCGACCACCTCGGGGACGGCGCCGCAGGTGATTTCCCATCGCAAGCAGGACGTGGCGGAGTGCCCACTGCCGGTGATGCGGGTTGCGCGCGACATGCTCGCGGGCGCGCGCCCGCGACAGGCGGAACTGGTGACGCCATCGAAGAGCGCGGCCTGGTTCGTCGAGCCCGCGTCGCAGACGCGGACGCCGCTCTACATCTACGGCGCGGGCCATGTGGGACGCGCGATCGTGCACGTCTTGCAGGATCTGCCATTCGACGTCCGCTGGGTCGACACTGCCGGCGAGCGGTTCCCCGTCGTGCCAAGCTATGTGCACCCCATCGTGGCGTCCGATCCCGCGCTCGTGGCGGCCGACGCGCCGGCCGGTGCGCTGCACCTCGTCCTCACCTATTCGCATGCGCTCGATCTCGCCATCGTGCATGCCCTGCTGCAGCGGGCGAACTTCGCCTTCCTGGGCCTGATCGGCTCTGAAACGAAAGCGGCGCGCTTCCGCAAGCGCCTGCGCGAAGCCGGCATCGCCGACGGAGCCCTCGCCCGCATGACCTGCCCCATCGGCGTTGCGGGCCTTGCGGGCAAGGAGCCGGCGGTCATCGCCGTCGCGGTGGCAGCCCAGCTTTTGCAGATCCGGCAGGCGGCAGCAGCAGCAGTATCTGGTTCCGTGGAGGCGAGCAGCGCATGAGCGGGCCTCTCCTCGAACTGTCCGGCATCACCAAGCGCTTTCCCGGCGTCGTCGCCAACGACGGCGTCACCTTTTCCGTCGGCGCGCAGGAGATCCACGCGCTCCTGGGCGAGAACGGCGCGGGCAAATCGACGCTCGTCAAGATGATCTACGGCGTCATGCGGCCGGACGAGGGCGTCATGCGCCTCGGCGGCTCGGCCTACGCACCGCATAAGCCGTCGGACGCGCGAGACCGCGGCGTCGGCATGGTGTTCCAGCATTTCTCGCTGTTCGAGGGGCTGACGGTCGCCGACAACATCGCCCTCGGCATCAGCCCGAAGCTGGCGAAGGGCGGCCTCAAGGAGCGCA
>RXJK01000102.1:7077-7265 GCA_003963125.1 Hyphomicrobiales bacterium
CTCCACCGCCTACGGCCTGAAACTCGATCCCGATCGCTACGTCGGCACGCTGTCGGTGGGCGAGCGCCAGCGCGTCGAGATCGTGCGCTGCCTTTTGCAGAACCCCAAGCTCCTGATCATGGACGAGCCGACGTCCGTGCTCACGCCGCAGGAGATCGAGGTCCTGTTCGCCACCCTGCGCCGGCTCG
>RXJK01000050.1:0-4631 GCA_003963125.1 Hyphomicrobiales bacterium
GTCGATGCCGGCGATGGTGGCGTTGAAGAGATAGCTCGCGCGGCCGAGGGACGGATCGATCTGCATCCCGTCCTGCCGGCACTCGACGTTGCCCGAGCCGAGGCGGGCGAGGAGATCCTTCAGCGCGAACATCTCTTCGGCCGTCGCCATGTCACCGGCGATGGCGCCGATGCGCTCGGGCTTGGCCGCCTTCATGCGCTCGGTGATGAGCGCGAAGGCCTCGTCCCACGAGCAGGGCTGCAGCCGTCCGTCCTTGCGCACATAGGGTCGGTCGAGGCGCTGGGTGCGCAGTCCATCCGGCACGTGGCGCGCCTTGTCGGAGATCCACTCCTCGTTCACCGCGTCGTTGTTGCGCGGCAGGATGCGGAGCACCTCGCGGCCGCGCGTATCGACGCGGATGGCCGAGCCCATGGCATCCATGACGTCGATGCTCTCGGTCTTGCGCATTTCCCAGGGGCGCGCATTGAACGCCCAGGGGCGATGCGTCAGCGCACCGACCGGGCACAGGTCGACGACGTTGGCCGACAGCTCGGACATCAGCCCGCGCTCGAGATACGTGGTGATCTCCATGTCCTCGCCGCGGCCGATGGCGCCCAGTTCCTCGACGCCTGCGACTTCCGTCATGTAGCGGACGCAGCGCGTGCACTGGATGCAGCGGGTCATCGCCGTCTTGATCAGCGGCCCGAGGTACTTCTCTTCGACGGCGCGCTTGTTCTCGGCGTAGCGGGAGCCGCCGATACCATAGGCCATGGCCTGGTCCTGCAGGTCGCACTCGCCGCCCTGGTCGCAGATCGGGCAATCGAGCGGATGATTGATGAGCAGGAATTCCATCACGCCTTCGCGGGCCTTCTTGACCATCGGCGTGCGGGTCTGCACGACCTTCGGGCTGCCGTCCTTGTTCGGCGGCAGGTCGTTGACGCCCATGGCACAGGAGGCGACGGGCTTCGGCATGCCCTGCACCTCGACAAGGCACATCCGGCAGTTGCCCGCGATCGACAGGCGCTCGTGGTAGCAGAAGCGCGGGATTTCCACGCCCGCCTGCTCGCACGCCTGGATCAGCGTGATGCCATCGTCGACCTCGATCTGCTTGCCGTCGATGATCAGTTGCTTCGGCATACCCGCCCCTTCAACCACACGTCACGCGGCCGCATCGCGCGGCCGGCCAATTCCTCTATGCCGCCGCCGGTTTTGCAGCCAGCCGCACCACTACGCCAATCACAAGCGCCGCAAGTCCGGCCCAGAACAGCATCGGCTCGTACGGCGTCTTGCCCAGCATGCGCGCGGCACCCGAGATCAGGCCACAGAAGTCGCTGCTACTGTAAAGACAGCTCTTGGCATCCATCACGCTGATCTGGGTCGAGCCGCCCGGAACGCTCGTGACCTCACGAACGACCGACGAATAGAACGCGTACCACCACGCGCAGGCAGCCCCAGCCACGACGGCGCCCAGGACGATCAGGATGCTGCCGAGCTTGCGAAAGTCCATCGTCTATCCCTTGCGCGCGCCGTAGGCCGCCAGCAGGTCGCTGACCGCGATGCCATTGATGGTCATGCCGTCGAGCCGGCACGCGCTGATCGAAAGGCCGCTGAGGTTGCCGTCGCGGATCGTGACGCCCGACAGGCACACGTCCTCGATGATCGCACCGGAGAGCTTGACGTTGTGGAATCGCGCCTGCGCGAGGTTCACGTTCTCGAAGGCCGAACCCTGCAGATTGGCATCGTTCGCGTCGATGCGCTCGATGGTGCCGTGCAGTTTCATGACCCTACTCCGCCGCCTGGCGAGTGGACGCCTGGCGCTTGTCGATGCGCTCCTCGATGACGTGACGGAAGTTGCGGATGAGGCCCTGCACCGGCCATGCGGCGGCATCGCCCAGCGCGCAGATGGTGTGGCCCTCGACCTGCTTCGTCACGTCGAACAGCAGATCGATTTCGCGCTTCTCGGCGTCGCCCCGCTCCATGCGCTGCAGTACGCGCCACATCCAGCCGCAGCCCTCGCGGCAGGGCGTGCACTGGCCGCAGCTCTCGTGCTTGTAGAAATAGGCGATGCGGCGGATCGCGGCGATCACGTCGGTGGACTTGTCCATGACGATGACGGCCGCGGTGCCCATGCCTGACTTGAGCTTCGACAGGGTGTCGAAGTCCATCGTGAGGTCCTGGCAGGTGGCTGCCGGGATCATCGGCATCGAGGAGCCGCCGGGAATGACGGCCAACAGGTTGTCCCAGCCGCCGCGCACGCCACCGGCATGGCGCTCGATCAGTTCGCGGAGCGGGATGCCCATCTCTTCTTCGACGACGCACGGCTGCTCGACGTGGCCGGAGATCTGGAACAGCTTGGTGCCGGTGTTGTTGGGCTTGCCGAGACCGGCGAACCAGGCGCCCCCGCGGCGCAGGATGGTCGGCACGACGGCGATCGATTCGACGTTGTTGACCGTGGTCGGCGCGCCGTAGAGGCCCATGTTAGCCGGGAACGGCGGCTTGAGGCGCGGCTGACCCTTCTTGCCTTCGAGGCTTTCGAGGAGGGCCGTCTCCTCGCCGCAGATGTAGGCGCCGGCGCCGTGGTGCACGTAGAGATCGAAGTCCCATCCGTGCACATTGTTCTTGCCGATCAGCTTGGCCTCGTAGGCCTGGTCGATGGCGGCCTGAAGCTGCTCGCGCTCACGGATGAACTCGCCGCGCACGTAGATGTAGCAGGTGTGCGCCCGCATCGCGAACGAGGCGATTAGCGCGCCCTCGATGAGATGATGCGGGTCGTGCCGCATGATCTCGCGATCCTTGCAGGAGCCGGGCTCCGATTCGTCGGCGTTGATGACGAGGTAGCTCGGGCGCGGATCGTTCTTCGGCATGAACGACCACTTGAGGCCTGTCGGGAAGCCGGCGCCGCCGCGGCCGCGCAGGCCCGAGGCCTTCACCTCGTTGATGATCCAGTCGTGGCCTTTGTCGATAAAGGACTTGGTGTCCGCCCATTGGCCGCGCGCACATGCACCGGCGAGGCCCCAGTCCTGGAAGCCGTAGATATTCGTGAAGATGCGGTCTTTGTCCTGCAGAGCCACTTTCGAGACCCTTCCGATCGAGAGCGGAGGCGGCTACTTGCCGGCCTTCGTGAAATCCTTGAGCGTTGTCGGCCCCCCCTTGGGGCAGGAGGCCTGCCGGCCGATCTGCGAGCCGGGCTTGGGCGGATTGCCTGTGGCGAAGCCGTCGAGAACCTTCTCGAGCAGCTCGGGTGTCAGGTCCTCGTAGGTGTCCTTCCAGATCTGCACCATCGGCGCGTTGGCGCAAACGCCGAGGCACTCGACCTCTTCCCACGAGAAGTTACCGTCGGCGGAAAGATGGTGCGGGTCGGGATGGATCTTCTTCTTGCAGACGTCGACGAGAGCTTCGGCGCCGCGCAGCATGCACGGGGTGGTTCCGCACACCTGCACGTGGGCTTTCTTGCCCACGGGGGAGAGCTGGAACATCGTATAGAAGGTAGCGATCTCGTAGACCCGGATGTAGGCCATACCGAGCATATCAGCCACGAGGCGCATGGCGGGCTCCGGCAGCCAGCCGTCGTGCTGCTCCTGGGCGCGCCAGAGCAGCGGGATCACGGCGGAGGCCTGCTTGCCTGGAGGATATTTGGCGATCGTCGCCTCGGCCCAGGCGAGGTTCTCCGGCGTGAAGGCGAAGCTCTTGGGTTGTTCGGGATCTAATCGGCGGACGGACATGGGATCGTCTAGCGGCCTTTCGCGAAGCAGTGCGGGCGCGCCAGCGTCACGGCGCTGCCCCGTGCGGCACGTTATAGTGAACGGGCCGCGCGCTGTCGCCTCTTAAACGCCTCAGTCCACGGCCGGAACGCGGCATATCGGCCGCCCCCCGGGGTCGGGCGCTACCAGAACATCCAACGCAGCGCGAGGCACAGTGCGGCGAGCGGTGCCAGGAACAGCGCGGACTGCGCGCCGGTCCTCAGGAACCCCGTCCAGAAGGCGCTCCAGGCGAGGCCGAACACGAGGATCATGAAAGCACTGAGCGGATAGCCGGCGTAGGTCCGCCAAAGGCAGAACAGCACGGCGACGACGATGCAGGCTTGCCCGAGAACGCGCGCGAGATCGGGATACTCGCGCTGCACGGCGCCCATGGGCCAATGCAGGCTCTCCGCCAGATGGCGATAGACGGCAAGCGACAGCCCCCAGCCGAAGGTCATGACCGCGAACAACAATCCGTAGTCGATCGCGGACACCACCATGCGACGACGCTCATCCACCCTTCAGATGCGACCGCCAGGACGCGACGCTCAAGCCGACGGAGGCGAGGCCACAGCCGGCATGAAATGCGATATGCGGCCAGCGTCCAACCGAGTTTGCCGCAACGAAAGCATCGGCAAAACAAACGACTGCGGCAAACGCGAACCAAAGCGCGAGAGCCCGCCAGTCCCGGAACAGGGCAAAGGCAATGGCAAGCCCACCGAGCCACATATTGCGCAGGCCCGTAACATAATGCAATTCAAGGGCTTGAGGGCGGCGGGGAATGCCGAAGGTTAACGCCGCAGCCTCCGGCGCCGTCATGTACCTGACGCCAATGGCAAACAGCAGGATGCCGCCCACCAGGCACGTGAGCAGCACGGCGCGCTCGGAGCGGGTGGGTTTGGTGGGCACGAT
>RXJK01000050.1:4706-7192 GCA_003963125.1 Hyphomicrobiales bacterium
CTGACGATCATGGTCGCGATCTTGGCAGAAGCTTCGCGAGAATGGTGGATGACGAGCCCGCGATCCGGCCGGACGATCAGGTAGTGCTGAATGCTCGGCACGCTGAAATACTCGACGAGCTTGTCGACGGTGTCATCGCGCTCGCTGGACGGTGAAACCACCTCGACCACGATGATCGGATCGAGGAGGCGGGTCGACTCGACATCCACGCTGCCATTGCATTGGACCGAAGCATCCGGTTCACGAACGGTTTCAGCGTCGATGGCGAGGCTCATGCCGTCGGTGAACACGGTGCAGGGTGCGCCAGCGCGTCCGACGGCGTCGCCGAGTTCGCGCGCGACAGCCAGTTTGACCAGGTTGTGCCCGGCCCGCTCCGGCGCCATGGCCACGACGCGACCGCCCACCAGTTCATAACGTCCCTGCGCTTGTGCCGTAGCCCAAGCGAGGAAGGCCTCCGCGGTCAGGTGGTGTTGAGGCAATGCGCTCATGCCCGCACGCTAACATGGCGCTGCGCGGGCATGAAGCCGCTCTGTCCTACCTGTCGATTTCCCCGAACACGATGTCGAGGGAGCCGAGGATGGCCGAGACGTCGGCCAGCATGTGGCCGCGGTTCATGAAATCCATGGCCTGGAGGTGCGGGAAGCCCGGCGCGCGGATCTTGCAGCGGTAGGGCTTGTTGGAGCCGTCGGCCACGAGATAGACGCCGAACTCGCCCTTGGGCGCTTCGACCGCGGCATAGGCCTCGCCGGCCGGCACGTGGAAGCCTTCCGTATAGAGCTTGAAGTGGTGGATGAGGGCTTCCATCGAGCGCTTCATCTCGCCCCGCTTGGGCGGCACCACCTTGCGGTCGTCCGCGACATGCGGGCCCTGACCCTCGGCGGAGAGCAGCTTGGCGCAGCACTGCTTCATGATCTTCACGGATTCCCGCATCTCCTGCATGCGGATGAGGTAGCGGTCGTAGCAATCGCCGTTCTTGCCGATGGGGATGTCGAAATCCATCTCCGAATAGCACTCGTAGGGCTGCGCCTTGCGCAGATCCCAGGCCGCGCCCGAGCCGCGCACCATGACGCCCGAGAAGCCGAGCTTGAGGCAGTCCTCGAGGCTGACGACGCCGATGTCGACGTTGCGCTGCTTGAAGATGCGGTTGTCGGTCAGCAGGCCCTCGATGTCGTCGAGCACCTTGGGGTGCGTCTCGCAGAAGGCCGCGATGTCTTCGATGAGCTGCTTGGGCAGGTCCTGGTGCACGCCGCCGATGCGGAAGTACTTGGCGTGCATGCGGGCGCCCGAGGCGCGCTCGTAGAACACCATCAGCTTCTCGCGCTCCTCGAAGCCCCACAGCGGGGGTGTTAGCGCGCCGACGTCCATCGCCTGCGTCGTAACGTTGAGAAGGTGGGACAGGAGGCGGCCGATCTCGGAGTAGAGGACGCGGATGAGCTGGCCGCGCTTCGGCACCTGGACCTCGAGCAGCTTCTCGACCGCCATGCAGAAGGCGTGCTCCTGGTTCATGGGGGCGACGTAGTCGAGCCTGTCGAAGTAGCCAATGGCCTGCAGGTAGGTCTTCTGCTCGATCAACTTCTCGGTGCCGCGGTGCAGAAGGCCGACGTGCGGATCGACGCGGGTCACCACCTCGCCGTCGAGTTCCAGCACCAGGCGCAGCACGCCGTGGGCGGCGGGATGCTGGGGCCCGAAATTAATGTTGAAGTTGCGGATGTCGGTTTCAGCCATGGGGTGCTCGATCGAGAGGAGCGAATAGCGAGTTGCGAATTGCGAGTAGCTGGAGGGCAATCTTCATTCCACCTCCTCCAGCTTGTTTTGCAGCGACCGGATCAGGGCGCGCAGCATTCGACCGAGTTCGTCCGCCGCAGAAAGCTGCTCGTCCAGTTGCGCCTGGGAAATCAAGCGAACCTTCTCCGAGATTATCAGGTGCGTTTCGAGCTCTTTCAGCGATCCTTGAGAGGTCCGCAGGAACTGTACGAAACTGCGAGTATGCTCGCGTCCATGCCCCTCCGCGATGTTGGCGGCGATCGACACAGATGATCGGCGAATTTGCGCCGTCAGCCCATAGATCTCTTCCTTCGGAAAATTCGCGGTGAGCTGGTAGCAGGCAACGGAGAGGGCGATCGCCTTCTGCCAGACGACGAGATCGCGATAGCTCTGGATGCCCCGGTCGGCCACGCATCATACCCCCAATTCGCTACTCGCAATTCGCTACTCGCCCCTAAGCCTTCGCCGCCTTCTCGTCGCCCGGGAGGATGTAGTTCGTGCCTTCCCAGGGGCTCTCGAAATCGAAGTTGCGGAATTCCTGCGTCAGCTTCACGGGCTCGTAGACGACGCGCTTCTGGGCGTCGTCGTAGCGCAGCTCGACGAAGCCCGTGACGGGGAAGTCCTTGCGCAGGGGGTGCCCCTGGAACCCATAGTCGGTGAGGATGCGGCGAAGGTCCGGATGCCCCGCGAACAGAATGCCGTACATGTCGTAGGTCTCCCGC
>RXJK01000073.1 GCA_003963125.1 Hyphomicrobiales bacterium
GCGCCATCCGCATCGTCGCCGACGCGACGGGCGAGGCGGAGGCCGGCACCGCCATGATCGCGGCCTTCGATGCCCGCCTCGCGCGCATCGCCGCTGAGGCTGCGACAGAGGCGGGCCCGCGCCCGTCGGCGCTCGTCTACCAGGTCGGGGGCAGCATCTCGCTCGAAGGCACGCTCGCGGACGCCGCGCTCACCGCCGCAGGCTTCAGAAACGCCGGGCGCAGCCTTGCGCACGCGCGCGGCGCCCAGGTGCCGCTCGAAGCGCTTGTCGCTCACCCGCCTGATCTCCTCGTGCTGGCGAGCCCGCCGCTCGCCTATCGCACCGTCGTCGCCGACAACCTGCGCCATCCGGCTCTGCGCGCCCTGACGCAGAGGGTCGAGAGCGTCGAGCTGCCCTGGCGGCTGTGGCTGTGCGGCACGAAACACGTCGGCGACGCCATCGAGGATCTGGCCGCGGCCCGTCGCCGCCTCGCACGCGGGGCGACGCAATGACGGCCGCGCCCATCGCCCGCGTTGAGGCGGAAGCGCTGAGCCCGCGCCATCTGCTCGCGTCCCTTGGCGGCCTCGCGCTCCTCGCGTTCCTTCTCTCGCTGGCCGTGGGACCAGCGGGCCCGCTGATCGAAGCCGCACCCGGCGCCCGCTGGCTGATCTTCACCGAGATCCGCCTGCCGCGCGCGCTGCTGGCGGCCCTTGTCGGCGCAGGCCTCGGCGTGTCGGGCGCCGCGCTGCAAGGCTATTTGCGCAATCCGCTGGCCGAGCCCGGCCTCGTCGGCATCTCCGGCGGCGCGGCGCTGGGCGCCGTGCTCGTGATCCACACCGGCCTCTCGCTGTCCTTCGCGCTGGCGCTGCCGATCGGCGGGCTGCTGGGCGCGCTCGTCGCGATGTTGGCGGTGGTCGCGCTCGCCGGCACCCGCGGCGGCGGCGTGACGCTGATCCTCGCGGGCCTCGCCGTCTCCGCCTTCGCAACGGCCCTCGTCTCGCTCGCCTTGAACCTTTCGGCCAATCCCTTCGCCTCGGTCGAGATGGTGTTCTGGATGATGGGGTCGCTCGCCGACCGCAGCCTCGTGCATGTCTGGGTGGCCGCCCCCCTCATACTCGCAGGGATCGCGCTTCTGCTGCGCGCCGGACGCGCGCTCGACGCGCTGTCGCTGGGCGAAGATACGGCCGCGAGCCTCGGCATCGACCTTGCGCGCACCCGCCTCGCCATCGTCGCCGGCACCGCGCTCGCCGTGGGCGCCGGCACCGCCGTCACGGGTATCATCGGCTTCATCGGCCTCATCGTGCCGCACGCGCTGCGACCCTTCTGCGCGCACCGGCCGGGCCTGCTGCTGATCGCCAGTGCGCCCGGCGGCGCCGCGATGCTGCTCGTCGCCGACGTGGCGCTCCGCCTCGCGCAGCCCTTCGTCGACGTGCGCATCGGCGTGCTGACCGCGCTGCTGGGTGCGCCGTTCTTCGTCTGGCTCGTCCTGCGCACGCGCCGGGAACTCGTGCCATGAGGCTCGAAGCGGTCGCGCTGTCGGCGGCACTCGGCAACCGGATGGTGTTGCGCGACGTCGATGTCGAGGCGCATCCCGGCGAAGTGATGGCGGTCATCGGCCCCAACGGCGCCGGCAAGTCGACGCTGCTGCGCGTGCTGAGCGGCTTGCTGCGCCCGGCGGCAGGCCGCGTTCTCCTCGACAACCTTCCGCTCGCCCACTGGCCGCGGCAGGCGCTGGCGCGTGCGCTCGCCTACGTGCCCCAGGACCGCACGGTGCACTGGCCGCTCGCCGTCCGCAACGTCGTGGCGCTCGGCCGCCTGCCGTTCCACGCAACCGGCGCTGCCGCCACGCCCGACGATCGCGAGGCGGTCGACAGCGCGCTCGCGGACATGGATATCGCAGGCCTGCAAGACCGTCCCATCAGCGAGGTGTCGGGCGGGGAACTTGCCCGCGTCCTCATCGCCCGTGCGCTCGCGCAGCGTCCCGCCGTGCTCGTCGCCGACGAACCGGCCGCCGGCCTCGACCCCGCCCACCAGCTCGCGCTTTTTTCGCATTTCCGGCGCATCGCCGCGCAGGGCTGCACCGTCGTCGTGGCCCTGCACGACCTGTCGCTCGCCGCGCGCTTCTGTCACAAAGTCGTTCTGCTGCGCGCCGGTCGCGTGATCGCCGCCGGAGAGCCCGAAAAGGTACTCACTTCCGAGCACTTACGGGACGCCTACGGCGTCTCGGCCCGGCTGCACGTGCTCGACGGCATTCCTGTTGTGCAGGTCGTGGGCGAACTGCCATGATGGCCCCGCGCCCAACCTGATCGCGAAATCCGCCGCAGTTCCCGGTCAGGGTGGGCGTCCGTATTTGAAGCGTCCGGCCGCAGCACCAGGGTCCTGCCTTGAAGTTCTTCTCGCGCAAAAAGAAGACGCTGAACCTCGCGCTCGAAGGGGGCGGCGCGCACGGCGCGTTCACCTGGGGCGTGCTCGATCGCCTGCTGGAAGACGACGACCTCGAGATTGGCTGGCTGAGCGGGACGAGCGCGGGCGCGGTCAATGCGACGGCGCTGGCCGCGGGCCTCGCCGAGGGCGGGGCGCAGGGCGCGCGGGCGAAGCTGCGCGCCGTGTGGGAAGCGGTCGCCAAGGTCGGCCTGCCCGATCTCATCCGGCTCAACCCGATGCTCGCGGGCTTCGCGCGCTCGCCGGCGATGCAGCACGTTGCGTCGCTGTTCTCGCCCTACGATTTCAATCCGCTGGGCTTCGACCCCTTCCGCAAGCTGCTCGAAGCCCACATCGACTTCACATTGCTGCGCACGACACCGGGTCCGGAGCTTCTGGTCGCGGCCACCGATGTCGCGACGGGTCGCCCGCGCCTCTTCCGCCGCCGCGAGATCACGGTGCAGTCGGTGCTGGCCTCGGCCTGCCTGCCGACCATCCATCACGCCGTGACCATCGACGGCACCGCCTATTGGGACGGCGGCTTCTCCGCCAACCCGGACCTCGTGACGCTCGCCCGCGAAAGCCCCGTCAACGACACGCTGATCGTGAAGCTGACCGGCGTCGAGCGTGGCGTGCCCACCACCTCGCGCGAGATCTCGAGCCGCATCAGCCACATCACGTTCTACCAGCCGATGATCCGCGACGTGGAGGTGATCACGGCGACACGCGCGCTCTATAGCCGCTGGTCGCGCGGGGCGAAGCCCTCGGACGCCAAGCTCGCCCGCCACCGCTTCCATCTCATCGACGCCGGCCGTTTCACCGGCGCGCTCGCGCCGGAAACGAAAGGCAAGCCCGATCTCGAACTCCTCACCTACCTGTACGGCGCCGGCCGCAGCGAGACGGAGAAGTGGCTGGCCCGCGCCAAAGGCGACGTCGGCGTGCGCGACACGGTCGATCTCGCCCGCACCTTCCTCGAGCCGCGCGCAGCCTCCGCCGCCGACACGCCCCGCTCCCCGCCCGAAGCTGCGGCATAGCCGAAGCATCACGTCGGTCGAGATCCGGCGCCCGGAATTCGACCTGCGTGTCGGAATGCGCGGCTTCGGTACGTCCTCGGCGTGCAACGCGCGAGCTGTCGAACGCCTAGCCGAGGAGCCTGCCCATGCGTCCCATCGTGACGGTCTTTGCCACATCGCCCGATCGCGGCCGGGGGCTGGCGCGCGACATGCCCGTGCGCTGGGCGCTGGAAGAGGCGGGCCAGCCCTACGATGTGCGCTTGTGTTCCTTCGAGGCGCTGAAGCAACCCGAGCACTTGCGCCTGCAGCCCTTCGGCCAGATCCCGACCTACGAGGATGGCGAGGTGGCGCTGTTCGAATCCGGTGCCATCGTCCTGCACATTGCCGAGCGACACGCGGGGCTGCTGCCGCGGGATGTGCCGGGAAGGGCGCGCGCCGTCGCCTGGATATTTGCCGCGCTCAGCACCGTCGAGCCGCCCATCGTCGAGCGTGCGATGGCGTCGCTCACCGAGCGCGACACGAGCTGGTATGCGGCGCGCATGCCTCTCCTCGACGCGCGCGTCCACACCCGGCTCCAACAACTCGCTAATCGTCTGGGCGACGCGGAGTGGCTCGACGGCGCATTCAGCGCCGGCGATCTCATGATGATCTCTGTGCTGCGCCGGCTTGGTGGCTCCGGCATCATCGAGGCGTATCCCAACCTCGGCCTCTACGTGGCCCGCGGCGAGTCGCGCCCCGCTTTCGCCCGCGCCTTCGAGGCTCAATTGGCCGTCTTCAGGGCTGCATCTGCGGGCTGAAAAGCGCGATGCGCGGCGCAACGGCTCACGTGCCGGGCGGCGGCCAGATCGCGCGCATACGCCCGATAGATCCCGCTTTCCCCGAGGGCCTGCGTCGTGTCTAACTCGAAAGCGAGGCAGAATCTCAGACGGACCCCCTCATGCTCGATATGCACACGTTGGCGCTGTTTTCGCTTGCCTGCCTCGCGCTGACCGTGACCCCCGGCCCCGATATGCTGCTCATTGCGAGCCGCAGCGCCGCGCAAGGCCGCGCCGCGGGCTTCGCCACGCTCGCCGGCATCCAGGTCGGCACCTATGGCCACGCGTTCGCCGCCGCGCTCGGCCTGTCGCAGCTCTTCCTCCTGGTGCCCGTCGCCTACGACGTCGTGCGCATGGTCGGCGCGGCGTATCTCCTCTATCTCGCCTGGGCCGCCTTCCGCTCCGACACGCTCTTGCGGCCCGTCGCGGCCGATGCGGCGCAGCGCTCGACGCTGACCGTGTTCCGCCAGGGGTTGCTGACGAACCTGCTCAACCCGAAGGTGGCGCTGTTCGTGCTGGCGCTGTTTCCCCAGTTCATCCGCGCCGATGCGGGTGCCGTGGTCGGGCAGATGCTGCTGCTCGCGACCGTTCTCAACGCCATCGGCCTCGTGGTGAATGGTCTCGTGATCCTCATGGCGAGCCGCGTCGGCGCCAGCCTTGTCGCGCGCGGCGGCTTCGGCCGCTGGCCGCAGATGCTGCTGGGCACCGTCTTCGGCGGCCTCGCCCTCCGCCTCGCCTTCGACACCCGCCGCTAGGCGGTTTCGGTTCGGACACGCTTACGCGAACATTTCCTTGCCTGCGGCCCCGCTTGACCCTCCGAAGCCGGCAGCCCACAGTCGCGACCGAAACAAGACTTCGGGAGGACTTCACACATGTCGCAACGTCTCAAGGGCAAGGTCGCGTTCTGTACGGCGTCGGGCGCCGGTATCGGCCGCGCCACGGCCATCGCCTTCGCGCGCGAAGGGGCCCACGTCATCGCGAGCGACATCAACGAGGCGCTCCTCGCCGGCCTCGAGAAGGAGGGTATCGCCAAGACGATGAAGGTCGATGCGCTGAGCAACGCCTCCGTGGCGGAGGCCGCCAAGGCCGTCGGTGGCGTCGACATCCTCTTCAACGCGGCGGGCTTCGTGCATCACGGCGCGGCGCTCGACTGCACCGAGAAGGAATGGGACTTCGCCTTCGACCTCAACGTCAAGTCCATGCATCGCACGATCACGAGCTTCCTGCCCGGGATGCTGGGCAAGGGCGGCGGCTCCATCGTCAACATCGCCTCCGCCGTGGCACTGAAGCCCGCGGTCAACCGCTACGTCTACACGGCCACGAAGGCCGCGGTGGTCGGCCTCACGAAGGCGGTCGCGCTCGACTACATCGCCAAGGGCGTGCGCTGCAATTGCATCTGCCCGGGCACCGTGCAGTCGCCCTCGCTCGACGACCGCATCAAGGCGCTGGGCCAGCAGGTCGGCGGCGAGGAGAAGGCGCGGCGCATGTTCATCGAGCGCCAGCCCATGGGCCGGCTCGGCACCGCCGAGGAGATCGCGGCGATGGCCGTCTATCTCGCCTCCGACGATGCGAAGTTCACCACCGGCCAGTGCATGGTCGTCGACGGCGGCTTCACCCTGTGAGCCAGAGGGAGCGCCTCGAAGCCGAAGGTCTCGCGCTTGAACGCGCCGACCTCGGCGACCGCGAGGCGCTCGTCGCCCTTCAGCGGGCGGCCTACGCCCGCAACCGGGATCTCCTCGGCGTTGAGCCGCTACCGCTGCTGGCGGACTATGCGGAACTGCTCGCGCGCCAGGAGGTCTGGGTCGCGCGCGACGGCGACGCGATCATTGGCGCCATCATGCTCGAGCCGCACACCGATCATCTTTTGCTCTGGAGCATCGCGACCGCGCCGGGCGGGCAGGGCAGGGGCCTCGGCCGCAAGCTGCTCGCCGCCACGGACACGCGCGCGCGTCAACTCGGACACGCCGAAGTGCGCCTCTACACCGGAAGCCCACTCGCCCATCTCATCGCCTGGTACGGCCGACACGGTTATGTGGCAACGCACGTCGAAACCCTGCCCGACCGCTCCATCACCCACATGACGAAACGCCTCGGCTGACGCCCGACTGCACCGCCGCTCCCTTCCTTTGCGTCCCCGGATGGCGCGCAGCGCCAGTCCGGGGGCTTGCCGGGCGGCGGTCTGCACGACCATGCAACCAATGGCCTACGCTCACCCCCGCGCCACCGGCAATTCACGCACGCGCGCGAATGCACTAGGCTCCGCCCGGAACGAACACCTCGAAGGACCTCCCCATGCCGCTGAACGGGCCGGCCCCCACCTCGCGCATCTACTTCTCGCAGCGCCTGCGGCTGCATTACGTCGACTGGGGCAACCCCGACGCGCCGCCTCTGCTCCTCGTACACGGCGGCCGCGACCACTGCCGCAACTGGGATTGGGTGGCCCAGGACCTCGCCGACAAGTGGCACATCATCGCCCCGGACCTGCGCGGCCACGGCGACAGCCAATGGTCCCAGGACGGCACCTATCTGATGATGAATTACATCTACGACCTGGCCCAGCTCATCCACCAGCAGAAGCTCGCGCCCGTCACGATCATCGCGCATTCGCTCGGCGGCAACATCGCGCTGCGCTATACGGGGCTCTATCCCGAGAGCGTCGCGAAGCTCGTCGCTATCGAGGGCCTGGGGCCATCGCCGAAGATGCTGGCCGAGCGCTTCGCCAAGGGCTTCCCGACGCGCATGCAGACTTGGATCGACGAGCAGCGCAAGCTCGCCGGGCGCCTGCCGCGCCGCTACGCGACGATCGAGGACGCGTTCGCCCGCATGCAGGAGGAGAACAAGCACCTCTCGCCCGAGCAGGCGCGTCACCTCACGCTGCACGGCATCAACCAGAACGAGGACGGCACCTACAGCTGGAAGTTCGACAACTACGTGCGCTCCTGGCCACCCTACGACATGTCGCAGGAGAACATCGAGGAGCTGTGGAGCCGC
>RXJK01000226.1 GCA_003963125.1 Hyphomicrobiales bacterium
CGCCCGAGCATCTGCGCGAAGCCGGGGTTGCAGGACTGGAGGCTGCCATCTAGGCTGACGATGACGATGCCCGTGGCCGCGTTCTGGTAGATGCCACGAAACCGCTCCTCGGATTGCCGCAGCGCGGTGGACGCTTCCGAGAGCGCGCGGGCAACCTCCGTCGCCTCGCGTACGATCGTCACCGGCGGCTTGCCTGTCATCGCCTTGGAGACGCTGCCCAGCGCCTTGGCGAGTTCGCGGGCGTAGAAGGCCACGAGGACCGTCGCCAGCCCCAGGATCAACACCGTGCCAATGATGAGATCGCGCGTCGCCTGGTAGACGAGCTGGCTCAGATAGGCTTCCGACACCGAGGCCGCCACCGTCCAGTCGCCGAGCCGCGTATGCGCGACAGCGCGCACGATGCGCTGGCCGTCCATGCCGATGATGGAGTGGGGCACGCGCGGGCCTTCCTTCGCCTGGTAGAGATCGGCATTGAGGCGCTTGCCCAAGTACTCTTCATGCTGGCGCGAGCGGGCTATGATCTGGCCCGTGCGGTCCGACACGGCCGTCGTCCACTGCCCGCCGACGTCCTGGCCGTCGAGCAGGCGACGGATGCGATCCGGCGTCATCGAAAGCACGAGGACGCGCGTGACGGTGCCCATGTCCACGACGGGCAGCAGAACATTGATGACCCACCGGCTGCGGAGCTGCCCCCAGAACATGTTCGTGACGACGGGCTCCTTCGTCGCAACGGCGCGTCGCAAGTCCGCGGCCGCGCTGTAAGGGCCCAGCGGGTCTCCCCACTCGATCGCGCTGTTCATGAGCTGGCGGCCGGTCGGATCGAGGAGGATGATGACAGCGTCGCGGCCGACGAGGGTCTGGCGCGACTGGGCGTGGAACGCCTGAAGATCCCCCAGGGCGAGGGACTGCGAGATCGACAGCGAGCGCAGGATGGTCAGCGAGCGCTCGAGATCGTTGGAGATGTCGTCGGCGAGGTCGCTGGCGAGTTGCACAACGCGGGCTTCGGCCTCGCGGCGGCGTTCGCCGGCCGCGTCCCGGATCAGCAGGCCCGAGAGCAGGAGGGCCGGGATCAGCAACATAGCCGCAAACAGGGCCAGATGCGCGCGGATGGGAATGCCGGTCTTGGCCCAATCCTTGGGCCAGGCAAAGCCGCGGAAGTCTCGGACGCTCTTGGGAGAAATTCGCAACGCAGGGCCCCTTCCCAGTCTGCTCCAGCCAACCCGGGCTACGGTCACGATGTCAAGGCAAAGCGCGAGCGTAGGCTCGGCTGTACACGTTTTGCGTGTGTTTCTTTAGTCATAATCGGAATGAAACAGTTATTTCAACTTTGTCAGCTACTTGTGTTGATGTAGGTAGTCTTTAGGCGAAGCATAACGCCGCGCAAGCGAGACATAAGGGAGTTTTGCGTGTCTTCGATCGTCGACCACTCGTTCTTGATTGGACGCGGCCGGCTCGGATTTCTCTTGCTGCACGGGCTCGCCGGTACGCCCGTCGAAATGCGCGCTTTTGGTGATGCGCTGGCGAGTGCCGGCTATACGGTTTCGTGCCCGCAGCTTGCCGGGCACTGCGGCACGGCGGACGATCTCAAGGCGCGCTCCTGGCAGGACTGGGCAACCTCGGCCGAGGCGGCGCTCGACGACCTGTGCGAGCGCTGTGAGTACGTGGTCGTCGGTGGCCTCTCGACGGGCGCGCTGCTGAGCCTGTGGCTCGCGACCAAGCGACCGGCCGACGTGAAGGGCACCGTCCTGCTCGCCCCGACGCTGTGGCTCAACGGCTGGGTCATTCCGTGGTACGCGCGCTTCTTCAATCTCGTGATGACGAAGTGGTTCGCGAACCTGATCGGTTTCCCGGATACGCATCCGCACGGCGTGAAGTGCCCCGAGGTGCGCTAGCGCATCCAGCAGGCCTTTGCCGACGGCGACAGCGCGGTGTGCGGCCTGCCCGTCACGCCGGGCGGGGCCGTGCTCGAGCATCGTTGGCTGATGCAGACGGTGTCGAAGCAACTGGGAAAGGTGCGCCAGCCAACGCTGATCGTGCATTCGCGCGAGGACGACTACGCCGATCTCGACAACGTGCTGTTCCTGATGCGCAAGCTCGCCGGCATCGTCGACACGGTGGTGCTCGACGACTGCTACCACATCATCACGAGCGACCAGCAGCGCCACATCGTGGCTAACCGCACGATCGAGTTCGTCAACCGCATCCGGCGCGAGGATCACGTGCGGGCGCTTCCGGCCGCGGAAGAGCGCGTGCCGACGCCCATCCGTCGTCCGGCCACCGCGCTGCGCATCGCGACGGACATGACCGCGGCCATCATTGCCTGAGGGCCGGCCGCATTCGCTGCGCGGGACCGCGAGATCACCGTTCGCGCTCCCCTGCTTCGGCGCGGGCCTTAGCATCGCAGCGCTTCTCTTGCGATAGTCTCGAATGCGGCGGGCACACGCGCTCCGCCACGCTCGGATGAGGAGAGCCCGCACGATGTCCGGCTCGGGGAAAGCGTTCTTCGGCTGGCGCGTGGTCGCGGCCGTATTCGTGCTGGCAGTGTTCGGCTGGGGGCTCGGTTTCTATGGGCCGCCGATCTATCTGCACGAGATCAGCAAGAGCCGGGGCTGGCCGCTCGGGCTCGTGTCCGCGGCGGTGACCGTGCACTACCTGTTCGGCGCGCTGGTGGTGGCTTCGTTGCCTCGCCTCTACGCGCGCTTCGGCCTCGTCGCGGTGACAAAGGCCGCCTGCGTCCTGCTGGCGCTCGGTGTCCTAGGCTGGGCATCGGCGCGCGAACCGTGGCAGCTTTTCGCCGCGACGCTGCTTAGCGGCGCCGGCTGGGCCGGCATGGGAGCCGCGGCCGTCAATGCGCTCATCGCGCCATGGTTCACGACGGGCAGGCCTGCGGCCCTTGCGTCAGCCTATAACGGTGCCAGCGTCGGCGGCATTCTATTCTCGCCGCTGTGGGTGGCGGCCATCGATCGCGCGGGCTTCCCCACCGCGGCGGCCGCGATCGGCCTGGTGATGATCGCCGTCATCTTCGTGCTCGCGCGCCTCTATTTCGCGAAGACGCCCGCGGCGCTTGGCATCGTGATCGAGGACAGTAGGACTGGCTCCGCGCAAGCCGTGACGACATCACAGGGCGGGCCGCCGCGACCGCTGCGGGCGAACGTGCAATTCCTCACGCTGTCCGCCGGCATGGCGCTGGGGCTGTTCGCGCAGATTGGCTTGTTGGCGCACCTCTTCTCGCTGCTCGTTCCGACACTCGGGGCGCAGGGTGCCGGCATCGCCGCAGGCATGGCGACGGTGGCGGCGATCGCGGGCCGGACGCTGTTCGGCTGGTTGATGCCGGTTGGTGCCGATCGCCGGCTCGTCGCCTGCGCAAGCTACGGCATCCAGATCGCCGGTTCGCTGGCTTTCCTTGCAGCCGGCGGTGGCAACGTGGCCCTTATCCTCGTCGGCGTCGCCCTCTTCGGCTTCGGCATCGGCAACGCGACGTCGCTCCCGCCGACGATCGCGCAGGTCGAGTTCAGCAAGGAGGACGCGGCACGTGTGGTGCCGCTGATCGTGGCGGGCTCGCAGGCGACCTACGCGTTTGCGCCCGCCGCGTTCGGACTGCTGCGGGAAGTGGCGGGGGCCTCTCCGGAAACGAGCGCCGCGCCCGCGCTTTTCGTTTGCGCGGCCGTCATCCAAGGCCTGGCGATCATCGCCTTCCTGCTCGGACGGCGCACGCGCGCGTAGGCACGCCGTATGGCTTATGTGTTGGCGATGGGGAGGACTGCGAGTTCGGCCAGCGCCTCGTCCAGGGGGCGCAGGCTCGCCCAGCCGACCTTCATCATCTCGAGCGCCGGTTCGTGAAGGTGCGGCAGCGTCGTTCCGGTGGCTTCGGGGACGACGATCGGCTTGAAGTCGCGGAAGCTCGCGTCCTTCGATGTCGCCGCCACGCACTGGTTGGTCAGCACGCCGGCGAACAGCACGGTTTCCGCGTTGAGCGAGCGGAGAATGGTTTCGAGCGGCGTCTGGTAGAAGGCAGAGAGCCGCATCTTCTCGACGTACCAGTCGTCGGGCTCCGCGCCGAGCCCGTCCAGCACCTGGTAGCCCCACGTGTCCTGGCGCAGGCCGCCCTCCTTCAGGAACGGGCGCTGCTCGATGAAGGGGCCGGCGTCGCACAGGGAGCGGAAGCCGTGACGCGTCCAGATGACGGGCACGCGGCGTGCGCGGGCCGCCTTCACGAGGCGCCGGGTCGGCTCGATCGAGGCCTGCATATGCGAGATGTCGACGCCGCTCTTGGCGTACCAGCCGTCGGGATGCAGGAAGTCGTTCTGCGGATCAATGACGACGAGTGCCGTGCGGCCGGGAACGAGCTTCCAGGTGGTTTCGAGGAACGGATCGATCGCGGACATTGCTGGCTCCGAACTGGGTTCGACACGGAGCTTAGTGAGACGTCGGGGTAAGCGCTAGCGGGCGCGCCGCCTCGCCCGCTTTTCCAGGATAGTACCCAGGATGCCCTTCGGCATGTAGATGATGAAGAGGATCAGGAGCAGCCCGTAGATGGCCCCGTCGAGAGCCAGTGCCGCGGAGCCGAGCATCGATTTGAGCGTGGCCGAGCTTTGGATGGCGACGCGCAGACCTTCCGACAGGATCTGCGTGAAGACGGCGCCGACGGTGGGCCCGAGCATGACCCACACACCGCCCGAGACGACGGCGAACACCATGTTGAGCGAGGTGCCGAGGCCCGCAATGGTGTCGGGCCCGATGTACATCTGGTACTGGGCGAAGATGGCGCCGCCGAGCGCGCACATGCCGGACGACAGCGCCGTGATTTTCAGCTTTTCCTTCGTCACGTTGATGCCGACCGAGGAAGCCGCATCCTCGTCCTGGCTCGCCGCGTCGAGGGCATAGCGGTCCATGCTGCGGTCGACGCGCCACCACACGTAAAGGCCGAACAGCCACAGCGCGAAGACGATGTAGTAGGAGAGCACCCGGTCGGGCTCGAACTGCAACGCGTAGAGCGAGACGCCGTCGCCATAGCGCTTGGGCTGCGTGCCGAGCGAGCCGCCGGTGTACTCGCGCAGGCCGACGATGCACAGGCGCACGAGTTCCGTCAGAGCGAGTGTGAGGAGGCCGAAGTAGTGACCCGTGATTCGCAGCGAGAAGCACGGATAGCCGATCAGGACGCCGACGATGGTAGCGGCGAGCACGGCGATCGGGATGCCGATCCAGGGCGTGATGCCGGCGTAGTTCCACAGCATCACGGTGACGTAGGCGCCGATGCCGGTGAAGGCGCCGTGCCCGAGCGAGGTCAGCCCGAAACGACCCATCAGCGCCCAGCCCGTGTAGATGAAGGACCAGAGCAGGATCTGGATCAGCAGGTGGAGATAGTATTTCTCCGATGCGCCGAAGAAGACGCGCACCACCAGCGGAAGCAGGGCGACCGCGAGAAGGCCGGCGATGGCGGCCGGGGACAGCTTCAGGTTCATGGCGACACCCGGCCCGTCATGACTTGCCCCCGAACAGGCCCTGCGGGCGGACGAAAATCGCAATCATGAAGAACAGGAAGGCGACCGCGTAGCCCCACTCGGTGTGGAAGCAGCTCGAGCCCACCGCGATGAACTGGCTGATGACGAACGCAGCGAGGAAGCCGCCGATCATGTTGCCGAGGCCTCCGAGGACGCAGATCATGAAGACGAGCGGGCCGAACTGCAGGCCGATCTGGGGATAGATGTCGTAGTTGAGCACCATCAGCGTTGCGGCCAGCCCTGCGAGCCCGCCGCCGATGGCGGAAGTCACGACGTAGACCTTGCGGCTGTCGACGCCCATCAGCGGCATGATCTGCCGGTCCTGGGCGATGGCGCGGATGGCCGTGCCGATGTACGTGCGGCGCAAGAACAGCCACAGCCCCAGCATGCTGACGAGCGCCACGACGAAGGAGATGATGCGCGAGCGCGAGAAGCTCATGTCGGCGACGCTGACCGAGCCCATGGAAATGCCGATGTTGCGGAACTCGATACCGAACGCCATCGTCGCCACGGCCTGCAGGAAGATGAGCACGCCGCCCGTCACGAGAAGCTGGTTGATGGGCTCGCTGTCGAGGACGGGGCGGATGACGAGGATGTGCAGAAGCGCACCGGCGAGAGCCACCAAGGCAATGCCGATGGCGGCCGCCAGCAGGAAGGGCATGCCGGCCTTGTAGGAGAAATGGATGCCGTACATGCCGACCATGACGAGTTCGGCGTAACAGATCCAGACGACGTCGATGACGCCGAACACCAGATTGAGCCCCAGCGCCAGCAGGGCAAGCAGGCCCGCGAGCAGAAGCCCGTTGAGTAGGGCCTCCAGGAAGAAAATGTCGAGCTGGCAATCCATGGCGGCGGTGCGTCCCTTCAGATCCCCAGATAGGCCTTGCGGATGTCCTCGCTCGCCGCAAGCTCCGCCGCCTTGCCGCTGCGCGCGATCTTGCCGACCTCGATGAGATAGGCACGGTCGACGACCTTGAGCACCTGGGCCACGTTCTGTTCGACGATCAGCACGGTGTAGCCTTCGGAGCGGATGCGGCGCACGAGGTCGAAGACCTGCGCCACGACGACGGGGGCGAGGCCCATGGAGGGCTCGTCGAGCAGGACGAGCTTGGGCTCGCTCATCAGCGCGCGGCCGATGGCGCACATCTGCTGCTCGCCGCCGGACATCGTCCCGGCGAGCTGGTGGCGGCGCTCCTTGAGGCGCGGGAAGAGCGTGTAAACGTAATCGAGCCGCGCCGCGTGCTTGGCGCGCGCTTTGGGGATGAAACCGCCCATCTTGAGGTTGTCTTCCACCGAGAGGCGCGGAAACAGGCGGCGGCTCTCGGGAACGTGGGCGATGCCCGTCTCGATGATCCTGTGCGGCGGCGTTGCGCGCAGGTCCGTTCCCTCCATGCGCATGGCGCCGCCGGATGCGGGCAGTAGGCCCGAGATCACGCGGAGCAGCGTGGTCTTGCCGGCGCCGTTCGCGCCGATGACGGCGACGGCCTCACCGGCTGCGACGGTCATGGAGATGTCGAAGAGCGCCTGGAAGGCCCCGTAGCCGGCGTTGACGCCCTCGAGTTCGAGCATCGCCATTCAGGCTGCCTCCGGGCCGAGATAGACCTCGATGACGCGCGGGTCGGC
>RXJK01000369.1:0-355 GCA_003963125.1 Hyphomicrobiales bacterium
CCGAAAGACTCCGCTACTCTTTCGTTGCTGCGCGACCGGCTTCACCAGATTGCCATCGTGAACCGCGCGGCTATCAACCGGAAAAACGAAGCCGTGCAGAATGCCGCAGACGAGGCCAAGATCTGGCTGGGCGTCATCGGCACCATCTGCTTCATCGTCTCCTTCACCATCATCATCAACTTTCCCGGCTACATCGCCAACCCGATTTCAAAACTCACCGAGAGTATCAAGCAGATCGCCCGAAAGAATTATGAAGAGCGCCTGCACTTCAACAGCGAAGATGAATTTGGCGAACTCTCCGAAGCCTTCAACAGCATGGCCGAAAAACTGGAGGAATACGAGAGCAGCAATCTCT
>RXJK01000369.1:415-7047 GCA_003963125.1 Hyphomicrobiales bacterium
GCGCCGGATGTGTAGCATTTTCCGGAGATCCACACCTGCTTGTCGGGTGCGTATTGCGAGAGCGCGATGGGAAGGCCTTGCGAGGGGGCAAAGCGCATGATCGGCCGGAACTTTGTGGAGCGGTCGAGATCGAACACATGAAACGTCGCTACATCGGTCGGGAAGGCATAGCGCGGAAGTTTGCCGCAATAGAGAAGCCGGTCGAGCAACTTATTGGGGGTTGAGGCGCGCTTTGGCCGATCTTCGCCGGTCTCTTCGCCATCCTCGCTACCGCCATCCTCTCCATCATCCTCGTCGCTGTCATCCTCATCTTCATCGCCGGACTCGGGCCGGATCGCATCATCGATCGCGTCGAGGCAATCGGTGATCATCGTTTCGAGCAGGGATTTCCGATCATCCGCAGATAGCTCGGATGGCATCCAGCCTTCGACGCGTTGACGCAGAGCCGCTTCATTCTCGCTTAGCCACTGAGCAAAGTCATTGCGGTTCAGGATGCCGGATCCGTTGCGGAAGTCAGAGACATTGCCAAGGACTGAGAAGAGATCATGCCGCTGATTGGGATCGACGACAGGCAACCGGGCCTGGTGGTAGTTCTGCAGCAGAAAGGCGCGAATGTGCCGGCTGACGATATCACGGTTGTCCAGGGTTAGCGTCGGGTCGACAACATCTCCCCGGATCATGCCGTCGGGCGCAGAGAAATAGTGCTCGTCGTGGCTGTCGGCGCTGCCGAATGCGACGACGGTCGCAACTGCATTGCCCCTGCGTCCAGCACGGCCTGCGCGCTGCTGATAATTCGCGCGGCCGGGCGGCATGTTGCGAAGCGCGACGCCGGATAGTGCGCCGAGATCGATACCGACCTCCATCGTGGTGGTGCTGGAGAGAATGTCGATCGCCGTGAGCCGGTCATCGAGCAGGGCGATATCCTGGAACAGCAGTTCGTTCTCCTCGGCTTTCGAGAAGACATCCTCATTCTGCGGCGCGTTGAGTTGCGCTGTATGCTCTGCAGCGATGAGCGCCATCGGCTGGCGAGGCGGCGCTGCGAGCGCTTCGATCACCGGCTTCCGATAGAAGCCCTTCCGAGCTCCGAAGACCGCGTCGTGATCGGGGTCGAGCGGCTCTACGGCGTGAGCCCCGCAATCAAGGCAATGCGTGATCGTCGGTACGGGCCTATAGATCGACTTGCACGCGGTGCAGCGTACCCAATCGCCATCGAACCCGAGCGACAATTCACTGCCTTTGAGCCTGTTGTGACCGTTGCCCAGATTCTGGGTGAAGATGCGAAGCAGTTCTGGCGACCATCTATCATTGAAGATCTTGCGGGCAGCCTTATCGGACAGCACGGTGTCCATCGCCTTGAACTTTCCACGCTGGGACGAGATCAAGGTACCCTCAGACGAGCGCGTCGTCGTCCATCCGGTTGGCATTGCATCAAGCCAGAATCCTTTTTTGTGCCAGCACCGCAGCCATGCCCGGACGAGGGCGCGCTTGTTGGGGCCTGTCTCGGCAATGCCAGGAATGGCAGGCAGCTTCTCGATGGCGGCGGCGTTCTTTTGACACTCGATGAGATCGGCAAGCGCGAGTGACTCAAAGCCCCAGAAGCGGTCCTGTATGGTCGTGATGATGCTGTCGAGCAGCGCTTCGGGCGGACGCTTCGGTCTGAATTCCAGGCAAAGACCGGCAAGACCCAAATCGGTCGATGTGCGTCCACTGGCGATCGCGTCATCGATGATGCGATCCACATCAAATGTCTCACCCTGCTTTAGTTCCGGTCGTAGTCGCACGCCGAGTTCTTTGGAGGCGAGGGCGACGGCGAGATAAAGATCGTCAAGGCTCAAGACCGGACGCAGTGTCTGAGCGGTCAGGAGCTTCTTGTACCCGTAGACGATGATGGGGCGGAGCGAGTCACGCACGGAATACATCTGCAGGTTTGGTGCCAGGCGCGCTGCGACCTGCCGAGAGTCCGAGAAGGCGAGGACTTTGCGGCCCTGCAGCGGCGCAAAATGACTTGCTGCAACGGAGCCCGGGGGTTGGATTTGGATTTGGCGGGCAACAAGCGCGAGGAACGGTTGATCGCCTTTGGTTTGATGATCTTGAACGTACGAGCGATTGAAGCCGGCGCGTTTCTCGCAGACACCGCAGGGGATGAACTTGCCGCGGTCTTGGATGTCCTTGGGTGAATTGTCATCGTCGTCGTCCGCACCGTGCTGAAGCCGGCTCGTCGGCAGGTAGACCCGGCGCATGCGCGGTCCGGCATTGGCGGGGTTTAGGCGTCCAGTTTCGAGATCGTAGTCGGCCGGATCGCCCAAAGCCTCGTTGCTGGGCGCTTGCAACAGCAGATCAAGTGGCAGCAATGGGTTCGTCTCACCACCTGCCATGCGCAGCCGCTGTCCGGGCTCCGCCCAAAGTAGCGACGGCACGTCGACATCGTCGGTATAAGCGCGGGCATAGGCTGTTCCGCAATTGCGGCACGTGTAGAACTCGAGCACGCGTGAACCGCATCCGCACTCCTTCTGCGGTTGACTGTAAAGCTTGCCGCAGATTCCTTCGCGGTGCTCATGACTGATCTCGGTGCAGTCGGGGTCCATGCACACCCAAAGACCTGGCAATCCGCGGAAGAAGTTGTGAATTCGGCACGGCAACAATCCTGCAGCCTTGGGATCGGTGCGTGCGACGCTGCCCAATGCCATCAAGGTTGTGACTGCGCTATCTGCTAGGTGGGGATCGGCGCTTGGGAACAGCTTCGCACCAAGCTCACTGATCGGAAGTGCTTCCTTCATCGTCGCGTTGATCAGCAGGCCCATGGGGCCAAACTCGGCGAGCGCATGATGCAAGGCCGCCTCGGCGGGTAGGTCGGCTGTGACATGACGATAATCAAGCAGTGATCTCACGGCGGCTAGGCGCTGAGCGTTGTCTTGCGCGTCGTAGAAATGATCGAGGGAGATGCCGCCTAGGATCTCGGCATCTCGATTGGATCCAGCGCTGCTGTGAGAGCGCAGATCATGTGAGCCGGTGATCGGAACGAAGGTTTCAGCCGGAATGCCAGAGAGTTGGGCGCCGAAGTGCGGAGCATATTTGGCATCTTTGAAGCTGGCCGTGGCGCAGATCACTTGGAATCGGTCCGGAGATGCTCCGATCCGATCGCGCAACCGGCGAAGAAGAAGCCCCACCTCCGCACCCGCTGCGCCTCGGTAGAGATGCGCCTCATCTAGGATGACGAGGAATTTCTCACTTGGATTTGCGGTAAGCCATGAGCGTGTCTTGTCAAAGATCGACCGCTCGATCGGGCGCATGAGCATGTATTCGAGCATCGAGTAGTTGGTGACGAGCAGGTCGGGCGGCGCATCTTGCACCTCGTGCCGAGTGACCAATTCGGAATCATCGGTCAGCGTGATGGCGCGCTGGAAATTTCCCTTCGAATCCTGCCAATGCGTGTCTCAATCCGAATGACAGTTGACGTCCTGCCCTTCATTGCGCCGCCGCTCTAAAGATCGGCGATGCGCGCACAATCGGCGGCATGTGATTGCGGCCGGGAAAAGTCCTGAAAATATGATCAAACAACATGAGCCCCCCCCTAGCTACTCATATTGAGCAGCGATATCCCCTCCGTCTGCTCGTCTGCCGAGCCTAGCAGCCTACGCACCGTTTCCTCTAGCGGTATCGGGGCGATGATTCGCTATGCTAAGGGACTGCCTCAAGGAACAAGGCTGTGGATAACATCCGGCCTGGGCGCGATAGGGCACTGCCCGATCACGGTACGCGTGCAACGGAAATTACGTGTTGCTCAGCGCCATCAACTGGCGTGTCAGCGAGCTAACTGCTCCGTTCTAAACTCGGCCAGTTTCGCCTCGACGGATCTTCGCATCGCGGGGTGATTGTGAAGCTTCCGCTCGATGCTCCTCGATGCTTGCATCGCAGCGCGCCGTCCAAGAGCAAACTGTCGGCCAACGGCCTCGAGCGGCTGGCCGGTGATTGCCTTCGTTAGATACAGATGCAAGTCGCGCGTTGTTTCTTCCAAACCCGCTTCGCGGTTCGAAGGCGCCGATTGCAACTCCTGGTCGCAAGCTCGCGTTACCGCGACCTCGATCGCTCCGAGAGATGGTCCTTCTCTCCGTTTCGGCCCTGCGACATTGGCAGCAATCTCGTCGATCTCCTTGGATCTCGGCTGCCGCTCCATGACGTTCGCATAGCTTCTGCAAGCATCGACGCCGTCGGCGAGTTGCCATCCATTTCCCCAAAGTTCTTCGGCCAGACGCCCCATGGTGCCATCCGTCATGCGGATGCCGCCACGCTCTGCCTGTTGGCGGCGATCCAGTTCGCCGATCAGCGAGCGTCGGAAACCGCAATCGAATGAGCCGATCTCGGTTTCGCGCCACGCAGTCGGTTGCCGGCGCCATGGATCATGTGCAGCGGCATGCGGCCCTGGCGTGACGGCAACAAGGACGCATGCCGATTTGCGCAGTTGCTGCTCGATATCCTCCCACCAACTGTTCTTGCCGGTTGCGGCTGGCGCGCAGTGGGCATTGTCGATCAGAACAAGATCCGCCTCTGCGATACTGGAGAACGGTGCTTGCTGGGGAGCAACCACGGTGCGGGATGTGCCAAAGTCGATGACGGCGACATTCATCTCGCCTCTTTGATGTGCCGCGCAGGCAAGGTGAACCAGCATCTCGGTCTTGCCGCTTCCGCCCTTGCCGGACAGCACCTGCCAGACGCCGAGTGAAGGGCGCTTCGCGGCGATCTCCACAAGTTCTCGGCCGGCCGCCAGCGCATCGGCATTGTGGGTTCCGCGAAGGATGGCCGTCGATCGTGTAGACGCGCGTGCAGACACCGCGCTTTTGCGTCTCGCATGCAACCGCGACATCAAACCGTGATCAGGAGATTGGGCGCTCTGATCCCCAACCGCTTCCATCACAGCAATACTGGAGGAGGCACCCTCAACTGCCGCGTTGTCGGAGGATGTGGCTTGGCCCGCAAATGCGGCCATGACCCGATCGACATCGAGCGTTGTCACGTATTCCTCTGCGGACGTCGACAGCAGCCGTAGAACCTGGTTTTCAAACAAGGCCTTCCGCATGGCCTTCTCGTTGCTCGCATGGGAGACGAAGATGCGCTGACGCCTGGCACCGGTGTTGGAGGTGTTGTCCATGACGGTCACTCTTTCGATCTTTTGGTCGGCTGGGCCTGTCGAAGGACCCTGGCTCCGACTTCGAGAAGGCTGCGGTCGAGGCGCTTCTTGCTGTTCTCGATGTCGCGCACGGTCGTGGGAAATCCGAACTCTGCCAATTGCTCGGCGATGCGCTTGTTGTCGCCTGATTTCAGCATGAGGTCGTCGTCGACCTCCTTGACCGGCTTCATGGTTTCGGCGTCGAAGCCTGCCTCGTAGACCAGAATAGCGAAGTGCCGGATGAGAGCTGCATCCTGCGATGCACGGGCTTTCATGGTACGCGCCAGTTCCATGAGAAAGTGGACAGTCAGCCCTTCATCGACGATCTGCTCGATGAGCAGCCGGAGCGGGGTCTGCGGGCGGTTGGGCGACGTCCTTTTCGGGTGCCGCGTGTTTTCCTTGCGGATTTGGCCGAACAATTCCGCGCTGTCGCAGGGAAGGGCATCGCCCATCGGTCTCTTCCAGGCATCGCGTCCGCCGCCGCGCCGCCCGTTGCCGTCGGTCACCGTCTGCCAGATGCGATTGGCAGCTTGGTCCTTTTCCCGTTCGTGGTGACGCCGGAAGTTCTTGCGCGCCGCGCGCTCGAGTTGTGGAAGATCAGAACTCCCACCCGGGAGATCCGGGGATTGCGCGATCTGCTCCAAGGTCTTGAGCAATTCGTTCTGACGAAAATCCTCGAGCGAGAGCCCCCCGCTGGCGAAAATGTCGGACGCTTGGCCGCGCGGATGCGGTAGGTCCTGCCCCATTTGGGACCTTTCCTCCTTGCCGTCGTCCTGCTCCATGAACGCCCTCGCTGCAAGCCAACAGCCGGATGCTGCCCATATACAGATGGCCACTCAACGGCATTTTGCCGTCCTAGCGCCGAAATTTTTCTCGATCTCAGACTGGCGGGACGCTTTCATAGCGGATCACATCGCTCGCCGGGCGGTCCAAACGGCAAAACGCACCTCGCTCATCCGCAAGTCCTTGCAGGACTTCGAGGAGGCGCGCGATGACCGCCATCATCGATCAATTTCGGACTGTGCATTGCGCATCCCGCAAAGGGATCGTCGTCATGGCCGAGCAATCGCCGCGCCTTGCCGATTTGGCGCGAACACATCCGGTGCTGTTCGTCGCACTCGCGACCGGTTACGGCAACCCCTTACGGCGAGCCGCTGCGATTGATGCGGCATTGTCGGGGCGGCGATTGCGACGGGTGTGCGAACTCGCAGGTATCCCTTTCTGCCTGCGCTCGGTGCCGCGCGAACTCTGCCCTGTGCCGTTGCCACATGCTGAGTGGAGCATCGACGCATCGCCAGTGCTGGCCCAGTTCATCCCCGACGACCCGATGACGCTCTGCAACTGGGTTCCTGCCATCTTCTTTGCCAATGGTGCGGCGGGTGAAGAGTTCGCGATGTGGCTCGCCATTCGCCACGAACTGTTCACCAGACAGTATCTCAGTAGCCACTACTTATTGCCGATCGCGCTC
>RXJK01000036.1 GCA_003963125.1 Hyphomicrobiales bacterium
CAAGCTCACGGGCAACGTCATCACGGCGCGCCATACCGTCACCTTGGCGGGGGAGCCGATCGGTTATGTCGAGGTGCAGAACCGCATCGCCAGCGTGTTGAGCACGGCCGTGGGCCTCGGCCTGCTGGGCATCGTCCTCGCCACGCTCGCTTATATCGGTATGACGAAACTCCCCCTGCAGGCGCTCGATGACGCCTCGCACCAGTTGAGCGAGCATCAGAAGCGCCTCGCCGACAAGAACGCGCAATTCGATGCCGCGCTGACCAACATGATCCAGGGCGTCTGCCTCTACGACGCCGATCAGCGCATCATCGTCGCGAACCAGCGCTACGCCGAAATCTACGGCCTCGATCCCGAGATCCTGAAGCCCGGTACGAGCCTGCGCGAGGTGCTCGAAGCGCGCGTGAAGAACAACGTCTACAGCGAGCACGAAGCCCGCGAGATGGTCGAGGTCGGCATCGCCAAGTTCCGCGAGTACCTGTCCGAGATCATCGCGCTGCAGGATGGCCGCTATATCTCTGTGGTGCGGCGCCCGCTCGCCAACGGCGGCCTGATCACCACGCACGAGGACGTCACCGATCGCAAAAAGGCCGACGCGCAGATTGCGCACATGGCGATGCACGATACGCTGACGGGCTTGCCCAACCGCCTGCTGCTGCGCGACCGGCTGGCCCGTGCGACCGGCCGCGTCTCGGAGCAGAACCTGCTCGCCGTGCACTGCCTCGACCTCGATCGGTTCAAGACCGTCAACGACACGCTGGGCCATCCCATGGGCGACGCGTTGCTGCGTGCAGTCGCCGAACGCCTCCAGGGCTGCATTCGCGGCATGGATTCCGTCGCGCGTCTCGGCGGCGACGAGTTCGCCGTTCTGCAGATGGGCATCAGTGAACCTTCGCACGCGGCCTCGCTCGCAGAGCGCCTGATAGCGACGCTGTCGGAGCCCTTCGAGATCGACGGCCATCGCATCGTCATCGGCGCCAGCGTGGGCATTGCCGTCGCGCCCTTCAATGGCACCGACGGGACCATCCTCCTCAAGAACGCTGACCTCGCCCTCTACTGCTCGAAGACCGAAGGCCGCGGCCGCTATCGCTTCTTCGAGGCCGAGATGGACGCGCGCATCCAGGCCCGCCGTCTGCTCGAACTCGATCTCGCGAGCGCGCTCGCACTGGACCAATTCGAGTTACACTACCAGCCGCTGGTCGACCTCAAGACCAACCGCGTCGTCGCCATGGAAGCGCTGCTGCGCTGGAAGCACCCGACGCGCGGCAACGTTTCGCCGGTGGAGTTCATCCCCATCACCGAGGAGATCGGCCTGATCGAAACGCTGGGCCGCTGGGTGCTGCAGCAGGCGTGCCTCGAGGCCACACGTTGGCCCGACGAGGTGGGCGTGTCGGTCAACCTCTCGCCGCACCAGTTCAAGAGCGGCACGCTCGCCTTCGACGTCGCTGCCGCGCTTGCGACCTCGGGCCTGCCGGCGCGCCGTCTCGAACTCGAAATCACCGAATCCGCCCTGATGCAGAACACCGAGTCGACGCTCGAAACGCTGGCCCGCATCCGTGACCTCGGCGTCAAGGTGGCCATGGACGACTTCGGCACCGGCTACTCGAGCTTGAGCTACCTGCACGCCTTCCCGTTCGACAAGATCAAGATCGACAAGTGTTTCGTCCAGAACCTGTCGGAGAAGCCGGATTCGGGCCACATCCTGCGCGCCGTCGTGGGCCTCGGCACGAGCCTGCGCATGATCACGACGGCTGAAGGCGTGGAGACGGCGGATCAGCTCGAGCAGTTGCGCGGCGAAGGCTGCACGCAGGTCCAGGGCTACTACTTCAGCCCCCCGCGCCCCGCCAACGAAGTCGATGCCTTGCTCGAACGCATCAACGCCTCCGCGCATAAAACTGACGTCGCCTGACCGTTCTTGCCAGGTGCCGACCGCATGCAAGCGGCGCTCGGCAAGAACGTCGCGATCGAGAACACGGCGGTTTCGCTTTTGATTGAGCCACCCTCAGGCCCTGCGACGCTTGCCCCTGGGTCCCTGACATTTGCCTTCGGCAAATTCAGGGATGACAGTTGAATGGGTCGCTCGCGCCTTGCCCCTCGTGTCATCCCGGCCGAAGCGAAGCGGAGAGCCGGGACCCAGGGGCCACTTCCAACAGCGACAGACGCTTCCAATTCACTTTGTCCCAGATGCCGTGCAGAGCGCGGCTGTCCAGGATCTTGCGGCGCGAAGTGAAGCTCACTGGGAAAGTTTCTGGCTATCGCTCCGGTTGTCGGGGAATCCAGAAGAGAACGGTCACGCCGGTTTGGCCGAATGGTATTGCCGCTGCCGGCGTAGCATCGACCCCAGCGTCTCGGCGTCGGCGACGGGCAACGAGCACTGCGGGCCGATGCAGGCGTAGGCCGTCGCGGCGCCGTTGATCGACCGCTTGCCCGCGAGCGGTCCCGCTGCCGGCATCTGCTCGTCCGCCAGCCACTGCTCCACCGCACCGGGCAGCGAGAGTTGCATCAGCGCCGTATGCAATACGCTCGAGGGATCGGCCTCGTTCGGCGACACCACGACGACGTGCTGCGGCGCGTTGAGATCCATGCCGTTGGCGACCAGACCGCAGTGCCCCAGCGGGTTCGCGGCGACCTCGGCGGCAAAGGCCGAGCGCAGTGCTTCCGCCCGTTCCATGTAAGCCGCCGTGCCCGTCAGCAGCCAAAGCTGCACGAGATTGGTCAGCATGACCGCGTTGGCATTGGGCGTTGCATCGTCATAGCCGCTGCACAGCCGCACGATCACGTCGGGCGTATCGCTGGCGCTGAACGCGTAGCCGCCGTCGGTCCAATAGAACTGGTCGAGCACCGCGCACCAGCGCTCGGCCGCGATGAGGTAGGTCGGTTCGTTCGTCGCCTGGTAGAGACGCAGCGCGCCCCATATCATGTTCGCGTAGTCGCTCGCGGTCGCCGGCGCGGTCAGCTTCTGCGCGCGCCACGAATGCATCAGGCGCCCATGCACGTCCGTCATGCGCGAGACGAACTGGAAGGCCTTGACGGCCATCTCCAGCCACTCCGGCCGCTCGAACACGCGGGACGCGTGCGCGATGGCCGCGATGGCGAGGCCGTTCCAGTCGGCGAGCACCTTGTCGTCCCAGCCGGGCCGGATGCGCTGCGCACGCCGCGCGAGCAGCTTCGCGCGCATGCCGGCGAGGGCCGCTTCCTCTTCCGGACTGCGCAGCGCGGTGTCGGCGAGCCGGTTGAGGATGGTGTGCCCTTCCCAGTTCCCCTCGTCAGTCACGTCGTAGACGGCGGCGAAAGTCGCCGCGTCCGCGGGGCCGAGCACGTCCGCCATCTCGGCCTTCGTCCAGACGTAGAACTTGCCTTCTTCGCCCTCCGAGTCTGCATCGAGCGAGGCCGCGAACGCGCCGCCTTCCGCGATCATCTCGCGCGCGATCCAGTCGATCGTCTCGGCGATGCGCACGGCATAGAGCGGATGGGCGCCCTCGCGGTAGACCTCGCACATCAGGTCGATGAGCAGCGCGTTGTCGTAGAGCATCTTCTCGAAGTGCGGCACGAGCCAGCGCGCATCGACCGAGTAGCGGGCGAAGCCTCCGCCGAGATGATCGTAGATGCCGCCTTGGCAGATGTGGGTGAGCGTCGTCTCGACCGCTGCGCGCGCCGCCGCATTATCGTAACGAATGCCGCCGCGCCAGAGCAGCCAGAAGAAGTTCCACTGCGGAAACTTCGGCGCACCGGCGAGCCCGCCCATCTTCAAGTCGACGGCGCGCAGCATGCGCTCGGTCAACCCGGCCAAGGTCGCGTCGTCGAGGACCGGCGCGTCCGCGCTGTTCGATCGCTCCCCGACCGCCTCGAGCAGCAGGCCCGCGTTGTGCCGCACCTTGTCCGGCTCCTGCGCATAGATGCGGGAAACCTCGCGCAGGATGTCGACGAAGCCCGGCCGCCCGTAGCGCGCCGTCGGCGGGAAGTACGTCCCGCCCCAGAAAGGACGCGCGTCGCTGTCGAGGAACATCGTCAGCGGCCAGCCGCCCTGCTCGCCGAGCGAATGCAGCGCCTTCATGTAGATCGCGTCGATGTCGGGCCGCTCCTCGCGGTCGACCTTGATGTTCACGAAGTGCGCGTTCATCACCGCGGCCGTCGCGTCGTCCTCGAAGCTCTCGTGCGCCATCACGTGGCACCAGTGGCAAGCGGCGTACCCGACGGAGAGGAGGATCGGCTTGCCGGTCTGCTTGGCCTCGGCCAGCGCCTCCGGCGACCAGGCCCACCAATGCACCGGGTTGTCCTTGTGCTGGAGGAGATACGGGCTCGTCTCGCGGCCGAGGCGGTTTTCGCTCATGGGATTGGCCTTCCTCGGCGTGCGGTAACGCGCGTTCGTTCGGGGTGCATGTGATGCTACAACGGCCCGCAGCACGAAACGGATGCGCTGGCACGCGCGCCGTCCCCGCCGCAACAAGCGACTGCATAGCATGTCTCCGACACAGACTCTGCCGGCACCGGTGAAAGCGCAGGACACGATCTTTGCACTGGCGACGCCGCCCGGGCGCAGCGCGGTCGCGGTGTACCGGATCTCGGGCCCGCGCGCCGCGGAGGCGGTCCAGGCGGTCGCGGGCAAGCTGCCCGCACCGCGAACGGCCGCGTTCCGCCGCCTGCGTCACCCCGAGACGCGGGAGACCTTGGACGAGGCGTTGGTGCTCTGGTTCCCTGCCCCCGCAAGCGAAACGGGCGAGGACCTGGCCGAGCTGCAGACCCACGGCAGCCGCGCCGTCATGGCCGAGCTGACGCGGATCCTGGGCGCGCTTCCCGGCGTGCGCATGGCGGCCCCGGGCGAGTTCGCCCGCCGCGCCTTCTACAACGGGAAGCTGGACCTCACCGCGGTCGAGGGCTTGGCCGATTTGATCGACGCCGAGACCGAGGCACAGCGCCGCCAGGCCCTGCTGCAGTCATCGGGCGCGCTCGCGCGCCTGTATGATGGCTGGCGCGGTCGCATCCTTGAGGCCATGGCCCTGGTCGAGGCGGCCATCGACTTCTCCGACGAAAGCGACACCCAGGCCGCCACCTACGACAGCGCGTGCGAGCTGCTGCAAGCGCAGGTGATGCCGGAGCTGCGCGCCCATCTCGACGATGGCCGCCGCGGCGAGATCGTCCGCAACGGCTTCAGGGTCGTCATTGCCGGGCCACCCAACGCGGGCAAGTCGAGCCTCCTCAACGCCCTCTCGCGCCGGGATGTCGCGATCGTCTCGCCCGAGGCCGGCACCACGCGCGACGTCATCGAGGTGGCGCTCGACCTCGGCGGGGTCGCGGTCGTGGTGAGCGACACCGCCGGCATCCGTGAGGCGACCGGCGCAGTGGAGCAGGAAGGCATCCGCCGCAGCCTCGCCCGAGCGGCGGGCGCCGATCTCGTTCTCTGGCTGATCGACGGCGCGGCGCCCGCGTCTGCCTCCGGCACGCCTCCAGAAGAGCTGCAGGGCCTGCCCGCGCTCGCCGTGCTCAACAAGGCCGACCTCGTCGGCGAGCCCGAGGCGGTGGCCGAGCAAAGGGGCGCCGATATCGCCATTTCAGCCGCAACCGGCGCCGGCGTGCCCGATCTGATCGACCGCATCACCGAGCGCGTTCTCGACCACGGCCTCGTCGCGTCTGAGACGCCGGTCATCACCCAGGCGCGCCACCGCCAGCATCTTGGGGCCGTGCTCCTGTCCCTGGAGGCGTTCCTGGCGGGCGGCGCCGATCACCTCGAACTGCGGGCCGAAGAACTGCGCCGTGCCGCGAATGAGATCGGCAGCATCACGGGCCGCATCGGACCCGAGGACGTGCTCGACCGCATCTTCTCGCGCTTCTGCATCGGCAAGTAGCCGCGTCGCGCGAGATCGCGAAATTGATTCTCGGATCAAAGATTTAGCAGTGGAGATCGGCGCGGTGCCGCGGCCTGCTCTCGCAATGGTTAGCTAAGTGTTTCACGTGAAACAGATTCTCATGCAACTCCCCGCGGCGCCGACCGGCACTCGACCGCCTCCGGCCCCGCCTCTATAAGTCGGCGGGACAATTTCCCCTCCGCTCGAGATCCCGGACCGCCTCCCCATGAAAGAGCACGACGTCGTCGGCATCGGAAACGCCATTGTCGACATCATCGGCCGCTGCGACGACGCCTTCCTCGCCAAGCACGCATGCGTGAAAGGCAGCATGCAGCTCGTCGACGAGCCGGCCATGCTGGCGCTGTACGACTCCATGGGTCCCGGCACGGAAATCTCGGGCGGCTCGGTCGCCAATACGATGGCCGGCGTCGCGTCTTTCGGAGGCAAGTCCGCCTTCATCGGCAAGACGGCGAGCGACCAGGTCGGCGCGATCTTCGGCCACGACATTCGCGCCGCCGGCGTCACCTTCACGACCAAGCCGGCGCCGAGCGGCAGCGCGCCCACCGGCCGCTGCCTCATCTTCGTGACGCCCGACGGCCAGCGCACGATGAACACCTTCCTCGGCGTCAGCCCGGAACTCGACCACGGCGAAGTCGACGAGGCGCTGATCAAGTCGGCCAAGATCGTCTATCTCGAGGGCTACCTGTTCGACCGTCCCGAGGCGAAAGCGGCCTTCCGCCAGGCCGCGGCCATCGCCGCTAAGGCCGGCCGCCAGGTCGCGCTCAGCCTGTCGGATTCCTTCTGCGTGGACAGGCACCGCGCCGAGTTCCTGTCCCTCATCAAGGACAGCGTCGACATCCTGTTCGCGAACGAAGCGGAGATTACCGCACTCTACGAGACCGGCTCCTTCGACGAGGCAGCGCGCAAGGCCCAGGCCGATACGAAGCTCGCGGCCCTCACACGCTCCGAGAAGGGCAGCGTCATCCTCAGCGCCGGGCGGACGATCGAGATACCCTGCATGCCGGTCTCGAAGGTCGTCGATACGACGGGCGCCGGCGACCTCTACGCCGCGGGCTTCCTGTTCGGCGTCTCGAACGGCCTCGACTTGGGGAAGGCCGGCAAGCTCGGCAGCCTCGCCGCGGCCGAGATCATCTCCCACATCGGCGCCCGCCCCGAAGTGAAACTCGCCGACCTCGCAAAGCAAAAGGGTCTGCTCTGACAGCGGGGCCACCGCGAACGGGCGCCGGCTGTCCGCTCTCTTGAGCCTCCTGCTCGCAGCGGCGTGTCGGTTCGCTCGCGGTAAACAAGCT
>RXJK01000321.1:0-2788 GCA_003963125.1 Hyphomicrobiales bacterium
GTCTCCATTGGAGACGTAAAGACCCGCCCCGCCTATGAAAGAAGAGACGCCAAGGCCGGCCTGGGCGTAGTTGATCCCCGTCAGCCCGCGGCCCAGCGTGCTGATGACTGCGCCCTCCGCGAGCGTGATCTTGTCGGCTGCCCCGATGAAGATCTGCTCGCCATAGAGCGCCGCCCCCTTGTCGATGAGGGCCGTCGTGCTCGTTGGGGTCAAGGTCACCTGATCCGACCAGAGGCGCGGGATGGCGTTGATGAAGATGTTGGGCGCGTCGAAACTGTTGATCGCCGCCGCGGAGATCGTCGTCTGCGTGCCGTCGTTGAGCTGCGTGCTGTTCGGCCCTGTGATGACGAGACCGGCCGAGGTCGACCGCACCACCACCGAGCCGCTGTAGCCGCCCTGCGCCGGCGTGAAGTCGACGTCACCGCTGACGGACAGCGCGCTGTTGGTCGGCGCGCCATTGGGCGACGTCAGGTTCAGTGTGAGGACCTTCGCGTCGCTCTCGATGGCATTGCGCTGCGTGCCGAACTGGTTGGCGGAGGCGATGAGGAAGCTCGCGTAGCCCGTCTCGTTGTACTGCGAGAAGTTGCGCACGGTCGTGCCGGGCGTGATGATGAGCTTGGTCGCGTACGAATCGACGATCGACGTGTTGGCGACGCCCTGATAGCCAGACAGGACGTAGTTGCCGCTGCCGGTGGCGCTCACCGTCGGCAGGCCCTCGAGCGAGCGGCTGCCGAGCTCGACGCGGTAGGCGCCGGGCAGCAGGGCGTAGTTAGCGGGCATCAAGGTATAGGTTCCGGCGGGCAGCCCCGGCACGCCGGCCGGAATGGTGATCTGCTGCCCGATAGTCGGCAGCGCTCCGGTCCATGTGCTCGCGGCGTTGGCAGTACTCGGTGCGACGGAGGCACCCGGGACGATCGCATACACCTTGTTGCCGGACGAGGAGTACTTATAGCCCGGATTGGCGTTGGCAAGGGCCGTCAGGAGGGTGTCCACCGAACCGCCGCGCCCCGAGATGAACGCCGCACCGGTCAGGGTACCGCCGCCCGAGAGATCGACGAGCGAGCCGGCGCGCGCGACGATCGAGGGCCCGGTGACGCTGACGCCGAGCGTCAGGGAAATATTGCCTCCAGATGCGAAATACGCGCTCGTCGCAGTCTCCAGATAGGGGTCATGGCCGTCGACCTGGTAGGTGACGCCGTCCGTCGTTCCACCGTACTGCATCACCAGATCCCTGGTGCTGACCGAGGTGACACTGCTCGGCAGAAGCTCGACCGCGCCCGTCATGGCGATGCCGCCCATCGGCGCGCGGACGATGCCGCCCTGCTTGATGGTCTCCGCTTGCAGTTGCAGGTAGCCAAAAAGCGAATAGGGTACGGCCGGCGTCGCACCCGTGCCGTGGATCGTCAGCACGGAGCCGGCCGCACCGTACGACAAGACCGCATTGAGTAGAAATGGGTTGGTCCCCGTGGGCGGCACATTGCGGCGGGCACCAGCGCCGATGATAGTCTCTGTGCTCGTGCCGGGGTAGATCTGCGCTGCGGTGAGATCGAGATTGCCGTAAGCGCCGAAATAGCCATAGACGCGCATATCGCCGGTGCTGGCGATGTTGGTCGAGGCGTAATCCGACCAGACTTGGTTGTAGAAATCGACGAGCCCGGCCGAGATCGTTATCGAACCGCCGGTCGGCAGGGTCGGTGTGTCGAACGGAATGAGCTTGCCGCTGTCGAGCACGCCCACCTGCGTGCGGCCGTCGAGCCGGACGTACGGCGCGCTGAGCGACACCGTCGAGTTCGCCGAGGTGTTGTAGAGGCTGTCGGCCTTGATCAGCAGGCTGCGCCCCACCGACAGCGACACGTTGCGGTCGAACACGAGGCCGTCGTAGCCCCAGAGCGCGACGGTGTCGAACTGGCCTTTCTGGATCTGCGAGACGCTGAAGCGCGAGCGGAAATAGCTCATGGCGCTGTCCACGACGCCGGGCTTGAGGTTCGAGGCGAGGCCGCTCGCGCTGTAGTCCTGCGTGATCGTCAGCAGCCGGCCGGCGTTCATGAGGGTGCCCGTCGTCGGCGGCGGATCCTGCACGGAGAAGGGGACTTGCGGCGTGTCGAGCTTGACGGAGAGCGTGCCGCCGCTCGCCCCGGCGCCGCCGGCCGCCGCGCGCAGTGCCGGCGCCGTGCCGCCGCCCGGCAGCGGCGCGTCATCGACGATGATGCCGTAGTAGGAGCTGAGCGAGATGAGGCCGCCGTTGGTGGCAACCTTGAGGGGTGTGCGTGTGTCGGTGAGCAGGGACGCCCCATCCGTCCGGGCCACGTCGAACGTGGCGCTGGTGCCGGAGGCGTCGATGCGGGCACCCGGGCGCACCACGACGAGCGCTGCCTGCGAGCTCACGTTGTCGGCCGAGAAGCCGGACGAGAGCGATCCGGAGTACGTGCCGCCGATGAAGATGTTGCCGCCGTCGGCCGCAACGCCGTAGCGGTCCCCGTTCGTGTCGAGGGCGGTGTAGCTGTAGCCCGCGGCGTCCAGCACCGCGTTGCTGCCGATCCACACCGAGAGGCCGTCCGGCACGAATGGGTTGGTCTTCGACACCTGCGTCTGGATCGCCGTGTTGACGATCGTGATGTTACCACCCGGTGCCGAGAGCGTGCCGTCGACGGTGATCTGTTTATCGGTCGCGATCGTGATGCTGCGGCCGGGATCGACCTTGAGCGCACTTCCCGTGTCGACCGTGATCGCTCCCCACTGCAGGCCGACTGTCGTATCGCCGAGCGTGAGGTTGGCGCCGGCCCGCTGC
>RXJK01000321.1:2838-3589 GCA_003963125.1 Hyphomicrobiales bacterium
CGTTCTCGGCGAACAGCGGCGGCAGGTAGAGGCGCGTGCCGGCACGCGTGTCGCTCCCCGTCGGCAGGGCGGCGCTGTCCGGGGTGAATTGCAGGATGGGCATGGCGACGTCGATCTCGGTACCGGCGCGCACCGTTGTTCCGACGCCACTCTTGAGGGTGTACGAGGAGAAGCCGCTCTGGAAGAAGTCCGCGTCGAACGCCAGCAGTTTCGTGACGGACGCGCTCTGCCCGAGCACCGTGCCGGCCGTGATCACCGTGCCGACGGGAAGCACCACGGTCTGCTGCAACGTCTGGCCCGCCGTGATAGTGAGCTGGAAGCTCGGAATATCGAGGCCGCCCACGAACGAGTTGGCGGGGATCGTGTAACCCGCCGGGAAGATACCCGAGATCGAGCTCAGGCTCGTGCCCGCGGGGACGGCGGTCCCGGCCGCAAATGTCGTGCCGGACGTGCTGGTGGCCTTCATGCCCGTCGGCACGACCCAGCCCGCGCTCCCAATCACGGCCGGTTTGCTGAAACTCGTGGTGGCGGCGCCGGTCGGAATCTGATCGCCGTTCTCGAGATGCGTGATGGTCACCGTGGTGGTGAGAGGTGCCGCGCTTCCGCGCGCCAGGGTCACCGGAGCTGTGAGGGTGAGGTTGACGGGCGCCTTTTCGCTCGCGCCCAATTGGCCGTTCTGCACGAGCGGGCTGGAGCCGAGGTAAATCGGGCTCGTATAGCTCGACACCGTCAGTGCGCCGCCCTTGCCGAA
>RXJK01000321.1:3672-33304 GCA_003963125.1 Hyphomicrobiales bacterium
TCTTACCGGTCGAGAGTACGGCACCGCCGGCCGAGGCATCGAGCACGGAGCCCGCGCTCACCGTGAGCTGGGTTCCCGACAGGCTGATAGCGCCGCCGTTGAGATAGGCGAGCCCTTTGGTATTGGTGGGGTCAAGCAGCGTGTTGGTCCACAGCCCGCGCGTATCGATGGTCGCGCCGGACGCGACCGTCACGCTCGGCCCATAGACGGTCACCGAGCCGCCGGGAGCCGTGATGCCTGCGGCGATAGTGACCGGGCCATAAATTGTCGACGACAGGGAGACGGCGCCGCCGGGCGCGAGCTGCAGATCGCCCTTGACGTCGATCGTGCTCGAGGTGCTGACGGAAATGCCGCCGAGGCCGAAGCTGTTCAGCGCTGTCGTATCGAACCAATTCCCGGTCGTGTCGCCCGAAGGTTTGGGGCCCGCGCCGAACACCACCGAGCCCGATGTCTCTCTATTGACCTTGAATTCGGTGTCGAAGCCGCCGTTCAGCACCAGGTTGCCCGCCCGCGGGGCCTGCGTTTGCGTCAAGGTGTAGCCATCCGTGACGCCGGAAGGCCGAGCCGACGTCTGGGTGACGCCCTGCTGCACGTCGGCCTTGATGGTCGCGGCGAAATCCGAGCTCGTTCGCGCAGAGATCTGCAGCGTGCCGGCATCGCGGCCGACGATGTAGCCGTCGCGCCAGGTGCTCGTATACGCGTTGCGGCCGAACGGATCCATCCAGACCTGGGTGACGCCCCAGTGGTCGTTGCTGCGCACATAGCCGTCGCCGACACCGACGAACAGCATGTCTGTCGAGGCGTCGTTGATGCTGTAGAGATGGCCGTCCGCGCCCAACAGGTTCGCGGTCTTGATGTAGCCGCCGTCGTAGGCCACGACGCCACCGGAAATATTGAGCACGGCGCCCGCCTGCGCCGTGACCTTGGGCGCCTGGAGGGTGATGGTGCCGCCGACGGAGGCCCACTCGCCGATGGTGTGCGTCGTGGTGCCGAGGTAGCCGCTGACCTCCAGCAGGCCACCCTTCGTGTAGTAGCGGTCGGTCGCGTAGCCGCCCGTGCCCGCCGGCAACAGGGTCAGCGAATTGGCGTCGATCCAGACGTTCTGATTGTAGAGGAATTTCTCTTTCGCATCGCGGTTCAGCGGGGAATCGCGCAGCTCCGTGCCCTGGATGTTGACGAGCACGTTGTTGGCCGACATCGCCAAGCTCGTCGTCACGCCTGAAACGTCGATGGTCGCGCCGGACAGGACGTTGACGGCCGTGCTCGCCTGCACGACGACCTGACCGCCCTGGGCCTGCGTCAGCGACCCGCTCTGGAAGTTGACCGTTCCACCGGTGACGATCTCGATGCGCCCCTGGTCGAGACGGTCGTCCAACAGGGAGAGGTTATAGAAATACTCGGTTCGCAGCGGGTCTTTTCTGGATGCGTTGGCGGTCGTCGACTGGCTGATCAGCGTGCTGCGCTGCGTGTTGGTGGCCGTGTCCGTCGAGTCGAGTTCCGGCAGGACGGCCGTGTAGGCGTTGCTGCCGAGGACGATCGAGCCCGCGGTGTCGTAGCGACTGTCGAGAAGGTGGATCGAGCCGCGCGTGTTGACGGTGCTCGTCGTGACCAGCGCCCCATTCTGCACGATCGAGGAGCCAGCGAGCGTGATGTCGCCCTGCTGGGCGTAGATGAAGCCCGTGTTGCTGACGCCGCCGCTCAGGCTGCCGGTGTTGATCGTCGGCAGGATCTCGTTGCCGCGCGTCGTCGAGATCAGGTTGGAATCCGTGCTGAGGCCCGGGCGCAGCGAGAAGCTGTCGCCGGCGGCGAGTTCCGCCTGGCCACGCGGCGTCGTGATCATGCCGGCGTTGCTGACCGACGTGCCCATCAGCAGCACGTAGCCGCCGCCCTGCGTGACGGAGGTCGGGGTGTTGGTCGCGATCTGCGCGCCGGCCTCCACCACGATCGCCCCACCGGCGCCCGTGAAGCTCGGCGCATAGACGCCGTTGACGACTGCCGAATAGATGCCGTTGCCGTTGAACTGGTCGTTGCTGATGGCCGCCGTCGAGGCGACGAGGCTGCCGACGTTCACCTGGCTCGTACCGCCGAAGATGATGCCGTTGCGGTTGATCACCAGCACGGAGCCGTCGGCCGTGATGGAGCCCAGGATGCGGCTCGGCGCCGTGTTATCGAGCACGCGGTTCAAGACCGTCCAGTCGCGGTTGCCCTTCTGGTCGAAGCGCAGATCCGTGGTCTCGCTGATATTGAAGGTCTGCCAGGTCAGGATCGACTTCGCCTGCGTCTGCTCCACGGTGACCTTGCTGCGCCCGCCGCTCAGCACCGACGTCGGCAGATTGGCGCCCTGCCAGAGGTCGGAGCCGGCCGTCGCGCCCGGGGCCACCTGCAGGCCGCCGGTGGTCAGGCCGGAGGGAACGCCGCTCGCCTTCAACTGCGCGGCGCTGCGCGCTGCCGCCTGGGCCGCCTGCTGCGCCTGGATCGCCGCCATGGCCCGCTTCACGGCCTCCTGGGCGTCGCGCATCGCCTTTTGCACTTCGCTCTGGGCGGCCTGGGCTGCGGTGCCGGCTGCGGCAGCCGCGGTGCCCTCGAGCGAGCGCGCGCCGGCCGGTGGGGCCGCGGCGAGGAGCGCTAACGCGCTCACGCCTGTGAGCAGGATGCGGACGCTGTGAAGCCGACGGCCGGCGCTGGCGGAATGATGCATGGCAATCCCTCTCGATGTCGCGGCGTGCCCCACGGCACGGGCTCTGCAACGCACGCTGCAACGATCCGTCCGACGTTTGCCGGCGCAGCGACGTTCGCACGTCGCGCGCCGGCCAAATCTCCCCGACGGAGCACGGGGAGCGCGGCATCGGCCGACCGGGTGCGGCCGATGCCATTGACGAGGCAATCCGGCGCCGGGGCGTCGGATCGCGCGCGATCACCAGCGGACGGTCAGGCCGCCCTTGATCTGGTTGTCGGTGCGCTGGTCGCCGACCTGCCCCGTCCAGCCGATGTTGGCGGAGACATTGTCCGAGAGTTTCGCGTCGAAGCCCGCTTCCAGCATGAGCGCATCCCTGGCGATCGGGGCGCCGGAGACGCTCGCCGTGCCGCCGCCGGCCAGCGCCGTCGAGACGCGGGTGTCGACGTCGCCGAAGGCATGGCGCCAGGCGATACCGGTGTGGCCGGTGAACGTGTAGCCGCCGCCCTGGCCCAGCATGACCGACGGACGCACGCCGAGGGTGGTGAAGCCGACGTTGAGGTCCTTGCCCGCCACGCGCAGCGCCGCGGCGCCGCCCGTTTCCGTGAAGGAGGCGTTCGAGAGATTGACCAGCGTCAGGCCGGCGAAGGGCTCGAAGTCGACCTCGCCGACGCGCACGCGCTGGCTCACCTCGCCGAAGGCCTGCAGGGCGTTGCCGCTGGTGCTACCCTGCTCGTTCTCGGAGAAGCCCTGGAACTGCACGTTGCGCTTGGCGCTCGTGTCGTTGAAGCTGTAGGCCGCACCGAACTTCAGGCCGAGGCCTGCGAAGCGCGTGGCGCCGTAGAGGGCGAGGTGCACGCTGTCGGTGTCGAGCGAGGAGCCGCGCTCGTTGACCTTGGCGTTGGTCTCGCTGTAGCCGATGGCCGCGCCGAAGCGCACGCCGTTCGACACCATGTCGACGCCCGTCATGATGCCGCCCGTCGACGCGGACATCTCGCCCGTGCCGCCGCTGGAGCCCCAGTTGCCGCGGCTGCCGAAGCCCTTGGCCCACACGAAGCGGCCGCGGGCGGCGCCATCCACCTCGGAGAGATGGCTGGTGATGGTGTCGCCGACCTGCAGCGCCGTATAGACCTGCGCCGCGCTGTTGCTGGCGTAGGCCTCGCCCGAGAGCGCATCGTAGGCCTTGCGAGCACCGGCAGCATCCTGGCTCACGACGGCGCCATACACCGCGTTGCCCGAGGGCAGGCTCGCCAGCGCACCGCCGACCGACTTCTGCGTGTCGGTGATGCCGACGGAGGCGAAGGAGGCCGCGTTGCGCGTGAGGCTGAGGTTGACGGCGTTCGACGTGTAGCCGAGGCCGGCGGTCAGGAAGGCGAACTGCCGGTCGACGCTGAGGCTCGAGAACTGGCCCGTCACCGCGCCGCTCGTCGAGAGCAGGGTGTAGGTCCCCGGCACGTACGTGCCGTTCGCTGTCACGACGCTGACGGTGCCACCGTTGAGGGTGGCGGACGTCGCGGCGATCTTGCCGCTCTGGCCCGCCGCATTGATGCCGACGAGGAAGGTCGAGCCGCTGTTGAAGGTGACGGCCTTCGTGGTCAGCGTATCGGTGCCCGTCGGGGCAACGGTACCGCCGCTGTTGACGACGAGGTTGCCGAGGGCGCCCGCACCCGACAGCCGGCCGCCGTTGACCGTCGTGACGATCGAGTTGGCGATCGAAGCGCCGGCGGCGAGCCGCAGCTCACCGGCGTTGACGTTGGTAGCGGCGTAGTAGTTGCTCACGGCCGTCAGCGTCGTCATGCCCGAACCGATGAAGTTCACCGAGCCGTTGGCCGGCGCCGGCTCGACGCCCGGCGTCCAGTCGTTGATGGCGCGCGTCAGGACGTAGTTCGCCTCGTTGTGGTTGAAGTTGATGGTCGAGCTGACGCCGGCGCGCTTGATGTCGGCATCGATGATGCCGGCCGCACCGCCGTTGCCGATGTTGAGCGTGCCCGTGCCGCCCGCTGCGCCGACCTCGATGAAGCTCGCGGTGACGCGGCCACCGTTGGCGACGGTCAGCGTGCCCTGGGTGCCTGCATCAGCGCCGATGCGAACCTCGCCGTTGGACTTGAGCGTCGAGCCCGTGCCGTCCACGGTGACGGTGGCCTTGCCGCCCAATTCGCCGACCGACACCTGCAGGCTGCCCGTGACCGAGCCGCCCTTGGTGATGTCGACCGTCGCCGTGCTGGCGGCACCGCGCCCGACGACGAAGGATCCGCCCGCCCCCGTGGTGATCGCGCCCCCGTCCGTGATCGTGGCCTTGCCCGTGCCCGAAACGCCGTCACCTGCAATGCTGACACCGCCGCTGCTCGACAGCAGCGATCCCTGGCCCGACACAACGAGTGTGCCCGAACCGCCCGCGTAGCCGAAATAGAGGGTGGTGGGGGCGGTGAAGTTCAGGAGGCCGCCGTTCGTGATGTTGACCGTGCCGCTGGCGCCCGCGCCGTTGCCGACCAGTAGCGAACTCTGCGAGCCCAGCGTCCAGCTCGAGCCAGTGCCAGAGATGTTGACGGTGCCCGTGCCGATGCCGGTGCCCACCTTGGCCGACCCGGTCTCGCTCTGGCCGACGTTGTTGGAGAAATTGCCGTCGTTCGACAACTTGCCGCCGTTGGTGATGTTGATGATGCCCGATGCGCCGTTGTAACCAACGCGCGTACCGCCGTTGCTGTCGGTGACCGTGCCGGCATCGATGTTGAGCGTGCCGAGCGCGGTGCCGGCGATGCCGGCCGTGTTATAGAGGCCGATGGAGAGCGTGCCGCCGGTCATGCTCAGCGTACCGCCGCTCGCGACATTGAGCGTGCCGGCGGCGTTGTTGCCGACGCGGACGCCCGCGGTGCCGGCGTTCCACTGCGAGCCGGTGCCCGTCACGGTCATCGTGCCGGTGCCGTCGGTCGCCGTCGCGACGATGGGCGAGGTGACGAGGCTCGGCGCGAGGCCGATCGTGCTCAGAAGCGACGTCGTGAGCACGCTGCCACCCGAGACGATCAGCTTGCCGGTGCCGAGCACCTGCAGGCGGCCGGCCGCTCCCGTTGCCGCATCGAGCGTCACGCTCGAGGCCGACTGGATCACCGTCGGATTGTCGGCGCTCGTCGGCGCGCGATGCGCACTAGTGCTGTCGGTCCACTTGGACGTATCCGTCCAGCTGCCGTTGCCGTCGTTCCAGATGATGCTTTGCGCCTGCGCTTGAGAAGTGAAGGACATCGCCAGAAGCACCGCTGCGATCGCGGTCGTGCCGCGCATGGCTGCAAGGGACTGTGGCTGCTTGAACGGAAACTTGACGCGAGACAGATACGCTTTGGACATGTTGCGCTACTCACTCGAACTTAAGTCCGGCGAACGGCCGGAAGCTCCCCCAGACGACCGCCGCGTGGCGACCGCGCGAAACCGATGGCGCGCCATGACGATGGCGGCCTTCTGCAGTGGTCGGGGATGCGTCTGCGCCGGATGTTCCGGTCGCAGGCCGCCATGCCCCACCCATCGAGCTAGTGGTTTCGAAATCGCTAACACCGAAGCGGCGCGCGCACGTTTTTGTGGAGATCACCTGGCGGGTTCGCGGAGCGCGGAACGATCCGCGCGCGGCCCATGCGCACGCGCCGCAAAAGCGTCCGTCAGCTGAGGATCAGGACACCGCCCGGCAGCGTGGTGACGCGCGCGCCGAACGCGTTCTTGATCTTGTCGACGACCTCGTCGAGCCGCGCGAGATAAAAGCGGCCGTTGACGAGCCGGCGGCTAAGTTGGGAATTCGCAACGATAATCCTGCCGCGCCGGTAGCGATTGACCTCGTCGATCACCTGCGCGAGCGGCTTGTCCTCGAACACCAGGTAGCCCTCGCGCCACGAGGTGACGAGGCTCGCATCGATCTTCAGAGCGGGTGAAAATCCGCCGTCTGAGTATGTCACTTGGTCTTCATTCGCGAGGTGCACGACGACGGCTTTGCAATCGACCGTCACGCGTCCGTCGAGGCACGTGACTGTGACTTTTTCGCCATCACGACGAATATTGAATGTCGCGTTCGTCGCGCTCACTGTGCCCGCCGCCGCAACGACCTGCAGGTTGCGTGACTTCGCCTGGATCAGGCTCTCACCCGACAACAGCGCGATGCGTTCGCCGTCGGGCCCATTGGCGCGCAGACCGATACTCGTCTGCGTGTTCATCTCGATGCTGCTGGTGCTGGCGAGCGTGATCTGCCGCCGTTCGCCGGTCGCGGTGCGATAATCGGCCGTCAATTCCGGCAGTGCAGGCCAGAGCTTCAGCGGCGGGTTGAAGGCAAAGTAGCCCGCGCCGGCCGCGGAGGCCGCCAGCGCGCCCCCGAGCATCGCGCGCCGCGTAAGCCAGTGGACGGGCAGCGGCTCCGCCCTGTTGTCGGGCACGGCATTGGCCGCAATGATCTTGCCGCCGGCGACGGACATGGCCTGCCACACGCGGCGCATCTCGACGAAAGCGCGCGCATGCGCAGGATTTTGCGCGCACCAATGCCTGAACGCGGCAACGTCCTGCTCGGTCGCAGAGCCTGGCGTCAGGCGCACGATCCATTCGATCGCGGCGCGCTGCTGGTCCGTGATGTCCTGCACTGGCTGCATTATGGCAAGTTCATTCCCCCCGAACGCTCTTCGGCTAGTCTTTCGCGGTTTTGGAAGGTTTCGGACCGAAGCGCTTTATAACGGATCTGCCTAGACGCGTCGCGCAGTATTCAAGTGCGCGCTTGAGCTCCGCCTCGACGGAGCGGCGGGTGAGCCCGTAGCTCTCGGCGACCTCCTGCGTCGACGCGCCGTTGACGCGCACGGCGAGCAGCATGGCCCGGCGGCGGGGCGGCAATTCGAGGATGGCGCGCTCGAGGGCTTCGAGATCGATGCGTGCCTCGGCGGCTTCATCGGGACGGGCCGTCTCGTCGGCGAACTCGAGAGCCGCCTCGATCTCCGCGCGCGTGGCGTGACGGGCTTCCGAGCGCCTGAGGCTCGCCGCCACGTTGAGCGCCATGCCGAAGAGGTAGGATTCGGCGCGCTGAAAGATGATCGGCTGGCCGTCCTGCGAGAGCCGGATCCAGATCTCCTGCAAGGTTTCCTCCGCGAGTTCTTCCGAGCCGAGGCGTCGGCGCAGGCGCGTGCGCAGGCTGCCTTGTGAAGCGATGAAGAGCTCCCGCAGTCGCTCTCTGCCGGGATCGCTCACGCCACGCGCTCCCTGGCGCCGGGGGCCGATCGCGCCCGGCTTCCCAACTCACACAGCAGTGGCCGCAGCGCTGCGCAAAGCATTGGGCTATCGGGCCGTTGTGCACTCGAGGGACGTCCCCGAGGCCCTGGGAAGAATGACCATCATGATCGGCTGGGCGAGATCGGCCGGGGCCGGGCTTTCGAGGCTCAAGCCCTCGAGCGCGTGCAGGATCTTCTCGTCGCGGTCGGGGCTGCCGGTGGTGCCGAGAAGGCGGGCGCCGTTAATGCGGCCGTCGCCCGCGATCTTGAAGGTCATGACGGCGCGGTAGTCGCCCGGCTGCAATTCGGCGTCGCGGCAGAAGGCCTGCTCGAGCGCCAATTGCATCGCCCCGTAGTAGCTGCGGTGGGCGCTGCGCTCGGGGAGAAGATCGGGATCGACCGGAGGCCGTGCGACCGGCGGCTCCTGGATGGTGACGGCGTCCTTGGCGATCGCCACCGCCGTAAGCCCCGTACCCGCCAGCAGTTTGCGCAACCCTTCGGCCGGTGAGAACCCGCCCTGCACGGCCGAGGAGCGCCGCTGACCGACGACGGCGCTGTCATAGAGGATCTCGAGCCCGGTGGTCGCGCTGTAGGCGTTGAGGGCGGCTGCCAGCGGCTGCGGCTGCAGATCGAAGCGCAAGGTGTCCCGCGAGGCGAACGTCTGGGCCGCCGCCGAGGTGGTGCTCGCAACCATCAGTGCGAGCATCCACAAGTGGCCGGCGTGCCTCCGGAACTGCGGATGGTGTGAGGCGTGCGTCGATGGAAGGGCGTGCGTGCGCAACGGCGACCTCGAGCCAACCTTCTGATCTTGAAAGACCTCGCCCGTGTAGATTCGCGTCGTTACACTTCTATGTCATTCAGTGGACTGCGCGATCGCGAGTGTGGCGCTTGGGGCGCACGCAGCGTCGCGTTTGACGTGTCGCGGCGCCGTGCGCGCACGGAGCATCCGCGCGCGAAGCCACCCTTCTCACCCCGAACGGTTTGCCTGCGACACATCGATGAACGAGCGCACGAAACGCAGATCGCGCTTGTCGGCGGGCGTCACGAGATACGTCTTGAAGGTGTCGGAGAGATCGGAGATCGGATGCTCCACGAGCTTCGGGTCAGGAAAGAAGCTGTGCTCGAGCACGATGCCGATGCCGACGTCGTGAAGCACGGCCTCTTTCACCACAGGATAGGAGTTCATCCTCACGACCTTGTTGAGCGTGACGCCGAGCGCGCGGGCGCGCGCAAGGACCACGCGCTGCGTGAGCGAACCGTCCTCCGGCAGCACCAAGGGCCTGTCGGCGAGGTCGGCGAGCCGCAGGCGGCGCATCTTCAGGACGGGATGCCCGCGCCGGGCGATGAGGACGAAGCGGTGCGCCATCAGCTCCAGGCGGAACAGATCTTCTGAGGCCGGCGGATCGGTGATGATCGCCACGTCGACCTCCCGCGCGGCGAGCTTCTCCGATACGGTCGTCCAACTGTGCAGGGAGAACGACACCTCCACGCTCGGGTAGAGTCGCTTATAGGCGGCGATGATCGGCATGGCGGGGCGCGGTGCGTTGGCGACAATGGTCAGATGCCCCGTGGCGAGCGCACTGTAGGATTCGATCTTCTCTGCGACCAGCTGCTCGAGCGTGCGAATGCGATCGGAGAGGGCGAACAGCTCCTTGCCGGCGGGTGTGAGTTCCAAGCCGCCGCGGCGGCGCACGAACAGGCTCGTGCCCATCACCTGCTCGAGTTTCGCCACATGCTGCGTCACGGCGGACTGGGTGATGCCCATGGCGGCCGCGGCCTTGGAGAAGCTGTGCGCGCGCGCCGCGTGCGAGAAGGCGGCGATCTGGTACGGGCTGATCTTCATTCACACGCTGATTGTCATTGCTCACGGGTTACGCGGCTTGAAGGCAGGGGCAGGCCGAGCATTAGCGCAGCTAATAAGACTTCATGGAACTGTCAATCGGGCTTGGTAGGGAGGGCGCGCTATCGCGGCAGCTAGGGACAGACCATGGCGCACGTTCGCCTGCGCGACATCCGCAAGAGCTTCGACCGCGTCGATGTCCTGAAGGGCGTCGATCTCGACATCGCGGACGGCGAGTTCATCTCGCTCGTGGGGCCGTCGGGGTGTGGAAAGTCCACGCTCCTGCGCATCATTGCCGGGCTCGAGGCCCAGACCTCCGGCCACGTCGAGATCGGCAACGACGCCGTCGATGGCGTGGCGCCCGCAGAGCGCAATCTGGCGATGGTGTTCCAGTCCTACGCGCTCTATCCGCACCTGTCCGTGTTCGACAACATCGCCGTGCCGCTGCGCATGCGCCGGCTGTCGACGCTGCAACGCCTGCCCGGCCTGCGCTGGCTGGTGCCCGGCACGCGTAGCATCGAGCGCGGTATCCGCGAGAAGGTCGCGGACGTTGCCGAATTGCTCGGCATGAAGGATCTCCTGGCGCGCAAGCCGGGGCAGCTTTCGGGCGGGCAGCGCCAGCGTGTCGCCGTTGGCCGTGCCATCGTGCGCGAGCCACGCGCGTTTCTGCTCGACGAGCCGCTGTCCAACCTCGACGCCAAGCTGCGGGTACACATGCGCACTGAGATCGCGCAGCTGCATCGCCGTCTCGCCGCGACCTTCATCTACGTCACGCACGACCAGGCCGAGGCGATGACGATGTCGGACCGGATCGCGGTGATGATGGACGGCAACATCGTGCAGATCGGCACGCCCGATCAGGTCTACGACGACCCGCAGGATCTGCGCGTCGCGGAGTTCATCGGCAGCCCGAAGATCAACGTGCTCGACGCCGCCCTCGGCAGCGACGGTCAGCTCGCCATCGCGGGCAAGCCGCTGCCGCTGCGCTGCGCGCCGGGCGTCACAGGGCCCGTCAGGCTCGGGCTGCGTCCGGAGGTGCTGCGTCTGGCCGAGGAAAGTGCAGCACTGATCACGGGCGTGCTCTCACATCGCGAGAACCTCGGCGGCGAAGTGCTGCTGCACATCACCGTTCCCGCCAGCAAGGAGCCCGTGATCCTGCGGCTCGACCATGGTGGCGCGCGCGGCCTTGCCCTCGGCACGCCGCTGGGGCTGACGTTTGCGCCGGCGGACGCCTTGTGCTTCGATGCGGTAGGCAAGCGTGCACCGATGACGGCCGTTACGGCACGCGAGGCCGTCCATGCCTGACGGCACCGGCCAGGATTTCCCCGCGACAGTGCAGGGCGTGGCGCCGGCGATGCCGCAACGGCGCCGGTCGCAGCAGGCGGTCGCGCTCGGTCTCCTGACGCCGGCTCTTGTGCTCATGACGCTGCTCCTCATCGGGCCCGTCGTGGTCGTCATGTTCATGTCGCTGACCGACTATCAGCTCGGCGCCTCCGCCTGGAGCATCATCGGCTTCGGCAACTACCAGGAACTCTTCGCCGACCGTGTGTTCTGGAAATCGCTGACCAACACGCTCCTCTATGTCGGGATCGTCGTGCCGGCCTCCGTGGCGCTCGGCCTCGGCATCGCACTCCTCATCGAATCGGGACGCTCGCTGCGGGCCTTCTATCGCTCGGTGTTCTTCGTCCCCGTGATGGCGACGCTGATCGCCATGGCGATCTCGTGGGAATATATGCTGCATCCGCAGTTCGGGCTCATCAACCTGATGCTGAAGGCGGTCGGCCTGCCGGCGCGCGCGTGGCTCAGCGACCCGGCCCTCGTGCTGCCGACGCTCGCCGTGATCGGCGTGTGGCAGCTCTTCGGGTTCAACATGGTGCTGTTCCTGGCGGGTCTCGTCTCGATCCCGCGCGCGCTCTACGAGGCGGCCGAGATGGACGGTGCGCGCTCGGCCTGGGCGCGGTTCCGGCTCGTCACGTGGCCGATGCTCGGGCCGGTGACCATGTTCGTCGTGCTGATCTCGGCGATCCGCTCGTTCCAGGTGTTCGACACGGTGCACGTGTTGACCAAGGGCGGTCCCAGCAAGGCCTCGGAAGTGCTGCTCTATACGATGTATTCCGAAGGGTTCGAGTTTTTCCGCTCAGGCATTGCCGCCGCGATTGCCGTCGTCTTCCTCGGCTTCGTGCTGCTGCTGACACTCGTCAAGGCGCGCGTTCTCGACAGGCAGGTGCACTACTGATGGCGCATGCGGCTCCCATCCGGCGGCAGGTCTGGGCGCTTCTGCGCCACATCGTCCTCATGAGCGTTGCGGCGATCGTTCTGCTGCCGTTCCTCTGGATGCTCGCGACGTCGCTCAAGCCGCAGGCCGAAGTTTTCCTGTCCGAGATCCGCTGGTGGCCGCATCGTCTTGCGGCAGCCGAGAATTACGCGAAGGCCTTCGACAAGGCACCGCTTGCGCGCTTCCTCGCCAACGGCGTCATCGTCACCGCCTCGATCTTCCTGCTGCAGGTGCTCGTGGCGCTGCCCGCCGCCTACGCCCTCGCCAAGCTGCGCTTCTGGGGGCGGCAGACGGTGTTCGCGCTGGTGCTGTTCTCGATCCTGATCCCGCCGCAGGCGATCGCGGTGCCCGTGTTCCTGCTCTTCCACACCGCCGGCATCCTCGACACCTACGCGGCCCTCATCGTGCCGTTCACGATCTCGGTGTTCGGCATCTTCCTGATGCGGCAGTTCTTCATGACGGTGCCGGACGATCTCGTCGACGCCGCGCGCATGGACGGGCTCGGCGAATTCGCCATCGTCTGGCGCGTGATGCTGCCGACCGCGATCCCCGCCGTCACCGCCTTCGGCATCTTCTCGGTCGTGGCGCACTGGAACGACTACTTCTGGCCGCTGATCGCGGTCAACTCGACGCACCTTTTCACGCCGCCCGTCGGCGTCGCGCACTTCCGCAACGCCGAGGCCGGTACCGACTACGGCCCGCTGATGGCCGCCGCGACGATCATCATCGCGCCGCTCATCATCGCCTTCCTGCTGGCGCAACGCCGCTTCATCGAGGGGATCACGTTCACCGGCATGAAATAACAAGAACCGGCGAGACCACGCCGCACACATCCAACTGCAACGACGGAGAAGGGAAATGCTGAAGCAGACCTTGCTTTCGGCCGCGCTGGCGCTCATCGCCATCCCGGCCCTCGCGCAACAGACCGAGGTGGTGGTGCAATACCCCTATCCGGAGCTCTTCGACGGCACGCACAAGCAGATCGCCGCGGAGTTCGCCAAGACGAACCCCGACATCAAAGTGACGTTCCGCGCCGCCTACGACTCCTATGAGGAAGCTACGCAGAAGGTGCTGCGCGAGGCCGTCACCAAGCAGATGCCGGACATCACGTTCCAGGGCCTCAACCGCATCCGCATCCTCGTCGACCGCAATCTGGCCCAGCCGCTCGACGAGTTCATCAAGGCCGACAAGGACCTCGAGGCGGAAGGCTTCCACGCCGCCATGTACGACATCGGCACCCAGAACGGTAAGGTCTACGCGCTGCCCTTCGCCGTCTCCCTGCCGATCATGTACCTCAACGTCGACCTCGTGAAGAAGGCCGGCGGAGATCCCGCCAATCCGCCGAAGACGTGGGACGAGGTGATCGAGCTCGCCAAGAAGATCAAGGCGCTCGGCCCCGACATCAACGGCGTCACCTACGTCTGGGACATCACCGGCAACTGGCTCTGGCAGGCGCCCGTGTTCGCGCGTGGCGGCTCCATGCTCACCGAGGACGAGAGCAAGGTCGCCTTCGACGGTCCCGAAGGGCAGTTCGCGATCAAGGTGCTCGGCCGTCTCGTGACGGAAGCCGGCATGCCGAACCTGACGCAGCCCGACATGCGCGCGGCCTTCGCGGCCGGCAAGACCGGCATCCACATCACCTCGACGTCGGATCTCGCCAAGGTGACGGAGATGATCGCCAAGAAGTTCGAGCTGAAGACGGTACCGTTCCCCGACGTCGTAGCCGGGAAGGGCCGCCTGCCGGCTGGCGGCAACCTCGGCGTGATCCTCGCGTCCGACCCAGCGAAGAAGGCGGCCGCCTGGAAGGTGATGAAGTTCTGGCACGGGCCGGAAGGCGCGGCGATCATGGCCAAGACCACCGGCTACATGCCGCCCAACAAGAAGGCCAACGACATCTACCTCAAGGATTTCTACGTCGAGAACCCGAACAACTTCACGGCCGTGAGCCAGCTCGCGCTGCTCACCAAGTGGTACGCGTTCCCGGGCGAGAACGGCCTCAAGATCACGGACGTGATCAAGGACCACATCGCCTCCATCGTCACGGGGCAGCGCGCGAAGGAGCCGGAGAAGGTCCTGGCCGAGATGACGGCCGACGTGCAGAAGCTGCTGCCGAAGAAGTAGCGCATTCGCCGCGGGCGCACCCTGTGCCCGCGGCTTTCTTTATTTGCCCGAGGACCGTTTCATGAAGCTCATCCACATGAGCGACATCCATCTCACCACGCCCGGCCATACGATCGGCGGGCGCGATCCCAACGCCAATTTCGAGCGTGCACTTGCGCATGCGCTCGCCGATCACGGCGATGCCGAACTCCTGGTCATCACGGGCGACCTTTCGGACTGGGGTGATCGCGCGGACTACGAGCGCCTCAAGGCGCGCATCGCGGACGTGCCGATCCCCGTGCGCCTGTGCATCGGCAATCACGACGACCGGGCGCGCTTTCTCGAGGTGTTTCCCGAAGCCCGGGACGAGAACGGCTTCGTGCAGGGCGCACTCGACACGCGCGCCGGCCGCTGCCTGTTCCTCGACACCTGGGCACCGAACACCCATGCCGGCGGCTTCTGCGCCAAGCGCGCGGCTTGGCTCGACGCGCGGCTCGCCGAACATCCGGGACCCTTCTTCCTGTTCATGCACCACAACCCGATCCCGACCCATCTCGTGCCGATGGACAAGATCCGGCTTCTCGACGACGCCACCTTCCGCGAAGTGGTCGGCCGGCACGCGCGCAAGGTGCGCCACATCTTCTTCGGGCATTGCCACATGCCGCTCGCAGGCTCGACGGCCGGTGTGCCGACCACATCGCTGCGCGGTACCAATCACGCGAGCATCGCCGTCTTCGCCGAAAAGGATCTCCTGTCCGCGTCCGACCTGCCGGAGGCGTACGGTGTCGCGTTCATCGCGCCGGACTACGTCACCGTGCACATGATCGAATTCGGCTACCAGGGGCCTGTGCGCGTCGAAGGCTCGCCCGACTACGCCCTGTGGAACCGGGAGACCATGCGCCGATGAAATTCGTCATCCTGACCGACACGCACTTCGTCGCGGCGGGCCACCGGCTCTATGGCCTCGATCCGGCCGAGCGGCTTTCGGCGGCCCTGCAGGTGATCGGGCTCGATCATCCCGATGCCGCCTTCATCGTCATCACCGGAGATCTCGCGCATTGGGGGCAGCCCGAGGCGTACGCCAATCTCGCGCATGTGCTGACGCGCGCGCCAGCCCCCGTCCGCCTGCTGCTCGGCAATCACGACCTGCGGCGCCCGTTCCGCGCGGTCTTCTCGGCCGCCGACGACGACGGCAACGGCTTCGTGCAATCGTTCGCCGTGTTCGAGCGCTTCTCGATGCTCAGCCTCGACACGCTCGACGAGGACGGGCCGACGCACGCGGGCCTCCTCTGCCGTGCGCGGCTCGGCTTCCTGGAGGATGCGCTGCGGCGCGCCCCCACGGATCGGCCTTTGCTGATGTTCCAGCACCATCCGCCGTTCGACACGGGCCTTCCGCACATGGACCGCATCCGGCTCCGCAACGGCGAGGAAGAACTCGCCCTGCTGTCGCGTGTGCGCAAGCCCGACTACCTGTTCATGGGCCATATCCACCGCCCGATCGCGGGCGTCTGGCACGGCATCCCGTTCCACATCCAGCGCGCGCTCGCCCACCAGGTCGACTTCGACCTCGTGACGGCCGACCGCGTGCCCGGCACGCACGAAGCGCCCGACTATGCGCTCGTCGACGTCGCCGACGGGCGCATCATCGTGCACCAGCGCTCGTTCCTCTACGAGGGCCCGCGCTTCTGGCTCGACGATCCCGAAGCCCAGCGCGCCGCGCGGCTGCCCGTGTCGTCGGCCTGACGGCGCAAGCCGCGCGCCACATCACTTTTTCGGCTCCGGCGTTGCCGCCGCGGGGGCGAAGCCGCCTATCATGAGCGCGCGCCGGCAAGAGGCCGGCATTGCCCCCAGGGAGAGCGCCCCCGTTGTTCACCGTCGATTTCCGCATCCGGCCGCCGTTCAAAAGCTTCCTCAAGACGGCGATGTACGCCGGCGCTGCCCGGCGTGACGGCATCACGCGCAAGGTCGGCTTCGAGCCGTCACCCGCCGCCATGGGCCAATCGCTGCCGCTCCTGATCAGCGAGATGGACGCAGCAGGCGTGGACAAAGGGGTGGTCGTCGGACGCGTTTCGGGTGCACTGGGCAATGTCGACAACGCGGACATTCTCGAAGTGTGCGCGCTGCATCCAGGCCGGTTCGTGCCGATCGCCGGCATTGCGCCGCTTCCGCGCAAGGCCGCGATCCTCGAGGCCGAGCGCCTGCTCGGGCTGGGCTTCAAGGGTCTGAGCATCGAGCCCGGCGGACTGCCCGAACCTCTGCATTACGACGACCGCCGGCTCTATCCGTTCTACGCCTTCTGCGAGGACCGGAACGTCCCCCTGGTGATCATGGGTGGCGGCAACGCGGGGCCCGACATCTCCTTCACGGCGCCCGAGCACATCGACCGCGTGCTCGCCGACTTTCCCGAACTCAAGATCGTGTCGGCGCACGGGCACTGGCCGTGGGGGACGCAGATCCTGCACGTCGCCTTCCGACGCCCGAACCTGTTCCTGGCGCCCGATTACCTGATGGCCAACATGCCGGGCATGGACGACTACGTGCGCGCCTGCGACAGCTTCCTCGCCGACCAGTTCCTGTTCGCGAGCGCCTTCCCGTTCGCGCCGGTCGCGGGGTACGCGGCATGGTTCCGCGCGCTGCCGATCCGGCCCGCCAATCTCGAGAAGATCATGGGTGGAACGGCTTGTCGGCTGCTCGGCCTGCAGCCCGAGGGCTGAGTTCCGTCACTTGCGGCGCTGGCGAACCAGGGTCTCGACCAGCGGATTGGGAAAGCGGCGCTGCTGCGTGATGGCGAAGAACTGCTCGGTGATGCCCTTGAGGCGCGTCACCTCGACGAGGATCTTGGTGCGCAACTCGTCGACCACGACCACGGGCGGCACCAGCGTCAGGCCCGGATTGGCCCGCGCCATCAAACGCAGCATGGCCATGTCGTCGATCTCGGCGACGATGTTGGGCCGGATGCCCTCCCGTCCCATCAGCGCGTCGAAGGCGGAGCGGATGGCGCTGCCTTGGGCCGGCACGACGAGCGGCGCGTCGGCGATGTCCTTCGGAAAGCGGAACCGTTTCCGCGCCGGCGAGGGATGCCCGACGAGGCTCACCGCCTGCTCGTCGAGAAGGATGTTCTCGAACACCGCCTCGGCGTCCGCGGGCGCTGGATGATTGGACAGCACCAGATCGAGCTTGTGGGCGTCGAGCTGCTGCAGGAGATCGGCCTGTACGCCTGAACGAATGACGAGTTCGACATCCGGCTTGCCGAGGAGCGGCCGCAGCAGGGCCATCTGGAAGTTGCGCGACAGCGTGGCCGTGGCGCCGACGCGCAGCATCACGCGGCCCGGGCGCAAGCCGTTCAGCGCCTCGATCAGCTGGTGGCCCGACTGCAGGACGGTGCTCGCGTAGTCGAGCGCGATGCGGCCGGCTTCCGTCAGATGCAGGGCCCGGCCGCGGCGTTCGAACAACTGCTGCCCCAGTTGCTGCTCCAGCGCCTTGAGTTGCACCGACAGCGAGGACGGCGACACGTTCAGGCGCGCAGCCGCCCGGCTCATGCTGCCTTCGGTCGCGATCGTCCAGAAATAGCGCAGATGGTGGAAGTTCAGATGGGGCATGCGATCGTTCTAGCAAAGCGAACGATTTGCTTCAATATTCGAATTTTTCAGAATGATCGTACCGCGCTAGCTTCCCCTACGCTTACCCACACCGCGACGGGGGATCTCCCATGACGACCGCACTGCCCTGGATAGCCCTGCTCGCCCCTCTCATTCCGGGCGGGATGGCGCTTTGGCCCGCGGCGCACCTGCGCGCGCGGCAGCACGCCGAGATCGCCATCGGCGCGGCGACGGGCGCCTTCGTGGTGAGCCTGCTCGTAGCGTCGGCGATCGCTTGGGTCGGGCCGGTGCGCACGCCGCTCCTCGGCGCCGCAGGCATCGGCTTCTCCCTCTCCGTCGATGCGCTGGCGGCCATCATGCTGGTGCTCGTCAGCTTCGTCGGCCTCGTCGTCGTGCGCTACAGCCGCAACTACCTCGACGGGGATCCCGGCCACGTGCGGTTCACGCGGCATCTTCTGATGACGCTCGCCTCGGTGCTGCTGCTCATCATCTCGGGCAACGTCGCGCTGCTCATCGTGGCGTGGGTCGGCACCAGCCTCGGCCTCAACGCGCTCCTGCTCTTCTACGGCGAACGGCCGGCCGCGCAGCGGGCGGCGCGCAAGAAATTCCTCGCGAGCCGCGTGGGCGATGCGTGCCTTCTCATCGCAGCCGTGCTGCTCTATGCCCGGTTCGGCACGCTGGAGATTGCCGACATTGCCGCTGCAGCCAGGAGTGGCCTCGTTCCCGGCTCCGCCGCACTCACGTGCGCTGCGCTGCTCATCGTGATCACGGCGATGCTGAAATCCGCGCAGCTTCCCCTGCACGGCTGGCTGATCGAGGTGATGGAAACGCCGACGCCCGTCTCGGCGCTGCTGCACGCTGGCATCATCAACGCCGGCGGCTTCCTCGTCCTGCGGCTCTCGGACGTGCTGGTGCTCGCCACGCCGGCACTCGATATCCTCGCCATCGTCGGCGGGCTGACGGCGCTGTTCGGCTCCCTCGTCATGCTGACGCAGACGTCGGTCAAGGTGCAGCTCGCCTATTCGACGATCGCGCAAATGGGCTTCATGCTGCTGCAATGCGGCCTCGGCGCCTTCTCTTCCGCGCTCCTGCACATCGTCGCGCATTCGCTCTACAAGGCGCACGCCTTCCTGTCGTCGGGCAGCGTGATGGATCTGGCGCGCGCCTCGTGGACGCCCAGCCCCGGTGGCCAGCCGCATCCCGCCCGGCTCATCATCGCGCTCGGCGCCGTCGTCGCCGTCACGGTCGGCATCGGCGCGCTGTTCGGCGTCACGCCGGTCACGGACCCGGCGCGCCTCGCGCTCGGCTGCATCCTGCTCATGGGCCTCGTGCATCTCCTTGCCAACGCCATCGACGAGCGCCCGGACGCCTTCCTGCTGGCGCGGGCCGGTGTCACGGCCGCGGGCGTCGCGGCTCTCTACTTCGCGCTGCAGGCCGCCATGCACTTTGCGGTCGCCAGCAGCATGCCGGGGGGCCGCGTGCACGGCGGCTTCATGGAGATCGGCGTCGCAGCGTTGGCGGTTGCCTCCTTCGCCGGCGTCACCGTGTTCCAGAACGAACTGATGCGGCATGCCGGGCGCCCGTTCTTCGCCGCCGCCTACACGCATCTGCGCAACGGGCTCTACCTCAACACGCTCGCAAACCGCCTGGTGCTCGCGTACTGGCCCGGTACGACGCGGCCCACAACCTCCGCCACATCCTGAGACGGGAGACCGCCCCCCATGACCGCCCACGCCCTTGCCCTGCCTGCCGCCCAGGATGCAGCGCCCGCGTCCGCCCGTCTCGAACAGGCGATCCAGGCCGCCTGCGGCCGGATCGCGCCGCTCTGGCCGCTCAAGCACTTCGTCGCCGTCAATCCGTTCCTCGGCTTCTCCGGCATGAGCTTCGCGGAGACCTGCGCGCATCTGCAGCGCGTCACGCGCACGCCGATGCTGATGCCGCGCGCCTTCTACGCCGAGAAGCTGGCGAGCGGGGCCATCGACGATGCAGCGCTCGCCGAGGCGCTGGCCTTGCGGCCCGTGCCCGGCCTGTCGCCGGCGGATCTGCGGGCCGCCGCCAGCCAGGAACCCGACAAGACGGCGCGGCCACCGGCCGTCGTCGCCACGGTCGCGGAGGTCCTCGACAAGATTGCCCAGGGCGACCGCCACGTTTCGCGCGTGCAGTTCATGATCGACGAGATCTCGGCATTCTGCGCCGCCTACTTCGACGAGGGACAAGCGAGCTGGCGACTCCCGACGCGGAAGCTCGCGCCTTACGCAGCGTGGCGGGCGCAGATGCGGCACGATCGCAACCCCGAAGTGATGGGCATCCGCGACTTCCGGGCGAGCGTCCTCGCTCTGCCCGACGATGCGCGCGCGGCCGTCGGCGCCGTCGTCGACAAGCTCGGCATCCCGGGGCGGGCGCTCGAGGACTACATCTTCCGGCCGCTCTTCGATATCGGCGGATGGGCTGCCTACGCCCGCTATATCGGCTGGGGCGCGGGGCTCGACGGCAAAACGGACGATACCCTGATCGAACTCCTCGCCATCCGCATGGCCTGGGGCTGGGGGCTCTTCAATTCGCGGGCCGACGCGGCGTTCCGGACGGCGTGGGCGGACGCCATGGCGGAAGCCGCGCAACTGCCATCGGCCAGCGCCGAGGGCACGCGGGATCTCGCCATCGACCTCGCCCTGCACGACGCCTACGAAATCGCCGCGCGCCGCCGCGTCACGCGCACCCTCACGAGCCGGCCGCACGACGGTGTCACGCGCTTTCCCGCGCGGCCGCCCGTGCAGGCTGCGTTCTGCATCGACGTGCGGTCGGAGGTCTTCCGCCGCGCGCTCGAGACGGCCTATCCGGAAGCCGAGACGATCGGCTTTGCGGGCTTCTTCGGCTTCCCGATCGAGTACGTGCCGATCGGCCAGAGCCGCGGCGGCGCGCAGTGCCCTGTACTCCTGAAGCCCTCCTTCGTCGTGTGCGAAGCCGTCAAAGGCGCGGACGAGACGGAGGAGGCGGAAGTGCTCGGCGTGCGCCTGCTGCGGCGGCGCGCGGCCAAGGCGTGGAAGTCCTTCAAGGTCTCCGCCGTGTCGTCGTTCTCGTTCGTGGAGACCGCCGGCCTCGGCTATGCCGCGAAGCTCGCGACCGACAGCGCGGCGCTCACGCGGCCGGTGCCGAGCCCCAACGTCGACGGCCTCGACAGCGATGTCGCGCGCCGCGTCGGACCCCGGCTCGCGGTGCGCGAGGTGGCGGGCCGGCTCACGGGCTTCACGCGCGAACAGAAGCTCGCCATGGCCGAAGCCGTCCTCAAGGCCATGTCCATGACGGGGCCTTTCGCACGGCTCGTGCTACTGGCCGGCCATGGCAGCACGACCGTCAACAATCCGCATGCGTCGGGGCTCGATTGCGGGGCCTGCGGCGGGCACACGGGCGAGGCCAACGCGCGTGTCGCGGCCGCGATCCTCAACGACGCGGAGGTGCGCATCGGTCTCGTCGACAAGGGCATCGCCATTCCGGCGGATTGCTGGTTCATCGGCGCGCTGCACGACACGACCACCGACGACGTCACCTTGTTCGACGCCGAAAGCGTGCCCTACGAACTCGCGGGCGATCTCGCGCGCCTGAAGACCGCACTCGCCACGGCGGCGTCGATCGCGCGGCTCGAGCGGAGTGCAGCGCTCGGCCTGCAAGGCGCTGTCGCGCCCGATGCGCTCATCAAGGCGCGCAGCCAGGACTGGTCGCAGGTGCGGCCGGAGTGGGGGCTAGCGGGCAACGCGGCCTTCATCGCCGCACCGCGGCGCCTGACGCGGGGGCTCGACCTCAAGGGCCGCAGCTTCTTGCACAGCTACGAGCACGATCGCGACGAGGGCTTCAAGGTGCTCGAACTGATCATGACGGCGCCGCTCGTGGTGGCGAGCTGGATCAACCTGCAATATTTCGGGTCGACCGTGAACAACGAGGCCTTCGGCAGCGGCAACAAGGTGCTGCACAACGTGGTCGGCCAGCTCGGGGTACTCGAAGGCAATGCCGGCGACCTGCGCGTCGGCCTGCCCTGGCAATCCGTGCATGACGGGGAGCGCTTCGTGCACGAGCCCGTGCGCCTCAGCGTTTTCATCGCCGCGCCGGAAAGCGCCATGGATGAGGTGCTCACGCGCCACGCCCAGGTGCGGGATCTCGTCACGAACGAGTGGATCTTCCTGCACAGCCTGAGCGACGACGGCACGCGCGCCCGCCGGTGCCACGCGCCGGGCGTGTGGCGTGACTGCTAGGCCTCAAAGGCCGGTGAGCGGAGGCACTCGGCGCATCGCGTTTCCAACCACACTGCTGTCCCGGAAGGCGTGCGCCAGCACGGCTGTCCGGGAACTTGCCGCGGGATGGATAAACGCAACGGTGAAAGGTCCCGGCTCTCGCTGCGCTCGGCCGGGAACGCACCTGATGACTTCGTCACTCCACCGGCCGCCGTCAGCGAAGCCGATAGCTTTGGTTCGGCATTAGTTTGACTATCAATACAGCATCGCGATCCGGACGCTGGCGGACGCCAAGCCCAGGTCCTGCGATTTGCGGTAGAGCACGAGGGCGCGCTGCGCGTCTGCCCTGAGGTTGCGGGCGTTCCAGGCCGCGAGCATGTTGGGGTCGAAGGTCTCGGCGAGGTGGAACAGGACTTCGGGATGCGCCTCGGCCTCGCGCGAGAGAAGGAGCGACCGTGCGGCGACGATGTCTCCATCGCGGATGTTGCGTGCGGCCTCGCGCAACACGTCTGCGACCGGTTCCGCCTGCGTCGGCGAACCAGGCCCGAAGCTCAGGAACTTTGCGAGGGCGAGGGCAGATGGAACAGCAACGAACGTCCCGATGGCGAACCCGACCACGACGGCGACGTGGGTCGATTGAAAGCGCAAACGCATGACCAATCCTTGGAAATCAGATCAACATAATGCAGTTGCCTCGCATCCCGAATGATTGGCCAAGATCGCGACAGGCTGATGACCGCTTGACCGCGCAATGGTAGCAAACTTTCGCATCGACGGAACACGCCGCGCCTCGTCCTGTTCCGGTGGGGTAGCCGCACCGGACGGGTTCATGGACCGCCGCAAGAGCGCCATTTTTTCGCGCAGACGGGCATGCCCGGATCGGCCGCCTGCCTCGCCGCGACGTCCGCCTAGACGATCTTGTCGCGGATGGTTTGCGGATAGGGAACAGAGTTCGCGAACGAGGGCCGTTCGTCGAGACGCGCGGCGTAGGCATCGAGCTTCGGATAAAGGGACATCCAGTCGAACTCGGCGAAACGCACGCGCAGATAGCCCAGCGCCGTGCCCACGGCGATATCGCCCAGCGTGAACGTATCTCCCACCGCGTAGCGCCGCTCGCCGACGAGGCGCGCCATCTCGCGGACGCCGCCCTCGATCTTGCGGCGCTGACGCGCGAGCCACTCGGGGCTCTGGGTTTCCTTGCGCATGCGCTCGAAGAAGGTCAGCACCACGGCGTCGCACACGCCGTCGCACAGGACCTCAAGCTTGCGCGCGAAGAGTATGTCGTCGACATCACGGGGCAGGAGCGGCGGCTCGGGATACTTGAGTTCGAGCCATTGCAGGATGTAGCTCGACTCGTAGATGCCCTCGTCCTGCTCGGTAATCAGAACGGGAAGCTTTTCGAGCGGGTTGTACTTGGGCGTCTGCGTGCCGCTGTCCCAGGGCACTTCCGTGGCGAGTTCGAAGGGGATGCCCTTCTCGAAGAGTGCGATGCGGACCTTGCGCGCGTAGGGACTGGGGGTCGCGCTGATGAGCTTGAACATCCTTGCTCTCCATTGATCGAGCCAGAACCGCGATCAAGCAAAGCATCTCACCTTTGGCGCGCGTTCCAAAGACCGGCGGGCGCGCGCTCCGGCCAATTCTGTTTTCGTCGCGCAAGAGGCCGCAAAAGACGTCGCGACGCAGCAACATGTCGCTCAAGGCGCGATCAGCTGGCCATCCCACGCCAGGAGCTGGCCGGTCGCGGCCGGCTCGAGGCCGTCGATCACGGCGAGGAGCCGTTCGGCCGCGAAGCCGGGCGTGAAGAGCTGCCCGTCGCCGACGTTGTCCTGGAACGGCTTCGACAGGTTGCTGTCGACGGTGCCGGGATGCAGGCCGACGCAGATTGCGTCCCTGCGCTGCCGCGCGAGCTCGATGGCGAGCGTGCGAATGATCTGGTTGAGTGCCGCCTTCGAGGCGCGATAGCCGTACCATCCGCCCAGGCGATTATCGGAGATGCTGCCGACACGGGCCGAGAGTGCCGCGAACACGGACTTCCCCTGTCGCGGCAGCAGCGGCAGCACGTGCTTGGCGACCAGCGCGGGGCCCACGGCGTTCGTGGCGAAGCTGCGCAGGAGCGTGTCCTTATCGAGCGCGCGCCAGGATTTCTCGGGCGTCATGCCGGAGCTGTCGTGCAGCAGGCCCGTCGCCACGATCGCGAGATCGATGTGGGGCACGCCCGTCAGCGCAGATTGAATGCTCGCCTCGTCCAGGATGTCGATCGGGCGCACCTCGACCTTGGCGCTCGCATGCAGGCTCGGCGCGCGCGAACAGGCAAGGACGTGGGCGACCCTTGGATGCTCCGCCAACCTGTCGACCAGCGCACCTCCAATGGCGCCGCTCGCGCCGATGATAAGCACACGCATCCGGTCGTTGAAGGAAGCGAGCGTGGACAATATTACCTCTCCTGACCGCGGCGCCATCACCGGGTGGGCGCCGCCGTGATCCATGACCACGCACCGACCGTATAACGTTGCGACGAACCTCGATGGATCACTCGATGGATCACCAGGGCCCCATGCTGCACGACGCGACGATCCCACGCTCCGCTCTTCTCCTCGGCTGGCTCGGCGTGCTGCCGTTCGCAGCATCCTGCCTTGTCGCGGTGTTCGGAAACGCCGACGCAGCAGGGCTTGCGCTGCGCGCCCTCGTCGTCTACGGCGCCATCATCCTCTCCTTCATGGGCGGCGCGCAGTGGGGGCTCGCCATGGCCGCCGTGGGTGAAGGGCCTTCCGCGTTGGCTCGACGCCTCGCCGTCAGCACGCTGCCGGCTTTGGCCGCGTTCGGCTTGGCCGCGCTCGCCAGCCGGACGGCCTTGATTGGCCTTGCCGCGGTGTTCGCTGCGCTTCTGGTTTACGATGTCAGCACAGCGCGATCGGGGGTGGCGCCCCCGTGGTACCCTGCCTTGCGCAGCCAGCTGACGGCCGCCGTCGTGGCTTGCCTTCTCGTCGCCGCAGCCTTCGGGACGGCTTGAGACCTTGCGCATGGCCGCCGGCGTGGCGTGCCATGCGCAGCCGCATCAGGGTCCTGCACGAGGAAAAAAGGGGCTCCGATCACGCGCGTGTCGGCATCTGCGGCGTCTCAGGCCGCGACCTTTGCGTCGGGGTAGGGATAGAGGACGTCCATCGGCACGGAGCGACCATCCTCCTGCACGATGCGCACGTGATAGCGCTTCAGGCGGCGCGGCTCGGCCACGCCGCACGAGTGCGCGATGACTTCGACCTCGTGGATCAGATTCATGCAGTAGCTGGCAACGCGATCGGTCTTCTCGATGGGATCGAGCCCGCGTTGCAGGCGGCGGTTGTGCGTCGTGATGCCTGTCGGACAGGTGTTCTTGTTGCACTTGAGCGCCTGGATGCAGCCCAGGGAGAACATGAAGCCGCGCGCGGAAGAAACGAAGTCCGCGCCGGTGCAGAGCGCCCACGCCACGGCCGCGGGCGTCACGAGCTTCCCCGAACAGATCAGCCGGACGCGATCCTTCAGTCCGTGGCGGAGCAGGATGTCGGCGACCATGGGCAAGGACTCCCGCAGCACCAGGCCCACGTTGTCCATCAGCGCCATCGGTGCAGCGCCCGTGCCGCCGTCGCCGCCATCGATGGTGATGAAGTCCGGTGCGGACTGGAGGCCGCGGCGCTTGATCTCTTCGCAGAGATTGTCGAGCCAACCGTAGGCGCCGATCACCGCCTTGAAGCCCACCGGCTTGCCCGTGACCTCGCGGATATGATGGATGAAATCCAACAGATCCGAAACGGAATCGATCTCCGGATGCCGATTGGGCGAGATGGAATCGCTTCCCTCGGCGATGCCGCGAATGCGCGCGATGTCGGCGGTGACCTTTCCGCCGGGCAGGATGCCGCCCTTGCCGGGCTTCGCGCCCTGGCTGAGCTTCACCTCGAACATGCGCACCGTTTCGTGCCGCGCGACCTCGCGCAGCTTGTCGTCGCTCAGGTCGCCGTCAGGCGTTCGCACCCCGTATTTCGCCGTGCCGATCTGGAAGACGACGTCGGCGCCGCCTGCCAAATGATATGGTGACAGGCCGCCTTCGCCCGTGTTGATCCAGCAGCCGGCTTTCGCCGCACCCTGTGCCAGCGCGATTACGGCGGGTTTCGAGATCGCCCCGTAGCTCATGCCGGAAATGTTGAAGAACGAGCGCGCCACGAACGGCACGCGGCAATAGGGGCCGATCTGCATCGGTTGTGTTTCGGCCGCGTCCGTATCGAGGGTGGGGAACGGGCAATTGACGAAGATCGGCGTTCCCGGAACGGCGAGATTGCGGGTCGATCCGAAGGCTGCCGTGTTGCTCTCGCCGTCCGCGGCCCGGTACACCCACTCGCGCTCGGCCCGGTTGAAAGGAAGCTCCTCCCGGTCCATGGCGAAGAAGTACTGCCGGAAAAACTCGCCGAGCGACGTGAACAGATAGCGGAAACGCCCAAGGACCGGATAATTCCGCCGGACAGCATCCTTGGTCTGGAGGACATCGACGACGAACAGGACGACCAGGGCCAGCGCCCCCAGCCCCACGACAAGAACGAACAGACTGGCGAGGAACTCCAACCCCTTCGCAGCCCAGTCGGGCACCATGACCATAGACCGTGCTCCACATCCCGCGCTGCCAAAGAACCGGCCGCATCGGAAATACCAGCAGCCGGTCCTGCCGTTTTCCAATACCTTTCTGTTATCGTCCGCCTGCGCCAGGTGAAGCGCCGCCTCGCATGCAATTGATTTGGTTTGCGCTCTCGCGCCTCTCTAGGCTGTACTGAGAATCTACTGTCGCCACGAAAACTGGAGCGCTCGGTGTCGACGACCCCCGAAGCCTATTTCTGCGAATACGAGCGCAAGGGGAGCGCCGGCCCCGGCAGCATCGCGTTGGTGTTCCAGGGCGGCGGCGCGCTGGGCGCCTATCAGGCCGGCGTCTACGAGGCGATGCACGACCGCGGCATCGAGCCGGACTGGCTGGTCGGCACCTCGATCGGCGCGATCAACGCAAGTCTGATTGCCTGCAATACGCGCGAGCGGCGCGTCGAAGCCCTGCGCGCGTTCTGGCACCGCGTCGAGGACAAATCCCTGTGGCACAACTGGATGCTGCTGCCGCAGGTGAGCCAGTCGATGTCCTATCTCGCAACGCTGCAGAACGGCATCCCCAACTTCTTCGAGCCGAACCCGCTCGCCCTGTTCGGGCCGCTGTGCCCGATGCCGCCCGAGGCCGCGGGCTACTACTCGACCGCCCCGCTCGAAGGGACGCTGCGGGAGCTCGTCGATTTCAGCCTGCTGCGCCGCTCCGAGATCCGGCTCACGGTCGGCGCGGCGCACGTGCGCACGAGCCGGATGCACTACTTCGACAGCCGCGACGTCGATCTCGACGTCAGGCACATCCTCGCCTCCGGCGCCTTGCCGCCGGCATTCCCGGCCGTGCGGATCGACGGGGAGCTGTATTGGGACGGCGGCATTCTCTCCAATACCCCGACCGAGGTCGTGTTCGACGACGAGCCGCGGCGCGATGCGCTGATCTTCTCCGTGCATATGTGGAACCCGGAAGGGCCGGAGCCGACGACCTTGTGGGACGTGGCGCATCGCCAGAAGGACATCCAATACTCGAGCCGCATCGCCAGCCAGATCGTCCGCCTCCAGCAGGCGCATCGCTTGCGGCACGTGATTGCGGAACTCGTTAGCGAGATGCCGGAGGCCAGCCGTCAGAGCGCTGCAGTGCGGACGCTCGCCTCCTATGGTTGCCTCACGCAGATGCACGTCGTGCGGCTCCTGGCACCGCGGCTCGCGCACGAAGATCAGACCAAGGATGTCGATTTCACGCCCGCCGGCATTGCCAGCCGGTGGCAGGCGGGATACGCCGACATGTCGGCAGCGCTCGACGCGGCGCCGTGGCGGGCGCCGGTCGCGCGGATCGAGGGCGTGATCCTGCACGAGCCCGGACCCGACGGCTGGCCGCAGGGCGGGACGTCCGTCTCAGATGCCGAGGAATTCGGCGCGGTTCACGTCGGCCGGGAGTAGCGGACGACAGCGCTGCATCCGATACAGGCGCACTTGACGGGTTGAACCGTTTGATCGCCGCGTACGCGACGCGCGCGTCAGGCTCGTGGGGACGCCACTTGCGTTCGCTTGCATCAGCGGGGCCGAGAAAACAGCCAGGGCGATCCTGCTGCGGGCGCCATTTCGCCCCGCAGGCCTCCTTTGCCGATAACGGGAGTATCAGGCCGGTCCTTGCCCCGCGGCAATCGCGTTGCCTTGCACGGCCATGCCGGTCGGGGCCGCGTTATGCTAGCCGTCGCGCTTTCGATGCGGATCGAACTTGGACAATACATCTTTCAAGTAGTCGCGGCTCTTCCATTCGGGCGGCGGCGGTTCGTAGCCGGGGCGCGGGACGAAGGGATTGGCCGGGACCGCGTCGGCATCGCCCATGAGGTCCGGCACATAACGCGGGCAGTTCGGAAAGATCTCGCACTGGACGCGGACCACGACCTTGGCACCATGGTGCCGCGCCAGCGTTGCCTCGTCGTCGTGGATCGTCGCCTTGCCGCGGATGCGGGTGCGGAACGTCTTGCCGTCGAAGCGGACGAACAGAAGCCCCACATTGGGATTGCGATGGATGTTGCCGAGGGTGCGGTACATGTTGTTGCCGTCATACTCGGGGTATTCAAGCGTATCGGGCCCGGTGACCTTGACGAAACCGGGGTCGCCGGAGCGCATGGAGCAATCCACGTTGTCCTGGTAGCTCGTCGCGATGAAGAAGAAGCGCGCCTCCCCGATCAGCTTGAGGTCCTGCTCCCAGAACGCGAAGTGGAGCCGATGCTTCTCGAGGCCGTCGGCCACGCGGCGCCCATCGAAGCGATCCTGCATCTCGCGCATGCCGTCGTGATAGAAGGGCGCGCGGTCACCGTGCTCAGCCATGCAGCCTCTCTCTTGCTCTATCGAAACGGCGTCCTAGCATTCCGGCGAAAAATAGGCGAGCCTGCACGGACCGGCGCGTCCCGCGCGCCGGCGTTCGGCTCCCAAAGCAGACGATGGAACACGCAAGAGCTAGGCAAGGGTGATGATCAAAGTCGCACAGACATTCGACGGCGCCCTCGCATGAGCGCGCGCATGACCCTCAGACCGCAAAGCCGCAAATCCGCCTGCCCGCACGACTGCCCGAGCGCCTGCGCGCTCGAGGTGACAGTCCTGCCGGAGAACCGTATCGGGCGCATCGCCGGTTCGGCGGACAATCCCTACACGGCAGGCGTCGTCTGCGCGAAGGTCGCGCGCTACGCGGAGCGCGTGCACCATCCCGATCGGCTCTTGCATCCCCTGCGCCGCACCGGACGCAAGGGCGACGGCGCCTTCGCGCGGATCTCCTGGGACGAGGCGCTCGACGAGATCGCGACGCGCTTCACGGATGCGGCGCAGCGCCATGGCCGCGAGACGGTGTGGCCCTACCACTCCGGCGGCAACATGGGCATCGTGCAGCGCTGGGGCCTCGACCGGCTGCGCAACGTCATGCGCTACAGCCGCCAGCAGACGACGATCTGCGTCACGCCGGCGGAGTCGGGCTGGAAAGCCGGCGTCGGCAAGCTCCTCGGTGTCGATCCGCGTGAGATGGACCACTCCGATCTCATCGTTTCTTGGTGCGGCAATCTGGTCTCGACGCAGGTCAACGTGATGACGCACGTCG
>RXJK01000321.1:33354-39649 GCA_003963125.1 Hyphomicrobiales bacterium
CGCGGGGCCAAGTTCGCGGTCGTCGATGTCTACCGCACGCCGACTGTCGAAGCGGCCGATATCGCCCTGATCGTGCGGCCCGGGACCGATGGCGCCTTAGCGCTCGCGATCATGAACGTGCTTCTGCGCGAAGGCATGGCCGACCGCGCCTATCTTGCGCGCTACACCGACTTCGACGCGGAGACCGAGCGTCACATCCTGTCGCGCACGCCGGCGTGGGCGGCGGCGATCACGGGCCTTTCAGAAGAGAGCATCGTCGATTTCGCGCGGCTCTATGGCCGCACGCAACGTAGCTTCATCCGGGCCGGCTTCGGGTTCACGCGTACGCGCAACGGTTCGGCGGCGATGCACGCCGTATCCTGCCTGCCGGCCGTTACGGGCGCTTGGCAGCACAAGGGCGGCGGCGCCTTCTTCCTCGCCTACGACATGGCCTATTGGGGCATCGACACCAGCATCCTGCATGGGACGGACTGCATCGATCCTGGCGTGCGCGTTCTTGATCAATCGCGGATCGGCGCCGTCCTGACGGGCGATCGAGACGCCTTGCGCGGCGGCGTGCCAGTGACGGCGATGCTGATGCAGAACGCGAACTCGGCAGTCGTTGCGCCCGACAGCGCAACGGTTGCGCGCGGGCTCTCGCGGGACGATCTGTTTCTCGCTGTGCACGAACAGTTTCTGACGCCGACGGCACGCTATGCCGACATCGTGCTGCCCGCGACGACGTTCCTCGAGCACGACGACATGTACTTCGGACTTGGCCATACGTTCTTGACCTACGGGCCAAAGCTGATCGAGCCGCTGGGCGAGGCCCGCTCCAACCATGACGTGGTGTGCGCCCTCGCGAAACGTCTCGGTGCCGAGCATGCGGGCTTCGCGATGACGCCGAACGAGCTTCTTGACGACGGCCTGAAGCGCGCGGGGCTTCCCGGCATCGATGACGTCGCGCGGGTGGGCTGGATCGACCGCGCCGCGTCGTTCGAGAAGGCGCATTTCCTGGAGGGTTTCCCACAGCCGGACGGCCGCTTTCACTTCAAGCCGGACTGGGCGAGCATCGGGCCCCAGCACGCGCGCATGCCGGCCATCGCCGCCCACAGCGACGATTTCGAGCGCCCCGACGCGGCGCATCCGTTCAAGCTCGTGTGCCCGCCGGCGCGCAACTTCCTCAACACGACCTTCACCGAGACGCCGACGGCGCGGCAGAAGGAGCAGCGTCCGCGGGTTCGTATGCATCCGTCAGCCGCGGCACGCTATGGCGTGAACGCGGGCAATACTGTGCGCCTCGGCAATGCCCGCGGATCCGTCGCACTCGAGGCCGAACTCGACGCGACACAGGATCCGCAGACGTTGATCGTCGAAGGCATCTGGCCGGCTGACGCGTTCGCGGAGAAGGTCTGCATCAATACCCTCATCGGCGCCGATCCGGTGCCGCCCAACGGCGGCTCGGCATTTCACGACACGGCCGTGTGGCTCGAGGTGGTTGCGGGCTAGCCCACCCGCGCGACGCTGAGGCATCCGGCACGCTTGCCTCCGACCAAGGGAGAATTCGGCCTTGCGCGCCATCCTCGCAACGTCGAGCGCGCTGCATCGCCATCTAGATACCGCGATGACCGGCTTTCCAGGACCTGCCACCCGCGTCAGGACTCGAAACGACAAGCCATGGACCGGGAGGCACCCCTGCCTCCGGTACGGTCCGTGACCCATGCGTCCGGGCGGAACAATGAATGAATGGCGCACCCGATAGGATTCGAACCTATGACCTTCGCCTTCGGAGGGCGACACTCTATCCAGCTGAGCTACGGGTGCAGCGCCCGCTAGATACCCCATTTGCAGGACGCGCGCAAACCGGAGAGACTGGCGGGGCGGACGCGCGCAGCCGGCCTGGAGCGTTGCCTCGGCAGGGTCGGAGCCGAAGAGGAAAACGTTGTTCTGTCAGAGGCATGCAAGGATCTGAGCCGAGCGCCTGCGGGTCGGGGGTGGATCCGTGGCGGAGGAGCGTGAAGCCGGGGGGCTTAGCCAGCTCTGCGGCTGTGGGCGGATCGGCGGCGCGGCAACGCGAAGGGCGGGGCGGCCAGCCGGGCGCACGCGGCCGGGGTGGGGTGGTCGCCCAGGAACGCCAATGCCAGGAACGGGAGCGAAGGAAACATCATGAGCGGAGCGGGCAAGCCGCGCGAGAACGATCCGGCTCGGCCGGGCGAGGTGGCGGTGCCGCTGCCGGAGGCGACGGACGCCGGGCTGCGCTTCATCGGTCGCATCCGCACGCCCTTCAAGACGCGCAGCGACTGCCCGCGCAACATCCTGCAGTCGACGGCGGAGGGCCGCGTCGAACTCGATCCCAATTACGCGTTGGGGCTGCAGGGCATCGAGGGCTGCTCCCACATCTGGCTGCTCTATTGGATGCACGAGGCACGCCGCGATCTCTTGGTGCAGGTGCCCAAACACGTGGATAGCCCCCGCGGCACCTTTGCGCTGCGCTCGCCCGTGCGGCCCAATCCGATCGCCATGGCGGCGGTGAAGCTCCTCGCCGTCGAGGGCACGGTGCTGCGCGTGGCGCACATCGATTGCCTCGATGGCACGCCGCTCCTCGATATCAAGCCGTATTTTGCCAGTATCGACAGCATTCCCGAGGCCAGCCGTCCGTGACCGGGGACGCTGAGGGCGCAAGGGCTGACTTTCAGCGCGAGCCTCCTATAGTGCCGGTCCAATCAGTACGGACGTGACCGGCAGCAGGACGGCCTGCCCAATGAGCAAAGCATGAGCACCAAGAGCAGCGACAAGTCGGCCAGCAACGGCAGCGAGATCGAGCCCCTGCCCGTGACCAAGGGCAGCCACGTCTATTTGATTGACGGGTCGGGCTACATCTTCCGCGCCTTCCACGCGCTGCCGCCCCTGACGCGGCCTTCGGACGGCCTCCCCGTCGGCGCCGTACACGGCTTCTGCGGCATGCTGTGGAAGCTGATCCAGGACTCCAAGAAGTCGAGCGGCCCGACGCACATCGCGGTGATCTTCGACGCGAGCCGCGAGAGCTTTCGCAATCAGATCTACGGCGAGTACAAGGCGCACCGGCCGCCGGCGCCCGAAGAATTGGTGCCGCAGTTCCCGCTGATCCGCGATGCCGTGCGCGCCTTCAACGTCGTCTGCACCGAACAGGACGGCTACGAGGCCGACGACCTGATCGCGACCTATGCGCGCCAGGCCGTGGCGGGCGGGGGCGACGTGACCATTGTCTCCTCCGACAAGGACCTGATGCAGCTCGTCGGGCCGGGCGTCACCATGCTCGACACGATGAAGAACAAGTCGATCGGGCCGGCGGAAGTGGTCGAGAAGTTCGGCGTGCCGCCGGAGAAGGTCGTCGACGTGCAGGCGCTGTGCGGCGACAGCGTCGACAACGTGCCGGGCGTGCCGGGCCTAGGCGTGAAGACCGCGGCCGAACTCATCAACGAGTACGGCGACCTCGATACGCTGCTGGCCAAGGCCTCCGAGATCAAGCAGCCCAAGCGCCGCGAGCGCCTGACGGAGTTCGCCGAGCAGGCGCGCATCTCGCGCGAACTCGTCAAGCTGAAGCAGGACGTGGCGGTCGAGTGCCCCATCGAGAGCATGGGCGTGCGCGAGCCCGATCCCGCGACGCTGCTGGGCTTCCTGCGGCAGATGGAGTTCTCGACGCTGACGCGGCGCATTTCCGAGGCGCTGGGCGTCGAGCCGCCGGCGGGCACCGAGGCGCGTCCGCGCGCGAGCGGCAGCGGCGGCGCCGATCGGCTCAACAAGACGCAGGTCATCAGGACGCCGGGCGCGGATGCCGGCGTGGCGCGCGCGCCAGGCACCGACACGCCGCTCGCCGCCGCAGTGGCTGCGGGGGCGGCGCTGGCGCGGTCCGTACCCATCGACCGGTCGAAATACGAGACGGTGCGCGACGTGGAGACGCTGTCGCGCTGGCTCGCGGAGGCACGCGCCGCCGGCCGCTTCGCCTTCGACATCGAGACGACGGGGCTTGACGGCATGCAGGCCGATCTCGTCGGCTTTGCCATCGCGATCGAGCCGGGCCGCGCCTGCTACGTGCCCCTCGCACACCAGGCGGCGCACGGCGCACTCGACTTCGGCGAGGCGAAGGACACCCAGATCAGGCCGGTGGAGGCGATCGCGCTGCTGAAGCCGCTGCTGGAGGACGCCTCGGTTCTCAAGATCGGGCAGAACTTCAAGTACGACTGCCTGGTGTTGAGCCGGCACGGAATCTCGATTGATCCGCTCGACGATACGATGCTGATCTCCTACGCGCTCGACGGCGGGCGCTGGGCGCACGGCATGGACAATCTGGCCGAGCGGCATCTGGCGCACACCTGCGTCTCCTTCGCGCAGGTGCTGGAGCACGCGCCGGGCGCCAAGAAATCCGACAAGACGTTCGCGCAGGTGCCGATCGACAAAGCGACCGAATACGCGGCCGAGGACGCCGACATCACGCTGCGCCTGTGGCTGATGCTCAAACCCCGGCTCGCCGCCGAACGCGTGACGACGGTCTACGAGCTGCTCGAGAAGCCGATGGTGTGCCTGCTCGGCGCCATGGAAGGCGCGGGCATCAAGGTCGATCCGCACATCCTCGCGCGGCTGTCCTCGACGTTCGCGCAGCGCGTGGCGCGCCTCGAGGAGGAGATCTACGAACTCGCAGGCCACAAGTTCAACCTCGGCTCGCCGAAGCAACTGGGCGAACTGCTGTTCGACCAGTTGAAATTGCCCGGCGGCCGCAAGACCAAGACTGGGCAGTGGGAAACGCGCGCCAACCTGCTCGATGATCTGGCAGCCAGCGAGGATTTGCCGGAAAGCGCGCGCAAGCTCATCAACACGATGCTCGAGTGGCGCCAGCTGACGAAGCTTCGCTCGACCTACACCGATGCGTTGCCCCAGCACATCGATCCGGCGACGGGGCGCATCCACACGAGCTACGCGCTGGCGTCGACGACGACGGGCCGGCTCGCCTCGACCGATCCCAACCTGCAGAACATCCCGATCCGCACCAAGGAAGGCCGCGAGATCCGCACCGCGTTCGTCGCCGACAAGGGCGCCAAGCTGGTCTCGGCGGACTACAGCCAGATCGAGCTGCGCGTGCTCGCGCACGTGGCCGATATCCCGCAGCTGCGGCAGGCCTTCACCGACGGGCTCGACATCCATGCCATGACCGCGTCGGAAATGTTCGGCGTGCCGGTGAAGGACATGCCCTCGGAGGTGCGCCGGCGCGCCAAGGCCATCAACTTCGGCATCATCTACGGCATCTCGGCCTTCGGGCTCGCGGCACAGCTCGGCATCACCAAGCAGGAGGCGGGGGACTACATCGCCACCTACTTCAAGCGCTTCCCCGGCATCCGCGACTACATGGAGGCGACCAAGGCGCTGGTGCACGAGAAGGGCTTCGTCGAGACGATCTTCGGCCGCCGCGTGCACTATCCCGAGATCAACACGAAGAACCCGTCGATGCGCGGCTTCCTGGAGCGGGCGGCGATCAACGCGCCGATCCAGGGTTCGGCCGCCGACATCATCCGCCGCGCCATGATCCGCATGCCGGCGGCCTTGCACAAGGCGGGCCTCTCCGACGTACGCATGCTGCTGCAGGTGCACGACGAACTCGTCTTCGAGGCGCCCGAGGCGCACGTCGAGAAGACCATCAAGACCGTGCGCAGCGTGATGGAGAAGGCGACGCTGCCGGCGGTCGCGATGCGCGTGCCGATCCACGTCGACGCCAAGGCCGCCGACAACTGGGAAGCCGCGCACTAGGCCATTCTGAAGCTGCGAGGAACTTTTCCTTTGCGTCCCCGGATGGCGCGCAGCGCCAGTCCGGGGCCTTGCCGCTCAGAATTTGGCACGACGTCGATCCACGCGCCCGGACAATCGCGCTCGCGCGCGATTTCCGGGAACGCACCGCGAGTGGGTGCACGTCCTCTTGTCATCCCGGCCGAAGCGCGTCAGCGCGTAGAGCCGGGACCTAGGGGCGACGGGGGAGCGCGTGACCCTGGGTCCCGGATACGCGCTGCGCGCGTTCCGGGATGACACTTAGGGGAGCTGCGGACGTGAAAAGGCCCGCGTCCGGGGGGAGACGCGGGCCTTTTTCGCGCTTCACAAGGCTGCGATTAGCCCTGCGAGCTCTGCTGGTCCCACCACGCGCGCGTGCCGAAGTCGGCGGCGTTGGCGGACGAGGAGAGCGTTGCGACGCCGGCGATCAGCGAGGCGGCAACGAGCGCGGTTGCGATGAACGTCTTCATGGGATGTCTCCGAGTTTGAAGCGAGTGGTTGGGTTTCGATAAGAGGGCTGACC
>RXJK01000092.1:0-16697 GCA_003963125.1 Hyphomicrobiales bacterium
GAGACCAGTTGGCTTCTAAGCTGTCAACGTCCTCAGCGTACCGCCCGGGCGATGCCGGAAGCCCTTTGCCGCGGCGCTTTCTGGATTGCCGATTGCAATATCAAAAGCTGTCACACGGACGGGCAGCATGCGCGGCGCGCGGGCACTTGAGGGTTCGCATATTCCCGGCGCTGGAAACCATATTCGGGCATTTATGTATCGCAGCGCAAAACGGCCACAGCGGCGGCCCGGCAGGGCGGCCGCGCTCACGCCGGCAGGCGCAGATCGAGCGTGAAGGGATAGTCGCCGTTGACCCGCGGCGGCGCCGGAGACAGCGCACCCGAGGTGTGGCCGCCCTCCTCGAAGCGGGCCAGCCGGCGGCCTTCGGCCTCGTAGGCGTTGATCGGGAAAACGGAGAAGTTGCGCCCGCCGGGATGGGCGACGTGATAGCGGCAGCCCGCGACCGAGCGCTTGGTCCAGGTGTCGACGAGGTCGAACACGAGGGGCACGTGCGGGGGAATGTGCGGGTGCAGCGCCGACGGCGGCCCCCAGGCGCGATAGCGGACGCCGGCGATCATCTCGCCGTTGGTGCCCGTGTCGGTGAGCGGCAGGGCGCGACCGTTGCAGGTCAGGACGTAGCGGTCGCCGGCGGCGCCGCTGATCTTCGCTTCGACGCGCTCGAGGGATGAATCGACGTAGCGCGCGGTGCCGCCCACGACGCCTTCCTCGCCCAGCACATGCCACGGCTCGAGCGCCTGGCGCAGCTCGAAGCGGAAGTTGCCACGGTGGAACGAGCCAAGCAGCGGGAAGCGGAATTCGAAGAACGGCTCGAACCAGTCGAGGGCGATCGGAAGGCCATGCGCCTTGAGGTCGGCGACGACGTCTGCAAAGTCGGCCCAGAGCACGTGCGGGAGCATGAAGCGATCATGCAAAGCCGTGCCCCAGCGCACGAGCTTCTGCCGATAGGGCCGCTCCCAGAAGCGGGCGATAAGGGCGCGGATCAGAAGCTGCTGGGCGAGGCTCATGCGCGCGTGCGGCGGCATCTCGAAGGAGCGGAACTCGACGAGGCCGAGCCGCCCCGTGGGACCATCGGGCGAATAGAGCTTGTCGATGCAGATCTCGGCGCGGTGCGTGTTGCCTGTCACGTCGACGAGCAGGTTGCGGAAGATGCGATCGACGAGCCAGGGCGCGATGTAGCCCTGCCCGGGATCCGGAATGGCCGAGAGCGCGATCTCGAGTTCGTAGAGGGCCTCGTGGCGGGCTTCGTCGACGCGCGGGGCCTGGCTCGTCGGGCCGATGAACATGCCCGAGAACAGGTAGGACAGGGAGGGATGGTTCTGCCAGTAGGCGACGATGGAGGCGAGGAGATCCGGGCGGCGCAGGAAGGGGCTGTCGGCGGCAGTGGCGCCGCCGATCACGACGTGATTGCCGCCGCCGGTGCCCGTGTGCTTGCCGTCGAGCATGAACTTCTCGGTGCCGAGGCGCGTGAGATGCGCCTCCTCGTAGAGCGCCGTGGTGATGTCGACGGCTTCGCGCCAGGTGCGGGCAGGCTGCACGTTGACCTCGATGACGCCGGGGTCCGGCGTGACCTTCACGACGTTGAGGCGCGGATCGCTGGGCGGGGAATAGCCTTCGACGTGCACGGGCGTCGATGTCTTGCGGGCCGTTTCCTCGATGGCTGCGAGAAGGGCTGCGTAGTCCTCGGCATCCGAAACCGGCGGCATGAACACGCAAAGCTTGCCGTCGCGCGGCTCGATGGCCAGCGCCGTGCGCACGGAAGCCGCGATCTCGGCGCCGTCCTGCGTCGAGGGCGCCGGCGGCGCCTGCAGCGTCACGGCGCGGCGGCGCTGCATGAGGACGCGGCGTTCGGGCAGCGGCGGCGCCTCGGCGAAGGGATCGCGCGGATGCACGTGCGGATAGTCGATCGCCGGCAGGGCTGCGAGCGAGTTCAAGGGCAGGCGGAAGCCCGCGGGTGAATCGCCCGGCACGAGGAACAGCTTCTGGCGGCGCAGCGCCCAGCGCTCCGTCACCCACCGCCGGCCCACGTCGGCCGCATGCCAGACCTGGATCGGCAGCACGTAGCTGACGGGATTGTCGAAGCCGTTGTCGATGAGGGAGATCAGGCGCTGGCGCTCGGCCGCGTCCTCGACCTTGGTCTTCTTGTCCTTGGGGTCGACGTTCACCGGCAGCTTCTGCTCGACGAGCATGAAGTAGCCCGTGTCCTCGTAGGCCGGGATGCCGCTGTCGGTTGGCAGGCCCAACTGGTCGCACAGCGTCGCGGTGAAGACGCGGGCGTCCTCGACGGTCGCAGGCTTCTCCGGCTTCTCGCGGGCAACGAGCGTTTTGTCTTCCCACAGCGGCTGGCCGTCGTTGCGCCAGTAGAGCGCGAAGGCCCAGCGCGGCAGCGGCTCGCCCGGATACCACTTGCCCTGGCCGTAGTGCAGCAGGCCCCCCGGCGCGAAGCGATCGACCAAGCGGCGGGCGAGCGCATCAGCGTAGGCGCGCTTGGTCGGGCCGACGGCGGCCGTATTCCACTCGGCGCCTTCCATGTCCTCGGCGGAGACGAACGTCGGCTCGCCGCCCATGGTAAGGCGCACGTCGCCCGCCGCGAGGCGCTTGTCGATCTCGTCGCCAGCCGAGAGGATGCGGCCCCAGGTCTCTTCGGTGTAGGGCTTCGTGACGCGCGGGCGCTCGAAGCTGCGCACGACGCCCATGTCGAAGGAGAAGGCGACCTCGGCCTTCTCGTGCGCGCCGGTGATCGGCGCGGCGCTGATCGGATGCGGGGTGGCGGCCAGCGGGATGTGCCCCTCGCCCGCGAGGAGACCCGATGTCGGATCGAGGCCGATCCAGCCGGCGCCGGGAATATAGACTTCGGCCCAGGCGTGCAGGTCGCAGAAGTCGACCTCGGTGCCGGTGGGCCCGTCGAGCGCCTTCACGTCGGGCGTGAGCTGGATCAGGTAGCCGGAGACGAAGCGCGCCGCGAAGCCCAGGTGGCGCAGGATGTGCACGAGCAGCCAGCCTGAATCGCGGCACGAGCCGGACGCCAAGTGGAGCGTCTCCTCCGGCGCCTGCACGCCCGGCTCCATGCGCACGAGATAGCGGATGTCGCGCTGCAGGTTCCTGTTGATCTCGCACAGGAAGTCGATGGTGTCGCACTTGGCGCGGCGGATGCCTTCGAGGTAGTGCGCGAGGCGCGGGCCGGGCTTCTCGCACTCGAGGTAGGGCGCCAGATCCTGCGCCAGCGACTTCTCGTAGGCGAAGGGATAGTTCTTGACGTACTCCTCGACGAAGAAGTCGAAGGGGTTGATGATCGCCATGTCGGCGACCACATCGACCGTGACGGCGAACTGCTCGACGCGCTCGGGGAAGACGATGCGGGCAAGGAAGTTGCCGAAGGGATCCTGCTGCCAGTTGATGAAATGCTTCTCGGGCTCGATCTTCAGGGCGTAGCTGAGGATCGACGTGCGGCAATGCGGAGCGGGCTTCAATCGCACCACCTGCGGGCCCATGGCGACGCGGCGGTCGTAGGTGTAGCGGGTGGTGTGCGTGAGGGTGACCTGAATGGACATCTTGTTGGTATCTGTTCCCAAATATTGCGGGCCGGCCTGAACCACCGCCTGCTTGAAGCGTTATCAAGCGCCACCTGGACGGACAAGAAGCGTGCTTTCCAGAGGGCAGAAAAATCGATGCTTTGCAGAAATTCGAGGCAGTCACCAACGTCGGGGCGGTTGTTTGTGCATTCTTTAGGCAGAACCCGCTTGGACAAAACGGCATATGCCGTTAAGTGACCGCACCACGTTCCTCCGACCCGGATCACCCACTGGCATGGAGAAGTTCGCCTGCACGCAGTGCGGGTATGCCGTCTACTTCGAGAACGTGCAGTGCCTGAACTGCAAGAGCGCGCTGGGTTTCCTGCCCGAGCGCCGGCAGATGGTGGCACTCCGTCCGATCGCCGGCACGCGCACCTTCAAGACCGTCGGCCGTCACACGGCGGCGGGGCCGGTCGCCTATTGCGCGAACGCCCAGCACGGCGCGTGCAACTGGCTGACGGCGGCGCAAGCGACACCCGCACTCTGCACGGCCTGCACGCTCAACCGCACCATTCCGAACCTTTCAGACAACGGCAGCCTCGACGCCTGGCGGGAACTCGAGAAGGCGAAGAAGCGGCTCGTCTACTCGCTGCTGCGCTACAAGCTGCCGCTCGACGGCAGCAAATGGGGCAAGGGGCGGCTCGCCTTCGACTTCATGAAGGACACGATGACGGGTCATCTCAACGGCGTCATCACCATCGACATCGCGGAAGCCGATGCGGTGGAGCGCGAGCGGCAGAGGCAGTTCTTCGGCGAGCCCTACCGCACGCTTCTCGGGCATCTGCGGCACGAGAGCGGGCACTTCTACTGGATGGTGTTGATCGAGGCCGCGGACCGCCTCGGCGGCTTCCGGCAGCTCTTCGGCGACGAGCGCGAGCCTTATGGCGATGCGCTCGCGCGGCATCATGCCAACGGCCCGCCGAGCGACTGGGACCAGAAGTATGTTTCAGCCTATGCGAGCGCGCATCCCTGGGAGGACTGGGCGGAGACCTGGGCGCACTACCTGCATCTCGTCGACGCGCTCGATACGGCGGAAGCCGAGGGCGTGAAGTACCGCCAGGACAGGGGCTCGTTCTGGAAGGCGCTGCCGGGGCAGCGCTACGATTCCTACGCGAACGTCGACTTCAACGACCTTATGAAGCGCTGGATCAACCTGACGATCGCGATCAACAGTCTGACGCGCAGCATCGGCCGTCTAGATTTCTATCCGTTCGTGGTGCCGGCGGCCGCCTACCAGAAGCTCGAGTTCGTGCACATGGTGGTACACGGCAAGCGGCCGACCTGAGGCTTCCGGCTCAGCCGATGCGGGCGGGAAGCCACGTTGCGATCGCCGGCACGAACAGGATCAGCACCAGCAGCAAGACGCTCATCGCGACGTAGGGCACGACGGCGCGGAAGATGTGCGCCATCGTCACCTGCGGCGGTGCGACGCCGCGCATGGTCATGAGCAGCAGGCCGTGTGGCGGCAAGAGCAGGCCCAACTGCATGCAGATCAGGAACAGCACGCCGAACCAGACGGGATCGACGCCGAGGCGCTGCACGATCGGCATGAACACGGGGAGCGTGATGAGCATCATGCTGACCTGGTCGACGAAGATGCCGAGGAAGATCAGCATCGCCATCATCAGCGCGACGAGGGCGAGCGGCGAGAGGCCCTGGCCCAGGATGGCACCCACCATGCCCTCGGTGGCGCCGGAGAAGCTGAGGATCTGGGAGAAGGTCGTGGCGCCGAGGATGATGAAGAGGATCATGCCGGAGATGGCCGTCGTTCCCTTGAGCGACTTCCAAAGGGCGTCGAGGGTGAGCGCGCGGTAGAGCACGGCCATCAAGAGGGTGGCGAAGGCGCCGAGAGCCGCCGATTCCGTCGGCGTGGCGATGCCGGCCGACATGGCCCCCACGACCACGGCAAAGATACCGACGAGCGGCACCACGTAGACGATGAGCAGCTTCAGTCCGTCGCTTTTGCTCGTGCGGTCCTCGTCGCCCTTCGGCGCGAGCGCGGGATCGAGTTTCACGCTGACGATGATGTAAGCGACGAAGGCGAGCGACAGCATCAGGCCCGGGACGATGCCGCCGATCAGCAGCTTCGAGATCGAGATGCCGGAGAGGCTGCCCAGAAGCACCGTGAGGGCCGAGGGCGGGATCAGCATGTCGACGGCGCCGATGGCCATGATGGGTCCGGCTGCCATGGTCGGGTGATAGCCGCGCGTCAGCATCACGGGCAGCATCAGCGATCCCAGCATCGCCGTGGTGGCGATGGTCGAGCCGGAGATGGCGGAGAAGACCGTTCCCGCCACGACGGCGACGACGGCGAGGCGGCCGGGCACGCGGCGGATCAGGCGCTCGACGCCGTCGATCACCTTCAGCGCGATGCCGGTGTGAAACAGGATCTCGCCCATCAGGATGAAGAGCGGGATGGGCGTGAGCGAGAAGTTCATCACCGAGACGACGGAGTTGCGCACGGCCTGCGCGAGGCCGGGTTCACCGCCGAGGAAAGCCCAGGCGCCGACGATATTGATCGCGACGAAGGAGAAGGCGACGGGCAGGCCGAGGAACAGCAGTGCGGTCGATCCACCGAGCATGATGAGGGCGGCGAGCTGCCAGGACATCAGGACGCGCTCACGGCTTCCTCGCGCGGGCCCTTCTCGGCGCCGGCGAGGCGATGCATGCGGAAGACGAACTCGATGGCAAACAGCAGGAACGCGACGGGCACCGGCAGCAGGAGCCACCATTCGGGCAGGACGAGCGTCTTGATGCTGACGGCACCGGACGCGAGGCTCTGCGCCGTCACCTTGACGCCGTACCATACGAAATAGAGGCAGCAGGCGAGGCCGCAGGCATCCGCGATCCATTCGAAAACCCAGGCGAGGCGTGCCGGAAGCGCCTTGAGCAGGATGTCGACGCGGATGTGCTGGCCCTGCCGCAGCAGCCACGGGCCTGCAAGCAGCGTGACGAGGTAGAGGATGTCCTCGGAGACCTCGTTGCTCCAGGGCAGGCCCTTGCTGCCGAGGTTGCGCAAGACAACGTCGGCGACGATCATCAGCATCATCGCGAAGACGAGCAGGCAGGCTACGCCCATCATGAGCTCGAGCAGGCGGCCGTAGAGGCGGGACAGGGTTTGCATCGGAAAGCGCACGCGCCCTTCAGGCCGCTTTACGGTTTCTGGGCGAACAGCTCCTTCAGCTTGGCCCCGTGCTCGGGGCTCTGCCGGATGATGCCGGCCCAGCCGGCCTCGGTGGCCTTGGCGCGGAAGGTCTCGGCGTCGGCGCCGGAGAAGGTGATGGTCTCGATGCCGGACTTCGCCTGGCGATCCACCTCTTCAGCGTTGTACTTCGCCCAATCGACGGCTTCGGTCTCCAGCCAGCGACCGGCGTCGGTGAGGACCTTGCGCTGGGCGTCCGACAGCTTCTCCCACGTCGCCTTGTTGACGAGGACGCTGACCTCGACGCTGTAGAAGCCGGGGTCGACGCGGTACTTCGTCTTCTCGTGCCAGCCGAGGTCGAAGATGCCGTGCACGGGCCAGCCGTAGCCGTCGACGACGCCGCGCTCGAGCGCCGTATAGACTTCGCCCGGCGCCGTCTGCACGACGGTGCCGCCGATGGCGGCGAAGAAGTCGCGATAGACCGGCGTGATGCGCAGCTTCAGGCCCGTGAGATCGGGCTTGCTGATGGGCTTCGTCAGATAGAGATGGAACGGCGTCTTGTCGGTCTGCCGGGAGAGATACACCGCATTGAGCTTGTCGGCGTAGAGCTTCTCCATGTAGGCGAAGCCCGGCGACTTGCGCAGTTCCGGCACCGGCATATCCGCGAGCTTCCAGGCATCGGCCTCGGGCATCAGGTTCGTGTAGAAGGCGCCCGTGACGCTCGCCATGTCGACGACGCCGCTTTTCAGGGCGTTGCCGACCTCGAAGGGCGGCATGGCCTTGGGGCCGCCGATGAAGGTGATTTTCACGAGGCCCTTGCCGGAGGCATTCACGCGCTCGATGAAGGCGACGAAGCCCTTGGTGTAGGCCGTCTGCTCGGCGAAGCCCGCGATGGCGCGCAGCGTCACCTCCTGGGCCGAGGCGGGAGGCGCGTGCAGGGAGATCACCGCCGCTGCTGCCAGAGCCAATGCGCGAAACCGCATGCCGCCTCCTCCGGGGTCCGCCACGTGATGTTTTGAACCTAAAAGACCCGAGCCCCACGTTATGCCAGCGGCCCCGGCGAGTTCAAGACAGGCTGGGGTTGGGCCCGGCACTTCAGTTATGATGGTGTCGGACGGCCACGGGGCCGCGCGGGCAATTCAGGAGATCCACATGGCGCATGTCGAGGCCGACCCGATGCGGGAGCGCAACCTCATCGGCTACGGCCCCACGCCGCCTGATCCGCAATGGCCCGGGGACGCCTACATCGCCGTCAACTTCAATCTCAATATCGAGGGCGGCGGCGAAGCTTCGCTCGCCAACGGCGATGCAGCCTCGGAAGGCATGCTCAACGACATCGGCGTGCCGAGCTTTCCCGGCCGGCGCGTGCCGCTGGTCGAATCCGTCTTCGAATACGGCAGCCGGCGCGGCGTGTGGCGGCTGGCCGAGATGTTCCGGAGCGCTGCCATTCCGGTGAGCGTGCTCGGCGTGGCGCGGGCCCTCGAACTCAATCCGGAGATGGCGCGGGTGCTCACAGCCGACGGGCACGAGATGGTCAGCCACGGCTATCGCTGGATCGACTACGGCGCAGTCGACGAGGCGACGGAGCGGGCGATGATCGCGCAGGCGGTGAAAGTCATCACGGAGCAGACGGGCGCGCGGCCGCTCGGCTGGATGACGGGGCGACCGGGACCCAACACGCGGCGGCTCGTCGCCGAGGAGGGCGGCTTTCTCTACGACCGCGACTCGCTCGCCGACGAGTTGCCCTACTGGGTCGCCATGCCGACGGGGCCGCACCTCGTCATTCCCTACTCGTACGAGGCCAACGACAACCGGTTCAACGAGAACAGCGGCTTCAATACCGCGGACGACTTCTTCACCTACATGCGCGACGCGTTCGACGTGCTCTACGCGGAAGGCAAGGCCGGGTCGCCGAAGCTGCTCTCGATCGGGCTGCATGACCGGCTGATCGGTCGTCCGGGGCGCGCGCCGGGGCTCGCGCGGCTCATCGCACACATGAAGAGCCACGACCGGGTCTGGTTCTGCCGCGGCATCGACATCGCGCGGCACTGGCGGGATCGCTTCCCGCCGCGCTGATCCATCACCGGTGCGCCGACCGCTTATGCGCCGGCCCGATCCCGTACGGTAAAAAACACGACACTTCGCCGTCAGCTGCCTGACAAGTTTGTCAAGTCAGTGTGGAAAAGCCCAAGGTCGCAGCAAGACCGCGCGCGATTTAAGCTTTTCTGCGTGTCGCAGAGGCACAGCCGCCGCGCCTGCCCGGATTTTCTACAAGTGCTACAAGATTAGGGTTTGCCTTTGCTCTGTGCGCTGGCTAGCAAAATTGACCGAAACGGCGGGTTCGATGCGGACTTGGGGATCGAGGCTTCAAACTTGGTGAACGGTGCTGTCGCGCCTGGGAACGCACGGGTGGCCGCAGCGGGACTGCGCGTGCTGCTCGCTCTGTCACCGGCGAAGCTGGTGCTGCTGATCATCGCCATCAAAGCCGTCGCCTGGACCCTCGCGCCGGCCCTCACGCATCTCGCCGTGCCGCTCGACGTTGCCGAAGGCTATGGCTCGGGGCGCGCCTGGGTGCTCGCAACCGACAAGCATCCCAATCTCCCGGGCCTCATCCTGGAAGCGCTGCGCCTTGCGACGGGCGCGACGCGCTGGCCGGCCTATGCCATCTCGCAGCTCTTCGTCGCCGGCACGTTCCTCGCCGTGTTCGCGCTCGGGCGCGACATGCTGGGGCCCGCGCGCGCGGCGACGGGCACGCTGCTGCTCTCGGGAATCGCCTTCTATGCGTGGCCGACGGTCGAATTCAACCACAACATCGCGCAGATCCTGCTGTGGGCGCTGGTGCCGCTCGCGGCGTGGCGTGCCGTCGAGCAGGGCAAGCTGCACTGGTGGCTGCTGCTCGGTGCACTGGCCGGCGTGTCGCTCTACGCCAAGCTTTCGAGCCTGCTGCTGCTCGCCGCGATCGCGGGGTGGATCCTGTGGGACAGCAACGCAAGGCGGACACTGGCGACGCCCGGACCATGGATCGCCGCGGGGCTCTTCGCGCTGCTTGCCACCCCGCTCGCAGCCTGGCTCGTCACCCACAACGGCGAGCCTCTCGCCTACATGGCCGACCGCGCGGCGCAGCAGCCTTCGCTCGCGCCCTTCTTCGGCGGGCTCGCGCTCAACATCGGCGGGCTCATCGCGCTGCTCGGCATGATCGGCCTACTCCGCCCCATGCTCAAGCCGTCGCAGGCGGACGGCGGCCAGCCGGACCGCGCGGTGGTGTTCCTGAGCGTGACCACGCTGGTGCCGCTCCTGCTCGCGGTCGTCTACGCGCTCGTGGCGCGCAGCGGCCTCAAGTCGGCGTGGAGCAGTTCGATGTTCAACTACCTCGGCGTGCTCGTGGTCGCTCTCGCCGGCCGGCATTTCACGCGCGAGCATCTGGACAAGGCCGCCGTTGCGGCCCTGGGGCTCGCGGTGCTCGTGCCTCTGGGCTACGCGGGGGTCGTGCTGGCCGGCCCCACGCGCAACGGCATCCCCATGCGCGTGAACTGGCCGCAGGCCGAGATCGCCAAGCGCTTCGTCGACTTGTGGGGCCGCGAGACGGGCCTGCCGCTGCGCGTCGTCGGGGGCGGCCCATGGGCGGCCGATCTCATCGCCATGGATGCGCCGGGCGCACCCGTCGTGCTGTCGCGCTCGATCCGCGGCGCCTCGGACGAGACGATCGCGGAGACCGGCATCCTGCTCGTATGGGACGCGCGCAAGGAGGTGCCGCCGATGGTGCAGGCGCTGGCGGGGGACCGCGAGATCCGCAGCGAGCGTTTCGCGCAGAAGCGCGGACGGCGCGCGGACGACATCGTCGTCAACTACGTGGTGCTGCCGCCGGCAGGCGCCGCCAAGCCTTGAGCGCCAGCGGGCGGGCGCCTGCGGTCGCAGGCCGCGGGGAAGTCCGGCAGGTCGAGCAGCAGGTTCTCGCGCGAAAGCCATTCCGGCGAGCGGATGTACTGCTGCAGGCCGTTCCAGCCGATTTCCATCTCGACCGGAACGCCCTCGTGCACGACGTAGAAGCGGGTGCCGCGCCACATCTCGTTGATGCAGTCCTGCTGGAACAGGCGCCAGGGCTTGCCCTGCGCATCGTGGCCGCCCAGCACCTTGATCTGCCGCTGCGGCGGCGCGTCCGGCTGCTTCAGGGCGCATTCGATCTGCAAAAGTCTGTCCATGCTCGGCGAGCCACTCTGTCTTTGCGTGTCGTGCTCGGAAACGGCGCCTTCTACACCTCGTTCCCGCGTCGGCGAGGACCTCGAGAGAACAGCCCTAACAAAGGGTTATGGCGTGCGTGCCAACGGGACGGGCGGGCCGCGGCGCGCACGGTCGCGGCCGGGCTCGATGGTGGCTGCGGCCCGGCGCGGGACACTCGCGCACGGGGACCTCGATCGGCGGACGACAAGCGCGGGCCGGACTGCACATGCTCCAGGGTTGGCGCTTGTTTTTCTGACTGAAACCCCGTACCACCCCGTCGCATGGGGGCCCGTAGCTCAGCGGTAGAGCATCTGACTTTTAATCAGAGGGTCGATGGTTCGAACCCATCCGGGCTCACCAGTTCATTCAATGGCTTAGGCAGTCTCACGCCGGGAACGTGGCGGGAACATGGGACTTTTCGAGTGGTCCCACGTGAGACTTTAGTGCTTTGGCTCGCAAAACCTTCGACAGCGGGGAAGCCTGGTCGAGCACATCATGCGCGCAGTGCGCGGGCGGGGTGGGCCGACGGGAGGCGCGCGGTGCCGGCGGGGAAGAGCTTCTGGCGCAGGGTGCCGGGGGCGTAGCCGGTCCGCTGCAGGCCACGGCGCTGCAGGATCGGCACGACGTTCTCGATCAGGCTCTCGAAGCATTCGGGCGTGACGGTGCGCGCGAACAGGAAGCCGTCGACGTCGGCTTCCGTGACCCAGGCCTCGAGTTCGTTGGCGACCGTCTCGCCGCTGCCGACGATGGGCGTCTGCCGTCCGCCCAGTTGCAGGCGGTCGATGAAGCCGCGGGTGGTGAAGGCGGGTTGCGCCTTGCGTGCGGCGTCGAGGTTGGAGCGGATGGCGTTCGAGGTGACGGCGCCGATGGGGTCGTCGGGGCCATAGGCGTCGAAATCGAGGCCGAGGGATGCGGCGGCGTGGGCGAGTGCGCCGCGCTTGCTGGCATAACGCTCGTACTCCTCGCGGCGGTCACGGGCCTCGGCATCGGTTGCGGCAGTGACGACGGTGGCGCCGACGTAGACCTTGAGATGCGCTGGAACGCGCCCCGCCTCGGCCACTGCGCGGCGCAGATTACGCACGGTCTCGGCGACGGCGGGCCGGCTCGTGGCGTTGACGAACACGCACTCGGCGTGGGTCGCGGCGAAGCGCTGTCCCCGAGACGATGCGCCGGCCTGGAACAGCACGGGCGTACGCTGGGGTGAGGGCTCGCACAGGTGCACGCCCTGCATGGACATGTACTTGCCCGCGATGCGGGCGGGCCGGATTTTCGCCGGGTCCGCGAAGACGTCCTGGGCGCGGTCCTTCAGCACGGCGTCGTCGGCCCAGCTCTGCTCCCAGAGCTGGTAGATGAAGGCGAGGTATTCGTCCGCGACGTCGTAGCGATCGTCGTGCGCGCGCTGGGCGTCCTGCCCCATGGCGCGGGCGGCGCTGTCGAGATAGCCCGTTACGACGTTCCAGCCGATGCGGCCGCCGGTGAGATGATCGAGCGTACTGAGGCGCCGCGCGAGCAGGTAGGGCGCCTCGTAGGACGTGTTGGCGGTGACGGCGAAGCCCAGATCCTTCGTGACGGCCGCCATCGCCGGGATGACCAGCATCGGATCGTTGAGCGGCACTTGCACGGCATGGCTGAGTGCGGCGGCGGGGCTCCCTCCCAGCACATCGTAGACGCCGAGGACGTCGGCGAGAAAGAGCCCGGCGAAGCGGCCATCTTCCAATAGGCGGGCAAGGCTCGTCCAATGTTCGAGCGTGTTGTAGCGGTCGGAACGATCGCGCGGGTGGCGCCACATGCCCTGCTGGATGTGGCCGACGCAGTTCATGTCGAAAGCGAAGAGATCGATCTGTTTCATGCGGCCCGCTTGCGGATGTGATGCAGGGGATGGCGTGCGCCTGGGGCCCCTGGGTCCCGGATCGGCGCTGCGCGCCGTCCGGGATGACAGTTTGGTGCGATGGTAACGGAGACGACGCGCGGGGCAATCGCGAAAAAGCACGGGCAGCCGTAGCGCGCGCCGAAACAAAATGGCGCCGGACCCTATTGGATCCGGCGCCCGAGATGGGTGCGTCCGTGCGCGAGGCTCAGAGGAACTCGACCTTGCCGTCGTCGAGGTCGTAGCGGCCGGCGACGACCTTGACCTTGCCGGCCTTGATGAGGTCCGCAACGATCTTGCTCTTCGAGGCAACCTGCTGCGCAGTGCGCTTGGCGCTCTCGCGGACGGCGTTGTCGACGAAGTCGCCGGGCTTGCCGTTGACGGCCTGTGCGGCCGGCACGATCGCCGCGACCATGGGGCCGATGGAGCCGGGGAAGGTCGCCTTCTTCGTGACGACGTCGCAGGCGGCGGCGACGGCGCCGCAGCGCTCATGACCGAGCACGACAATGAGCGGCACGCCGAGGACGGCGGCGCCGTATTCGATCGTTCCCATGGTCGCGGTATCGACCATGTTGCCGGCGTTGCGCGCGATGAAGAGCTCGCCGGGGCCGACGCCGCCGAAGAGCAGTTCCGGCGGCACGCGGCTGTCGGCGCAGGAGATGATGGTGGCCCACGGCGTTTGCGACTGCGCCACACTCGAGCGCTTCTTGCCGAGATCGGCCGAGCAGACTTCCGGTGCTGCGACGTAGCGGGCGTTACCGGCTTTCAGTTTTTCCAGCGCCTCGTCGGGCTTCACCGTCGTGGTGGGACCGCCGGCAGCGAAGGCGGCGGTCGGAAGGACACTCGCTGCGAGACCGGCGCCCGCCGCGAACAGCGCGTCACGACGGCTCAAACGGCGTTCTGAACATGCTTCACACAGCTGTCTCTCTCCCCGCAAATCATGCAATGCGGGTATCGAGATACCGTGGCGTGAGCTTGGCCGCAAACCATTTGCAGGCGCTTTCCGGCCGGACTGTGCGTATTCACTAGCGGCCGCTTAATCCGTGGCCCGCACTTTTACGTGCACCCGTGCACGCGCTGCCGGTGGCGGGGCACATGCGAAGAAGCAAACGGACGTTCAGACGACGTCGACGCCGAATTCTGCAGAGCTGTCCACGAGAAGGCGCCAGAGGGTCGGCGCGTAACTGCGCATGACGGCGATCTCGAAAGCCGGCGTGGCGTCGAGGAGCCAGAGCTGCACGCCGATGTGCCCCGCGAGCGAGGAGGCGGCGCCGCCGACGGGGAATACGCTCGCGTGCAGATCGAGCGGGAGCATCTTGGCGAGCACGGCGCGCGCGTCGGGGCCCGACAGGCGCACGATGCTGCGGCCGGCCGATTGATCGATGACGGATGCGGCGCTGCCCACGGCTTCGCGCAACGAGGCCTCGAAGGCGGCCGGCGTCTCGACGTCGGAGGATGCGAGCCAATGTCCAGGCCCGGACCAGATGAAGGCGGTCGATCCATTCGACGTGCGCGCGGGCGTTGCCGGCGGGTCGACGCCGAAGCGGGCCTTGATCGCAGCGGTCGCCGCGTCGAGGCCGCCCTTGCGCGCGATGACCGTCGCGAGGGCGCGCGGCGGAAAGAGACGCAGCGTGACGCCGGGGGCGCCGGTGCCGCGGCCGTGACGGCCGGGCTTGATGAGGGCTTCGAGCCCCGAGCGCTCGCGCAGGCTAGACATGGAGGCGCGCTCCCTCGGGATCGATGAAACACGGCGCCACGATCTCGACCTCGATGTCGCCGCCGCGCACGGGATCATACGCGCGCACGCGCTGGCCGAGACGCGCCTGGCCGCTCTTGATGAGACCGAGGCCGATCCAGGTGCCGAGCAGCGGCGAGAAGGCGACCGACGTCATCACGCCCTCGTCGTTGATCACTTCCGCGGCCGCGCCGATGGCCAGGAAATGTGCGCCGGCGCGCAGGCGCGATGTGCCGTCGACAGGCTTGAAGCCCACGAGTTGCATGCGGCCCGTCGCCGTGAGCGCCGGACGCTCGGCGAGGACGCGGCCGATGTAGTCCTTCTTCTTCGACATCATGCGGCCGAGCCCCAGGTCCGGTGCCGTGGTTCGGCCGTCGATCTCGTTGCCGCCGATGTGGCCCTTCTCGATGCGCATGACGCCGAGCGCCTCGGTGCCGTAGGGTGCGATGCCGAACGGTGCGCCGGCCTGCATGAGCCGCTCGGCGAGTGCCTCGCCGAAGCCCGCGGGCACCGCGATCTCGTAGGCGAGTTCGCCGGAGAACGAGAGGCGGAAGATGCGGGCCGTGATGCCGCCCATCACGGTGATCTCCGCCGCACCCATGTAGGGGAGCTTCTCGGTGGAGATGTCGAAAGCGGGATCGACAACGCCGCGCAGGGTGTCGCGGGCCTTGGGGCCGGCGATCGAGAGCTGCGCCCACTGGTCGGACACGGACACCATCTGCACGTCGAGGTCGGGCCAGAGCACCTGGTGGCAATACTGCATGTGCTGGTAGACGCGGACGGCGTTTGCCGTCGTGGTGGTGACGAAGTAGCGGTCGGGCGCAAACCGCGTCGTCGTGCCGTCGTCCATGACGAAGCCGTCCTCGCGCAGCATGATGCCGTAGCGCGCCTTGCCGACGGGGAGCGTCGAGAACGTGTTGATGTAGAGGCGGTCGAGGAAGGTGCCGGCGTCGGCGCCGTGCACCTCGATCTTGCCGAGGGTGGAGACGTCGCAGAAACCGACGGTACGGCGCACGGTGAGCACCTCGCGGCCGACGGTCTCCAGCCAATCCTTCTCGCCGGGCTTGGGGTAATACTGCGCGCGCAGCCAGGGACCTGCTTCGACGAAGACGGCGCTCTGCGCTTCGGCCCAGGCGTGCGTCGGCGTATAGCGGGTGGGGCGGAAGTCCTTGCCGCGGTGGTGGCCACCGAGCGCACCGATGGCGACGGGCACGTAGGGCGGGCGGAAGCGCGTCGTGCCGATCACTGGGATCGACGTGCCGCGGGCTTCGGCGAGAATGCCGAGGGCTGTGACGTTCGCCGTCTTGCCCTGGTCGGTCGCCATGCCGAGCGTGGTGTAGCGCTTCAGGTGCTCGACGGAGCGATAGCCCTCGCGATCGGCAAGGAGCACATCCTTGGTGGTGACGTCGTTCTGCAGGTCGACGAAGGCTTTGCCCTTGCCGCCCTGCACGTGCCAGAGCGGCGCGACGGAAGCGGCCTCGTCCTCGGCCTTCGGGGCGCGCGCGGGAGCGGCGGTGAAGCCCAGCGCCCGCGCGGCGGTGTTGCCGGCGTGCGCCCCATCGGCGAGGCAGCGGGCGAGCGTGAGATCGCCGCGGGCCGCGCCGGCGACGAGCATGCCGTCGGGCAGCGTCGCGGGCAGGAAGGCGGCGCGGTCGGCGTTCCACTCGGGGCGGCCGCCCTGATGGGAGGCGAGCGCGATGTTCGGGTTCCAGCCGCCGCAGACAGCGAGCGCATCGATGGCGAGCGTGTTTCGGCCCGCCGGGCCTTCCACCACCACGCGGGAAAGTGCGCGGCCGCCGGCGGCTTCCGTGACGCGGCTGCCGAGAAAGACGGCGGCGCCGCGCGGCGCGAGCGCCATCACGTCGGGCGCGACGGCGGCGCGGGCATCGACGATGGCGGCGATCTCAATGCCGGCGCGCGCGGCGGCCTTGGCCGTGCGCCAGCCGTCGTCGGCGGTCGTGAAGAGCGCGATGGTGCGGCCGGGCGCGACGGCGAAGCGGTTGATGTAGGTGCGGGCGGCGCCGGCCAGCATCACACCGGGTGTGTCGTTGCCGGCAAAGGCGATGGAGCGTTCGATGGCGCCGGCGGCGCAGACGACGCGCTTGGCGACGATGCGCCAGAGGCGCTGGCGGGGCACGTGCGCCGGCGGTACGGAGAGATGATCGG
>RXJK01000092.1:16747-30326 GCA_003963125.1 Hyphomicrobiales bacterium
GTGCCGCCGTCGAAGACGCCGAAGACGGCGGTGCGGGACATGACGCGCACGTTCGGCAGGGACAGCAGTTCGCGCGCGGCCTCTTCCGCCCAGACGTGCGCCGGGGCGGCGTCGATCTCGAACTCCTCGGACAGGAGGCGACCGCCGAGACGGGCCTCCTCCTCGCACAGGATGACACGGGCGCCGGCGCGGCCGGCGGCGAGCGCTGCGGACAGGCCGGCGGGGCCGGCGCCGACGACCAGCACGTCGCAGAAGGCGTAGGCCTGCTCGTAATGATCGGGATCGGCGGCATCGGCAGCGCGGCCGAGGCCGGCAGCGCGACGGATGAAGGGCTCGTAGACCGCCTCCCAGAAGGCGCGCGGCCACATGAAAGTCTTGTAGTAGAAGCCCGCGGGCAGCAGCGGCGACAGCACCGAATTCAGCGACAGGATATCGAAGGCGAGCGAGGGCCAGCGGTTCTGGCTCGCGGCCTCGAGGCCGTCGAAGAGCTCGATGGTGGTGGCCTTGGTGTTGGGCTCGCGGCGGGCACCCGTGCGCAACTCGACGAGGGCGTTGGGTTCCTCGGAGCCGGCCGTGAAGATGCCGCGCGGGCGATGGTACTTGAAGCTGCGGCCGACGAGGCGGACGCCGTTGGCGAGGAGCGCCGAGGCGAGCGTGTCGCCGGCGTAGCCCGTCATGAACGAGCCGTCGAACATGAAGCGCGCGGCGTTGGCGCGGTCGATGAAGCCGCCCTTGGGAAGCCTGAAGGCCTGCGCTGCCGTCATCGCGAAGTTCCCTCGCGGGGCACGTCGCGGGCGGCCTCGACCTTGTCGATCCTATGGGTGCGCGTGTCGCGGGTGACGACGAGCCAGCTCTGGCAGCCGGGCCCGTGGTACCAGAGTTCGCGGTGGAGGCCCGCAGGGTTGTCGCGCTCGTGCAGGTAGACGGTGAACTTCGCCAGCGCATCGGGCGCGGAAGGGTCGGGGCGGCCGATCAGCGTGGCGTCGCCGAGCACCGTGAACTCGCGGCTGTCGCGGTCGCCGCAGAAGGGGCAGGGAATGCGCATGAATCCTTGTCTCCCGCCGCCTAGTGCAAGTTCGGCTGGGCGCCGACGCCCTTCTCGTCCGCGACGTAGCCCGTCGCGAAGCGATCGAGACGGTAGCCGCGCGCGGTCCAATGCGGAGCGCCGGTGGCGATGAGGTGGGCGAAGCACCAGCCGGATGCCGGCGTCGCCTTGAAGCCCCCGTAGTTCCAGCCGGTGTTGAGGTAGAGCCCCTTCACGGGCGTCGTATCGATGATGGGCGAGCCGTCCATCGACATGTCCATGATGCCGCCCCACAGGCGCAGGAGGCGGACGCGGCCGATGCGCGGCATCAGCGCCATGCCCGCCTCGCAGACGTCCTCGATGATGGGCAGGCCGCCGCGCTGGGCGTAGGAGTTGTAGCCGTCGATGTCGCCGCCGAAGACGAGGCCGCCCTTGTCCGACTGGCTGATGTAGAAGTGGCCGGCGCCGTAGGTCACGACCGTGTCGATGAAGGGCTTGATGCCTTCCGACACGAAGGCCTGCAGCACGTGGCTCTCGATCGGCAGGCGCAGGCCAGCGGAAGACGCCACGAGCGAGGTGCTGCCGGCGAGCGCGAGGCCGACCTTCTCGGCGGCGATGAAGCCGCGGGTCGTCTCCACGCCTTCGACGCGGCCGTTGCGCGTGCGGATCGAGGTGACCTCGCAGTTCTGGATGATGTCGACGCCGCGGCCGTCGGCGGCGCGCGCATAGCCCCACACGACCGCATCATGGCGCGCGGTGCCGCCGCGGCGTTGCAGAAGGCCGCCCTGGATCGGAAAGCGCGCGTTCTCGTAATCGAGAAAGGGCAGCATGCGGCGCACGGCGGCCTCATCGAGAAGCTCGGCATCGGCGCCATTGAGGCGCATGGCGTTGCCGCGACGGGCGTAGGCGTCGCGCTGGGCATCCGAGTGATAGAGATTGAGCACGCCGCGCTGGCTCACCATGGCGTTGTAGTTGAGGTCCTGCTCCAGGCCCTCCCACAGCTTCATGGACCATTCGTAGAAGGGCTCGTTCTCGGGCAGGAGATAGTTGGAGCGGATGATCGTGGTGTTGCGGCCCGCGTTGCCCGAGCCGATCCAGCCCTTCTCGAGCACGGCGATGCGCGTCAGGCCATGCACCTTGGCGAGATAATGCGCCGTGGCGAGGCCGTGGCCGCCGCCGCCGCAGATGACGACGTCGTACTGGGGACGCGGGGCCGGATCGCGCCAGGCCGGCTTCCAGCGCGTGTGGCCGGACAGCGCGTTCCAGGCAAGGGAGAGGGCGGAGTATTTCATGCGATCGGTGTGGCGGGACGCTCGGGCTCAGACGGTCAGCAGTCGAGCGTCGTCTGACGCTCCCAGTCCGTCAACTGCGACGCATAGGCGTTCCAGTCGGCGTGCTTCAGCTTCAAGTACGCCGATACGACGTCGGGGCCAAGCCCTTCCGACAGCACCTGCGAATGACCGAGGGCGCGCAGCGCATCGAGCAGGTTCAGGGGCAGCTTCGGGGCGTCCTTCACGGTGTGCCCGTCCGTGTACATATTGATGTCGAGGCGCGGGCCGGGGTTACGCTTGGCCTTGATGCCGTCGACCACGGCAACGAGGAGGCCGGCCTGCAAGAGGTAAGGGTTGGCGGCGCCGTCGGCCAAGCGGAACTCGAAACGGCCGGCATCGGGAATACGGATCATGTGCGTGCGGTTGTTGCCGCCGAAGGTGACGGTGTTGGGCGACCACGTGGCGCCGGAGGTCGTCACGGGTGCGTTGATGCGCTTATAGGAATTGACCGTCGGGTTGGTGATGGCGGCAAGGCTCGTCGCCGAATGCACGAGCCCGCCGATGGCGCGGTAGCCGAGATCGGAGAGGCCGTGGCTGTCCTCGTTCGACGCAAACACGTTCTTGCCGGTCGAGGTCGACCACAGCGAGACGTGCACGTGGCAGCCGCTGCCCGTGAGCGAGAGGAACGGCTTCGGCATGAAGGTGGCGCGCAGGCCGTGCTTCTCGGCGATCGACTTCGTCATGTACTTGAAGAAGGCGTGGCGATCGGCGGTGACGAGGCTCGTGGCGTAATCCCAGTTCATCTCGAACTGGCCGTTGGCGTCCTCGTGGTCGTTCTGGTAGGGGGCCCAGCCCAGCTCGATCATGCTGTCGCAGATCTCGGCGATGACGTCGTAACGGCGCATCAGGGCCTGCTGATCATAGCAGGGCTTCACCTGGCGGTCGGCCGGATCGGAAATGGCGGTGCCATCCGGATTGACCAGGAAGAACTCGCATTCGACACCGGTCTTGAGTTCGTAGCCCTCGGCGGCAGCCGCGGCGATCGCCTTCTTGAGGACCTGGCGCGGGTTCTGCGTGACGGGAGCGCCGCCCATCTGCAGGTCGCCGGTGATCCAGGCGACTTCCTTCTTCCAGGGAAGCTGGATGAGGCTGTCGGCCTCGGGCAGCACGAGCACGTCGGGATCCGCCGGCGTCATGTCGAGCCAGGCGGCGAACCCGGCAAATCCGGCGCCGGCCTTGGCCACCGTGTCGATGGCGGTCGCGGGCACGAGCTTCGCCCGCATGACGCCGAACAGGTCGACAAAGGAGATCAGGAAGTACTTGATGCCGCGCTCGGAAGCGATCTTGCTCAGTGCCTGCATAGGATCCCCCAGTTGCGGTGCATGGTGCCTCGGCCGCTCGGTTTCTACCAGCCCCGTTCGGACTTGCCGGGAATCCAGTTGGTGCCGGCCAGAGGCACCTGGGCCATGGCCGCCGCCTCGACGGTGAGCGCGACCAAGTCTTCCGGCTCCAGGTTGTGGACGTGGCTCTTGCCGCAGGCGCGCGCGATGGTCTGGCACTCGAGCGTCAGGACGGAGAGATAGTTGGCGAGGCGGCGGCCGGCGGCGACGGGATCGAGGCGCTTGGTCAGCTCCGGGTCCTGCGTCGTGATGCCGGCGGGGTCGCGGCCCTCGTGCCAGTCGTCGTAGGCGCCGGGGACGGTGCCAAGCTTCTTGTACTCTTCGGCCAGATGCGGGTGATTGTCGCCCAGCGCGATGAGCGCCGCGGTGCCGATGGAGACGGCGTCGGCGCCGAGCGCCAGGCACTTGGCAACGTCGGCGCCGTTGCGGACGCCGCCCGACACGATGAGCTGCACCTTGCGATGCATGCCGAGATCCTGCAGCGCCTGCACGGCGGGGCGGATGGCGGCGAGGATCGGCAGGCCGACGTTCTCGATGAAGACATCCTGCGTTGCGGCGGTGCCGCCCTGCATGCCGTCGAGCACGACGACATCGGCGCCCGATTTCACGGCGAGTGCGGTGTCGTAGTAGGGCCGCGCCGCGCCGACCTTGACGTAGACCGGCTTTTCCCAATCGGTGATCTCGCGCAGCTCGATGATCTTGATCTCGAGGTCGTCGGGGCCGGTCCAGTCGGGATGGCGGCAGGCGGAGCGCTGGTCGATGCCCTGCGGCAGCGTGCGCATCTTGGCGACGCGCTCGGAGATCTTCTGGCCGAGCAACATGCCGCCGCCGCCGGGCTTGGCGCCCTGCCCGATCACGATCTCGATGGCGTCGGCGCGGCGCAGCTGGTCGGGGTCCATGCCGTAGCGGGAGGGGAGCACCTGGTAGACGAGCAGGCTCGAAGCCGCGCGCTCTTCCTCCGTCATGCCGCCGTCGCCCGTGGTGGTGGACGTGCCCATGAGCGAGGCGCCGCGGCCGAGCGCTTCCTTCGCGGGGGCGGAGAGCGAGCCGAAGCTCATTCCCGCGATGGTGACGGGGATCTTGAGCGTGATCGGCTTTTTGGCGAAGCGCGTGCCGAGCGTGACGCTTGTGTCGCACTTCTCGCGGTAGCCCTCGAGCGGATAGCGGCTGATGGAGGCGCCGAGGAACAGCAGGTCGTCGAAATGCGGGACCTTGCGCTTCGCGCCGAAGCCGCGGATGTCGTAGATGCCCGTTGCGGCCGCGCGATGGATCTCCGCGATCGCATGCGCGTCGAAGGTGGCGGAGTGCCGCGGCGGCGTGTGGATCCAGCGCTCGTCGCTCGTCATCAGTAGGACCCGATACTGTCGATGTGGAAGTTGTAGAGCCGACGCGCGGAGCCGTAACGGCGGAACTCGGTCGGCGAGACATCCGGCAGGCCGGCCGCATCGAGAATGCGGCGCAGATCCTTCACGTGCTCGGGGCGCAGGTCCTTTTCGATGCAGTCCGTGCCGAGGCTCTTGACGGTGCCGCGCACGTAGAGACGCGCCTCGTAGATGCTGTCGCCCAGGTGCTCGCCGGCATCGCCGAGGACGACAATGTTGCCGGCCTGCGCCATGAAACCCGACATGTGGCCGACGTTGCCCTTCACCACGATGTCGAGACCGCGCAATGAGATGCCGCAGCGGGCGGACGCGTTGCCGTCGATGACGAGGAGGCCGCCGCAGGCGGTGGCGCCGGCGGCGGACGATGCATCGCCCTTCACGTGCACGCGGCCCGACATCATGTTCTCGGCCACGCCTTGGCCGGCGCTGCCGTTGATGACGACGGTCGCCTTCTTGTTCATGCCGGCGCAGTAGTAGCCGACGCTGCCCTCCACCTCGACCGTCACGGGCACGTCGAGGCCGACGGCGATGGCGTGCTTGCCGCGCGGGTTTATGACCTTCCAGTGGGTCTCGTTGGTATCGGCGGGCAGCGCGTGCAGGGCCGCGTTCAACTCGCGCAGCGGCACGGCGCCGAGGTCGATGGTGGGCATCAGTGCCGCTCCCACAGGTAGACGGTGGCGGGCTCGGGCTCCCAGACCTTCGCCGTGTCGATGCCCGGCAGGTCGACGAGGGCGCGATACTCGGTGCCGAAGGCGACCCAGCGGTCGGTCTCGGCCATGACGGCGGGCTTGCAGGCGACGGGATCGCGCAGCACGCCGAAACCGGTATCGGTGCCGACGACGAAGGTGAAGAAGCCGTCGAGATCGGTGAGGGTCGAGGCGAGCGCCTCGCGCATGCCGGCGCCTTGGGCAAGCTTGTATGTGAGAAAGCCGGCCGCGACCTCGGTGTCGTTCTCGGTCTGGAAGCTGATGCCGTGGCGGATGAGGTCGCGGCGCACGGCGTTGTGGTTCGACAGCGAGCCGTTGTGCACGAGGCACTGGTCGGGCCCGGTGGTGAAGGGATGCGCGCCGTTGGTGGTGACGGCCGATTCGGTTGCCATGCGGGTGTGGCCGATGGCGTGGGTGCCGTGCATGCCCGAGAGCGCGAAGCGCTTCGCCACGGCGTCCGGACGGCCAACCTCCTTGTAGATTTCCATGCGGCGGCCGGCACCGACGATGGCGACATCGGGGGCGATGCTGGCGAGTGCGGCGCGGGCGGCGGCTTCCTTTGCAGCCGGCAGGCTCAGCACGGCGTGCGTGTCGTGGAGAACCGCCTCGACGGGTGCGCCGATGGACTTGCCGATCTTGGTGGCAAGTGCGGCGAGGTCGGTCCCTGCCGTGGCGCGCACCGTCAGCTTGATGGCGCCGGCGGTCTCGTGGCCGTAGACGGCGAAGCCCGCCGAATCCGGCCCGCGCTCGCACATGGTGACGAGCATGCCTTCCAGCATCTCGCCGAGCCCGGCTTCGAGCTTTGCATCCTTCAGGAACAGACCGACGATGCCGCACATCGCGCTTATCCTCGCGCCTTTTCGAATTTGGCGCACGGTGCCACTGCGTTCGGCGCGCTGTCAACCATTACGAACATTTGTTTCTTGACAGGAAACACGCGGCAGCGCCTCCTCGTATCCGACGCGACTGCCCTTGGAGGATTTTCCGTGAGCGCACCGACATTCGCCCGGCGCAAGGCGCAACGTGGGCGGCGCGCGGGCAGCCGCAAGGTCGCACCCATCGCAGCAGGTGAACTGCGCACGGGATCGCTCGCGCCGAGCCAATCGCCCGGCTCGATCGAGGCGATGATCGGGATGGAGGTGCGCAAGGAACGCAAGGCACTGGGGCTGACGGTCGCGGAGCTGGCGGCGGCGGCGGGGATCTCGACCGGCATGCTGTCGAAGATCGAGAACGGCGGCATCTCGCCCTCGCTCGCAACGCTGCGCGCGCTGGCGCAGTGCCTCAACGTGCCGATGAGCCATCTTTTCCGCGAGGACGAGGAGCAGCGTGACTGCTCGTTCGTGAAACGCGGCACCGGCGTGCGCATCGAGCGGCGCGGCACCAAGGCCGGCCACCTCTACGATCTTTTGGGGCACAGCCTCGCGGGAGACATCGGCGTCGAGCCCTATCTCATCACGCTGAAGACGGACGCGGAGCCCTATACCGCCTTCAGCCACGCGGGCGTCGAGTTCATCTACATGCTTTCAGGCCGGGTGAGGTACCGGCATGCGGACCGGCTTTATCTGCTGGAGCCCGGCGACGCGCTGTTCTTCGATGCGGCCGCGCGGCACGGACCGGAGGATATGGTGGAAACGCCGATGCAATACCTGTCGATCATCATCTATCCGCGCAATCGCTGAGGCGGAATGCAACAAACCCCGAAGCTTTCGCCTCGGGGTCTGCGGCACTGGAATTGGATAAGCCGTTTCTGACCGGCGTCGACTTTTGCGCTGGGTCCCGGCTCTCGCTGCGCTCGGCCGGGATGACAGGTGAGGGTCGCCGCTTGCCTGGTCTGTCACCCCGGAATTTGCCGGAGGCAAATATCCGAGGCTCAGGGGCAACTGTGCAATGGGAGGCTTACTTCAGCGGCTCGTAGCTGGTGCGGCGGCCGAGCACGTCCTCGATGTTGAAGCGGTAGCCGAGGTTCACGGTCACGAGCAGCGGATCGAGGTGATGGCTCGTCGTCAGCGTCGGCTGACCGGCGCCGGTGAACGTCAGGTTGGTCTTCTCCCAGACGTACTTGGCGTCGAGGCCGACGGACCAGCCGCGTCCCAATTCCAGATCGAAACCGGCCTGGGTCGCAAGACCGAAGCTGTCGGACAGCTTGACGCTGTCGTAGCCGGCGAGGTTGGACTTCGACGAGAAGAAGTGGATGTACTCGCCGCCGACGCCGACGTAGGGGCGGATCGCGCCGATCTTGTCGAAGTGATACTTGACGGTGAGGATCGGCGGGAAGGCCCAGCTGTCGGCGAGATTGACGCCGGCAAGCGCGTTCTTGCCACCGACATTGACGCGCGCGGCGCAGCAGAAGAGTTCAGCCGACAGCTTCGGATTGAAGAAGTACGTCAAGGTCGCCGTGGGCAGCCAAACGTTGCCGACGCCGGCGTCCCAGCCGTTCTGCAACGTGCTGCCAGCATAGATGCCGTCGTTGTGGTTGTTCCAGAACACGCCGGTCGCGCCGACCTTGATCTGGAAGTTCGTGAACGGATCGGATGCGGGCGCCGCGTAGCTCTTCGGCAAGCCGTCCGCATAAGCGGACCCCGACGCGACAACGCCCATCACCAGGGCCACAATGGCCATCTTCGCTTTCGTCAACATTGGGGCTCCTTTTCGCTTTGCCCGGTTGTCGGTTGCGAGCACCCTTTGCGATTCACGGATTTATTTCGACGCCGAATGCGCAGCCCGAGCTGATCTCCGTCGCTTTGCAAAACAGCACCAGCGCCGTGTGATCGGGCTGCCACTCTGCGGCCAAATAGCCTTTTGATCTGAATCAAAATTCCCCAGCGCGCCGCGTGACATTTTCATGCCGAGCCTCAGAGCTCGGATGCAATGAAGGCCATATGATCGCGATGCCTCCTTCTCAAATCGCCCGCGCGATTCCGCCCACTCCAAGCCAGGTATTCTCCGGCCAGGGTGGGACCTCCTCGGTTCAGCAACTCTTCAGCGGCGGAACCACGCAACGCCTGCGCAAGCGGCAACAGATCCTGTTCGACGGCGCGGGCGATGCCTGTCTCTTCATGGTGCAGCAGGGGCTGCTCGCGACGTCGCTGCACATCGACGGCGACCGGCGCTGCCTGATCGACCTGCACTTCCCGGGCGACGTGATCTCGAGCGAGCGCTTCGCGCGGTCGGGCGTGCGCGTGTTCTCGCTCACGCAGAGCCAAGTGCAGCGCGTCGCCGTGACGGCGATCGAGCGGCAGGGCAACGGCGAAGCGGGCGCGCTGCGCGGACTGATGTCGGTCGCGACGCGGCAGGCGGAGCAGGCGCGGCTGCATTGCGCGCTGCTGACGCGGCTGACGGGGGAAGAACGGCTCGCGACGCTGCTCGTGCAGCTCGCGCAACGGCTCGGGCAGAAGGTCGCCGATCGCGTGAACGTGCCGCTCGCCATCAGCCGCGAGGACATCGCCGACTATCTCGGCCTCAACGCGGATACGGTGAGCCGCATCTTCACGCGCTTCCGTAAGGCGAAGCTGATCGAGTTCCACGGCCGCTCGGACTTCGAGATCCTGAACTGGCCGAAGCTTTGCGAGCTGTCGCCGCTGGTCGACGACGCCAAGCCGCGTCCGCAGCCCGCGCGCTGAGGCGGTCAGGTTTTCAACTTTGGAAAGCGAGGGCCCCATGCCGATGCCGGCCGGGGCCTTTCTCATTCGTCGGCGGGGGCGGTATCGATCTTGCCGGCGCGGCGCTGCTCGAGAACCGCATCGAGGCGCGTCAGGAGATCGTTGGCGATGCGCGTCTCCTGCGGATCGAGCACGCCCAGAAGCTCGTCCACCCAGCCCTCGTGCAGGGCCGCCAGCTCGGCGAAATGCTCCCGGCCCTTCTTGGTGAGACGCACGACGGTGGCGCGACGGTCACCGCGCACGGGCACGCGCACGATGTAGCCTTCGGAGGCAAGGCGGCTGACGATGCCCGTGACATTGCCGTTCGACACCTTGAGCACGCTCGAAAGGTCGCTCATGCGCAGGCCCTTCTCGTGCCGGTAGAGGGCCGACATCACGTCGAAGCGGGGCAGCGTGGTCGCGTGGCCTTCGCGCAGGCGGTCGCGCAATTCGGCCGACACGAGCCGCGTCGCCTTGAGGAGGCGCAGCCAGAGGCGCAGCCGGTCCTTGCTGATCGCGTCAGCCGCAGCGTCGGGTGCCGTCTTGCGCGTCACGTTTCCCCTCGCTTTCCGCATGCGCACAGGGCAAGCTTGGATTGTCAGGTTACGGCAGCCGGCGGCTTGCTTCAAGCTTAGAAATTTCATGTTTAAAATGCTTGCGGGGCGCGAACGGCTGTCGCAGTATGCTCGCGCTTCCGCGCAAAAGGATGCTCCGGCTGCGTCGCGCTAGACATTCCGTCAGCCGCGCGCGGCGTGCCGGAAGCCCGAGGGCTGAGGCTTCGACCTGAGGTCACTGCGATGGCAGAGCGGTCATTCGCCAAGGAAGTCCAGGACCTGCGTCTCGGCGCGGGCGAGACCTTCCACGGCGAAGGCATCCTCGCCATCACCAAGGCGCTGCTGCAGTGCGGCGTCGGCTACGTGGCGGGCTACCAGGGCGCGCCGATCTCGCACCTGATGGACGTTCTCTCCGACGCGCAGGACATCCTCGCCGAATACGGCGTGCATTTCGAATCGAGTGCGAGCGAGGCGACGGCGGCGGCGACGCTGGCGGCCTCGGTGATGTATCCGATCCGCGGCGCGGCGGTGTTCAAGGCGCCCGTCGGCACCAACGTCGCGTCCGATGCGCTGGCGAACCTCGCGTCCGGCGGCGTCACGGGCGGCGCGCTGATCATCGTCGGGGAAGACTACGGCGAAGGCTCCTCCATCATGCAGGAGCGCAGCCACGCCTACGCGATGAAGTCGCAGATCTGGCTGCTCGATCCGCGGCCCAACCTGCCGTCGATCGTCAAGGCGGTGGAAGATGCCTTCGCGCTGTCGGAAGCCTCCAACACGCCCGTGATGCTGGAAGTGCGCATCCGGGCCTGTCATGTAACGGGGAGCTTCCAGGCCAAGGACAACGTGCGGCCACCCTTCACGCTGGCCGATGCGCTGGAGGCGCCACGGCGCGATACGCAGCGCATCGTGCTGCCGCCCGCCTCCTTCGTGCACGAGAAGGAGAAAGTGGAGCGGCGCTGGCCGGCGGCGATCGACTACATCACCCGCAACCGCCTCAACGAGACGTTCGGCAACGGGCGCGCGGAGGTCGGGATCATCCTGCAGGGCGGGATGTACAATGGCGTCGTGCGGGCCTTGAACCTGCTGGGACTCGCGGATGTGGCGGGCGACAGCCGGGTACCGCTCTACGTCCTCAACGTCACCTATCCGCTGATCGACGAGGAGGTGATCGCCTTCGCGCGCGACAAGAGCGCGGTGCTGGTGGTCGAGGAAGGGCAGCCGGCGTTCATCGAACCGGCCATCCGCGCGGTGCTGCACAAGGCGGGGCTCGGCACGAAGGTTTATGGCAAGGATCCGCTGCCGACGGCCGGTGAATACACGACCAGCGTGCTGCTCGGCGGCATCCGCTCCTTCATAACGGACACCGCGCGCGAGTTGATCCGCAACGACGCGCGGATCCCCGAGGTGAAGAGCGTGCTCGAGCATCCGAAGGTGAAGGCGCTGACGGACGTGGTGCCACCGCGGCCACCGGGCTTCTGCACGGGCTGTCCCGAGCGGCCGATCTTCTCGGCGCTGAAGCTCGTGGAGAAGGAGCTCGGGGCCCATCACATCGCGGCCGACATCGGCTGCCACCTGTTCTCGATCAACGCGCCCTTCAACATCGGCGCGACGACGATGGGGTATGGGCTGGGGCCCGCGTCGGCCGCGGCCTTCAACGTGCCGGCGAAGAAGAAGGCCATCGCCATCATGGGCGACGGCGGTTTCTGGCACAACGGGCTCACCTCTGGCATCGGCAATGCCGTGTTCAACAAGTCCGACGGGCTCACGATCGTCGTCGACAACCACTACTCGGCGGCGACGGGCGGGCAGGACATCCTCTCCTCGCGCGCCGACAACCGCTCACGGGACACGCAGCATCCGATCGCCAAGGCGGTCGAAGGCGTGGGCGTGAAATGGGTGCGGCAATTGACACGCACCTACGATGTCGGCCGCATGCGCGACGCCATCAAGGAGGCGCTGACGACGCCCGAGAAGGGCCCGAAAGTCATCGTCGCCTCGTCGGAATGCATGCTGAACCGGCAGCGGCGCGAGCGTCCGCTCGTGCAGGGCGCGATCAAGGCGGGACAGCGCGTGGTGAAATCGCGCTTCGGCGTCGACGAGGACGTGTGCACGGGGGACCATGCCTGCATCCGCTTGTCGGGGTGCCCGTCGCTGAGCGTCAAGCACACCGACGATCCCCTGAAGGAGGATCCGGTCGCGGCGATCGACCAGACCTGCGTCGGCTGTGGCAACTGCGGCGAGGTGGCCGACGCCGCCGTGTTGTGTCCATCCTTCTATCGCGCCGACATCGTGCACAATCCGAACGTCTTCGACCGGCTGCTCGCACGTCTGCGTACGCGGGTGATCGGCTGGCTGCAGGCGCGGCGCGAACGCGGCCTCGTCGGGCTTCCGGGTTGAGGGCGGACGCCATGGCACAAGACAGCCTCGCCGGCCTTCCCGACAGACCGATCGCGGTCGCCATCGTCGCCATGGGCGGCCAGGGCGGGGGCGTGCTGAGCGACTGGATCGCCGCGGCGGCGGAGGCCAGCGGTTACGTCGTGCAGGCGACGTCGGTGCCGGGCGTGGCGCAGCGTACGGGCGCGACGATCTACTACGTCGAGATGATCCGGCCCCTGCCGGGCGCCGCGGCGCCGGTGCTGGCCCTGATGCCGACGCCGGGTGACGTTGACGTGGTGCTCGCGGCCGAACTGATGGAGGCCGGGCGATCGCTGCTGCGGGGGCTCGTGACGCCGGATCGCACGACGCTCATTGCCTCCAGCCAGCGCGCCTACGCCACGGCCGAGAAAGAGAAGCCCGGCGACGGCACGGCGGATGGCGGCGCCGTGATCGAGGCCGTCGGCGTGGCGGCCAAGCGCGCCATCGTCGCCGACTTTGCGCGCATCGCGGAGATGAACGGCAGCGTGATCTCGGCGAGCCTGCTGGGCGCGCTCGCGGCGTCCGGCGCCCTGCCCTTCCCGCGCATCGCCTTCCTCGATGCCATCAAGGCGGGGGGAGTCGGCGTCGAGGCGAGCATCCGGGCGTTCGAGGCGGCCTTTGCGCATGCGCAGGGTGATGCCGTCGCGCGCCCGCCGGAGGCTCCTGCGAAGCCGGAGAAGCGGCTGCCGCTGCCGCCTGCATCCAGCGACTTGCCCGAACTTGATGCGCTGCTGCGGCGGATCCATGCGCTGCCTGCAGCCGTACAGCCGATGGTCTACGCGGGCGTGCGCCACCTCGTCGACTACCAGGATGCGGCGTACGCCGGCGACTATCTCGACAGGCTCGTGCCGGTGCTGGTGCGGGAAGGCCCGCACGCCGACAAGGCCTTCGAACTCAGCATCGAGACGGCGCGGCATCTCGCTCGCGCCATGGCCTACGACGACGTGATCCGCGTGGCCGACCTCAAGACGCGCTCATCGCGCAGCCAGCGCGTCGCGCGCGAGGTGGCGGTGAAGGGCGACACCCAAGTGCTGCAGACCACCGAGTTCTTCCACCCCCGCATGGAAGAAATCTGCGCGACGCTGCCTAGGGGGCTGGGCCATGCCATCGAGCGCCGGCCGTGGCTCTGCAAATCGCTCGGCGCCGTGTTCGAGAAGGGGCGGCGCATCCGGACGGACAGCATCTGGG
>RXJK01000092.1:30376-39406 GCA_003963125.1 Hyphomicrobiales bacterium
TACATCGTGGCGCTGCGCAAGCCCCACCGCCGCGGGACGCTGCGGCATGGGCGGGAAATGGCGCACATTGAGGCCTGGCTCGGCAAGGTGCTCGAGGCCGCCAAGGCCGATTACGCGCTCGGCGTCGAGGTCGCCAAGGCGCGGCGGCTGATCAAGGGCTATTCCGATACGATGTCGCGGGGCCAGTCGAAGTATGACCGTGTGCTGAACGGGGCGGTCCTAGTGGCCGGGCGGCCGGATGCGGCGGCGTGGGTGCGGCGCCTGCGACAGTCCGCCCTTCTCGACGAGGCGGGCGAAGCGCTGGACGGTGCCTTGAGAACCATCGCAACGCTCGAGGCCCCTCTTCCGGATCGGCCTCTCGAAGGGGCCCGTCCATGACCCAACTCGCACTCGTCGTTAGCAAAGTGCAGGCCGAAACCGACGTGATCCGCCGCGTGTGGCTGAAGCGGCCCGACGGGGCGGCGCTGCCGGGCTTCGAGGCCGGGGCGCACATCACGCTGACCATCCCCGGGATCGGCGTGCGCAAGTATTCCCTGGTCAACGCCGATGCGACGGCGGGCGCGACGACGAGCCCGACCGAATACCAGATCGGCGTGCGGCTCGAAGAAAAGAGCGAGGGCGGCTCGCGCTACGTGCACAGCCTGAAAGCCGGCGACACGGTCGAGATCGAGCCGCCGGCCAACGCCTTCGCCTGCGTGCCCGGCAGCGGCGGCACGGCGCTGATCGGGGGCGGCATCGGCATCACGCCGATGGTGTCGATGGCGGCGGAACTGAAGGCCAAGGGACTGCCCTTCAAACTCGCCTATGCTTCGCGGTCGGAGAAGGACGTCGCGTTCGGGCCCGAGATCGCAGCGCTGTGCGCGCACGCGCATCACCTGCATCTCGACGACACGGCGGGCGGCTTCTTCGACATGGCGGCGTTTCTCGGCAGCCTGCCGCCCGAAACGACGGTCTACGTGTGCGGGCCGAAGCCGATGATCAAGGCGGCGATCGACGCCGGCCGCAAGCTCGGCTGGCCCGCGAACCGTGTGAAGTTCGAACTGTTCTTCAGCGTCAAGGGGCCCGAGCCTGTGGCCGCGCCGAAACTGCCCGAGGGCGCCTTCGAGGTGGTCGTGAAGAGCACGGGCAAGACGCTGCTGGTGCCTGCCGGCAAGAGCGTGCTCGACGTGCTGCTCGAAGCAGGCGTCGACGTGCTGCACGACTGCAAGAAGGGCGAGTGCGGCGTGTGCCAGGTCGGCGTCCTCGAGGGCGTGCCCGACCACAAGGACGTGATCCTCAGCGACAGCGAGCGGGCGCAGAACAAGATCATGCAGGTGTGCGTCTCGCGCGCGAAGTCGCCGAAACTGGTGCTCGACCTGTAGCCGGAGAAGGAGGTGTCCATGACCCGATACGCCGGAAACCCGCAAGCCGTGAAGGCGCTGGTGCGGGAAACGGAAGTGCATCGCGACGTCTACATCGACCAGGAGATCTTCGACCTGGAGATGCAGCACCTCTTCCACAACACCTGGAACTACGTCGGCCACGACAGCCAGGTGAAGAACGTGGGCGACTACTTCACGACGACGATCGGCGCGCAGCCCGTGATCATGGTGCGCCACACCGACAACAGCGTGAAGGTGCTGTTCAACCGCTGCCCGCACAAGGGCACGAAGATCGCCATCGACGGCTGCGGCAATGCGGGCAAGTTCTTCCGCTGCCCGTATCACGCCTGGACCTTCCGCACGGACGGCAGCCTGCTCGCGATCCCGTTGAAGAAGGGCTACGACCAGACGGGCTTCGAGGGCAGCGAAGCCGCGCGCGGCATGGCGCCCGTCCGCCACGTGAAGAATTACCGCGGCTTCGTGTTCGCCAAGATCAACGATGCGGGGCCCGATTTCGAGACGTTCTTCGGCGAGAGCCTGTCGAGCCTCGACAACATGATCGACCGGTCGCCGGTGGGGAAGCTCGAAGTCGCGGGCGGCGTGCTGCGCTACATGCACAAGTGCAATTGGAAAATGCTGGTCGAGAACCAGACGGACACGTGCCACCCGATGGTCGCGCACGAAAGCTCGGCTGGCACGGCGGTCGATGTCTGGAAGAAGGTGTCGAACGGGGCCGAGGGCAAGCGGCCGATGGCGGTCGAGATCTTCGCGCCGTTCGTGAGCCCCTACGAGTTCTTCGAGGGCATGGGCATCCGCGTGTGGCCGAACGGGCATGGGCACACGGGCGTCTCGCATTCGATCCACTCGGACTATTCGGCGGTGCCGGGATACTTCGAGAAGATGGTGGCGGCCTACGGGGAAGAGCGCGCCAAGGCGATCCTCGACGAAGCCCGGCACAACACGGTCTATTTCCCGAACGTGATGATCAAGGGGCCGATCCAGCTCCTGCGCATCTTCCGGCCGATCGCGCCGGACAAGACGCTGGTCGAGAGCTGGACGTACCGGCTCGTCGATGCGCCCGACATGCTGCTCGAGCGCACGCTCGTCTACAACCGCCTGATCAACGCGCCGACGTCGGTCGTGGGCCACGACGATCTCGAGATGTACGAGCGCGCGCAGGAAGGCCTGCACTCGGACGGCAGCCAGTGGGTGAACGTGCAGCGCCTCTATGATCCGCACGAGATGGAGCAGGCGGTCGCCGTCACCAACGGCACGACGGAATGGCAGATGCGCAACCAGTTCCGCGCGTGGGCCAAGTTCATGACGATGTCGATGTGAGGGCGCCATGACCTCGATCGAAATCCCGACCGATGCCGATCTCGTGCGGTTCGTCTATCGCGAGGCGCGGCTCCTCGACGAGCACCGCTTCGAGGACTGGCTCGACCTCTTCACGGCGGACGGGCGCTACTGGATGCCGCTCGAATGGGGGCAGACGGACCGCAAGCTCACGGCCTCGCTGCTGGACGAGGATCTGTTGCTGCTGCGCGTGCGCGTGGAGCGCCTCAAGGGCAACCGCACGTTTTCGCAGAAGCCGAAGAGCCGGTGCCACCATGTGCTGCAGATGCCGGCGGTCGACACGCGCGATACGTCCGGCAACGTCTACGAGACCTACACGCCCTTCCATTACGTGGAGACGCGGCTCGACGAGCAGCAGCTCTATGCGGGCTGGGCCAAGCACACGCTGACCGTCGAAGGCGGCAAGATCAAGATCCGGATGAAGCGCGTCGATCTCGTCAACTGCGACGCGGCGTTCGGCAACATCCAGCTCTTCATGTGACGCGCATGACGGCGGCAAAGCCCAACTCGGTGTTCGAAGCGTTCGCGGCGACCGCGCAGCGCTTCGGCGACCGGCCGTTTCTCAACGTGCTGCCGGAGACGGCGGCGGCCTACGGCATCGCCGCGGGCGAGATCACGTATGTCGCGATGCTGGAGGCCGCACAGGCGCTGGCCGCGGCCTATGCGGCGCAGGGCGTCGGGCACGGGCAGCGCGTCGGCCTGCTGCTGCAGAACCGGCCGGCGTTCTTCGAGCATTGGCTGGCGCTGAATGCCATCGGCGTCTCGGTGGTGCCGATCAATCCGGACCTGCGGGCGAGCGAACTCGAATACGTGATCGCGCATTCGGAGATGGTGGCGGCGGTCGCCACCCCCGAGCGCGTGGCCGATCTCGCGCGGGCTGCGGCCGCGGGTGGACGCGACGTTTCCATCTTCACGCCGGATGAGGCGATCCCGCGCATCGGCGGGCCGATCGATGCGAAGCCCGCGTCGCGCGAGACGGAATGCGGGCTGCTCTATACGTCGGGCACCACGAGCCGGCCCAAGGGCTGCGTGCTCACGAATACCTACTATCTCAACAGCGCGGCCTGGTATCTCGAGGCGGGCGGCCTGATGGCGATGCGCGAGGGCTCGGAGCGCATGCTGACGCCGCTGCCGCTGTTCCACATGAACGCGATGGCGTTCTCCGCCGTGACCATGATGCTGTGCGGCGGCTGCCTCAGCGTGCTCGACCGCTTCCACCCGAAGACGTGGTGGGACAGCGTGCGGCAGTCGCAGGCGACGATCATTCATTACCTCGGCGTGATGCCACCGATGCTGATGGGTGCGCCGGCGAGCGCGGACGACCGGGCGCACCGCGTGCGCTTCGGGTTCGGCGCCGGTGTCGACCGCGGGCTGCACGCCGCGTTCGAGGCGCGCTTCGGCTTCCCGCTGATCGAGGCCTGGGCGATGACGGAGACGGGCGGCGGTGTCGTGATCGCAGCAAGCCAGGAGCCGCGGCACGTGGGCACGAACTGCTTCGGCAAGCCCGGTCCCGAGGCGGAAGTTCGCGTCGTCGACGAGGCGGACCGCGACGTGGCCGCCGGAGAGCCCGGCGAGTTGCTGGTGCGCCGCTCAGGCTCTGATCCGCGGCACGGCTTCCTGCGCGAGTACCTGAAGGATCCTGCCGCGACGGCGGAAGCTTGGGCCGGCGATTGGTTTCATACTGGCGATGTGGTGCGGCAGAACGCGGACGGCACCTTGTGCTTCGTCGACCGGCGCAAGAACGTGATCCGGCGCTCGGGGGAGAACATCTCGGCGGTGGAGGTGGAAAGCGTGCTGCAGCGGCATCCCGCGATCGCCGCTGTCGCCGTGGCGGCGGCGCCGGATGCGGTGCGGGGCGACGAGGTGTTCGCGCTGATCGTTGCGCGCGAGGCCCCGAAGACGGCCGAGGCGCGGGCGGCGCTGGCGCGGGAGATCGTCGACTACAGCCTCGCGCAGCTCGCCTACTACAAGGCGCCAGGGTTCATCGCCTTCGTCGATGCGCTGCCGCTGACATCGACGCAGAAGATCCAGCGCGGGGCGCTGAAGGATCTCGTCGGCACGCTGCTGCAGGGGTCCGATGTCATCGACATGCGCGCGCTGAAGAAGCGGGCCGCATGAGCGGGCTCCTCTGATGGTCGCGATCCACAGCGCAAAGCGCCTGGGCTACGAGGGCGTAGCGGTGACCGCGCCCGTCACGGTGCCCTACCGGCGCTTCTCCATCAACAGCGCGCACTGGTGGATCGGGCGGGCACTGCGCGGCCTCGTGGCGGCCAGCGGTCTCAGGCCGGCCGACATCGACGGGCTTTCGGTGTCGAGCTTTACGCTGGCGCCGGACACGACGATCGGGCTCACGCAGCACTACGGGCTTTCCCCGCGCTGGCTCGACCACATTCCCATGGGCGGCGCGAGCGGCGTGATGGCGCTGCGCAAGGCCGCGCGCGCGGTGCAGGCGGGCGACTGCGATATCGCTGCGTGCGTCGCGGGCGATACGAACCACGTCGACAGTTTCCGGCGCACGCTCTCGACCTTCAGCCGCTTCGCGCAGGATGCGGTCTACCCCTACGGCTCGGGCGGGCCCAACGCGAACTTCGCGCTGATCATGAGCAACTACCTGCGCAAGACGGGCGCGACGCGCGAGGACACCGCGAAACTCGCCGTGGCGCAGCGCGAGAATGCGATGAGATTTCCGCACGCGCTCATGAAGAAGCCGCTGACGGCCGAGGCCTACCTCGAGGCGCGGGCCATCGCCGACCCGATCCATCTCTTCGACTGCGTGATGCCGTGCGCGGGGGCGGAAGCGTTCCTCGTGCTGCGAGAAGACATCGCGCGCGACCTGAAGCTGCCGTTCGTGCGCGTGCTGGGTTCGATCGAGCGGCACAACGCGTTTGCGGACGATGCCATCCAGGAGCGGGGCGGCTGGGAGCGCGATCTCGACGAACTCTACGGCATGGCCGGCGTGAAGCGCGGCGCGGTCGATTTCATCCAGACCTACGACGACTATCCCGTGATCTCGATGATGCAGCTCGAAGAGCTGGGTCTCTGCGAGAATGGCGGGATCGTCGAGTTCGTGCGCGGGAACACCTTCACGACGGACGGCACCTGCCCGCACAATACGAGCGGCGGTCAGCTCTCGGTGGGCCAGGCGGGATGCGCGGGCGGTTATCTCGGCCTCGTCGAGGCGATCCGGCAGCTCACCGGCCAGGCGCTCGGCGGGCAAGTGAAGGATGCGCGGACCGGGCTCGTTTCGGGGTTCGGTATGATCACCTACGATCGCGGGCTCGCCTCGTGTGCGGCGCTTCTGGGGAAGGCGTGAACCCATGACCGAGCCGCTCACGCCGCCCAAACGCAAGAACCCGCTGAAGAAGACGCGGCTGCCGCTCTTACCCTCCGGCATCCGCAGCCGCACGGCGCAGATGCTGACGCTCGTCGCCGCCGAGGGCCGCTTTGCGCTGCCGACGTGCCTCGATTGCGGGGCGGTGCACTATCCTCCGCGGGACGCATGCCCGAAGTGCCTGTCGGCGCGCATCTTCGCGCAGGAGGCGCCGGCCGGCGGACGCGTCGCGGCCGAGACGATCATCCGCACCTCGACCGATCCCTATTTCCGCGAGCGCATGCCATGGCGCATCGGCACGGTCGTGCTGGACGCGGGCCCGTCGATCATCGCGCATCTGCAAGGTGACGTTGCGACCGGCAGCCGGGCGCGCATGGAATGGAAGCTCGACAAGAGCGGACAGGCGGTGGCCTTCGCGCTGCCGGAGAAGGAGACGCCCAACATGGCGGACGATCCGCAACTGCGCGAGATGACGCTCGATCCGAAATTCCGCCGCGTGCTCGTCACGGACGCGCGCACGGCCGTGGGCCAGGAGATGGTGAAGGCGCTCGCGGCGCAAGGGGCGGCGATCGTCTTCGCGGGGCTGGCGGAACCCTGGAAGCCGGCGCCGGTGCGGGACGCGCTCGCGGCGATCAAGGGCGTCGAGATCGTACCGATCGACATCACGGACACGGACAGCGTGAACGAACTCGCCGGCGAGATCGGCGCGAAGGTCGACATCCTGATCAATACGGCCGAGCACATCCGCCCCGGCGGGCTGATGGAGCGGAAGGGCGTGGGCGTGGCGCGCGAGGAGCTGGAGGCGGGCTACCTCGGCCTCGTGCGGCTGGCGCAGGCGTTCGGACCGACGATGCGCTTTCGCGGCGCCGACGGCACGAACAGCGCGTGCGCGTGGGTGAACGTGCTCTCGGTTTTCGCGCAGGTGAACTGGCCGCAGTTCGGCGCGCACTCGGCCTCGCAGGCGGCGATGCTGTCGGCGGCGCAATCGCTGCGGGCGGAATTCCGCGCCGGTGGCGTGCGCGTCATCAACGTGTTCACGGGACCGCTCGAGACGGAGTGGTACCAGGCCGTGCCGCCGCCGAAGGTGGCGCCTTCGCAGGTGGCGGCGGCGACGATCGATGCGCTGAAGCGCGGGCTCGAGGACGTGTACGTGGGCGACATCGCGCAGGATGTGCGCAGCCGCCTCGCGGTGAACCCCAAGGCCATCGAGCGCGAGCTGTGAGAATGACGCCATGACGAGCAAGAGCGCGAAGATTGCGAAGACGCCCTCGGGGAACGCGAGCGGTCCCCTTGCCGCGCTAGCGAGTGCGCTCGCCGGCGGCGCGATCGAGGTGATCGACCTGACGCAGACGCTGTCGCCGGATTTCCCGACGCTGGTGCTGCCGCCGGAACTCGGCCAATGCACGCCCTTCCGGATCGAGGAGATCTCGCGCTACGACGAGCGCGGGCCGGCCTGGTACTGGAACACGATCACGCTGTCGGAGCACACGGGCACGCATTTCGATGCGCCGGTGCACTGGATCTCGGGACGCGATTTGCCCCACAACACGGTCGATGCGGTGCCGGCGCAGAAGCAGGTGGCGCCGGCCTGCGTGATCGATTGCTCCGAGCTTTCCGCGAAGGACGCGGACTTCCTGCTGCAGCCGGCGCACATCGAAGCCTGGGAGGCCGAGCACGGGCGGATCCCTGCGGGTTCGTGGGTGCTGATGCGCACGGACTGGTCGAAGCGCGATGCCGCAAGCTATGCGAACCTGCGCGAAGACGGCGCGCATACGCCCGGGCCCTCGCCGGCGGCGATGCGGCTGCTGGTCGAAGCGCGCGGCATCCTGGGCTTCGGGACGGAGACGATCGGCACCGATTCCGGCCAGGCGCATCATCTCGATCCGCCGTATCCGGCGCATTACATCCTCCACGGTAACGGGCGCTATGGCCTGCAGTGCCTCGCCAACCTCGACAAGCTGCCGCCGACGGGCGCGCTCATCATCGCGCCGCCGCTGAAAATCCGGCACGGCTCGGGCAGTCCGCTGCGGGTGCTGGCGCTCGTCGAGCGCGGCGCGACGGGAGGTAAGGCATGAGCGGCAAGCACGTGGCCGTAGTGACGGGCGGCAGCGCCGGGATCGGCGCCGACATCTGCCGCACGATGGCGGAGGCGGGCATGCACGTCGTCTCGATCGCGCGGCGGCCGGGTGAGCCGCATGCCAACATCACGCACGTGGCGGCCGATCTCCTCGATGCCGCAGCGACGGAAGCGGCTGCGGCCGACATCGCGCGGCGTTTCGAGGTGACGCACTTCGTGCACAACGCGGGCGTGGTGCGGGCCAATCTCGTCGAGAAGACGCCGGTCTCGGATCTCGCGGCGCTGAACCAGCTGCATCTCGGCGCCGCGCTGATCCTGACGCAGGCGTTCCTGCCGGCGATGAAGGCGCGGGCCTTCGGGCGTGTGATCCTGATGTCGTCGCGTGCCGCCGTGGGGCTTGCGACGCGCACGGCCTACGCGGCGACGAAATCGGGCATGGTCGGCATGGCGCGCACGTGGGCGCTGGAACTCGCGCCGCACGGCATCACGGTCAATGTGGTGGCGCCCGGCCCGATCGAAGCGACGGAGATGTTCCACGACGTGCTGCCGAAGGGCGACCCGCGCATCGGCAAGCTCGCCGAGGCGATCCCCGTGAAGCGGCTCGGCACGCCCGCCGACGTGACGCGCGCGGTGATGTTCTTCGCCGCGCCCGAGGCGGGATTCGTGACGGGGCAACTGCTCTACGTGTGCGGCGGGGCGAGCGTCGGGACGATCGCGATTTAGATCGATCGCGCCGTGCCTGTCTCTCCGTGTCATCCCGGACGGTGCGCAGCACCGATCCGGGACCCAGGACCGCGGGCGCATTCTTTGCTCCTGGGTCCCTGTGTGTGCGGTTTGTGGTTGACTGGGATCGGGCGGTAGACCGTTGGGTCCCCGATCGTTCGAGATCGAGAGCCGGCTTGGTC
>RXJK01000220.1:0-5795 GCA_003963125.1 Hyphomicrobiales bacterium
GATCGCGGTCGCCGAAGCGGCGGCCGATCTCCGGTAGCGAGCGCGACGTCAGGTGCTTGGCGAGGTACATGCCGACCTGGCGCGGACGCACCACCGAGCGGTGGCGGCGCTGCGAGAGGATGTCCTGCTTCGACACCGCGTAGTGGCGGGAAACGATGCGCAGGATGTCCTCGATCTTGATGCGGCGGGGCTCGACGCCCTGCACGAGGTCACGAATGACGGTCTCGGCGATGTCGAGCGTGATCGGCGCCCGCATCAGCTGCCACGTGAGATAGAGGCGGTTGATGGCGCCTTCGAGCTCCCGGCCGCTTTCGGTGAGGCGGTCGGCCAGCAGGTTCACCACTTCGTCCGAGATCTCGAACGACGTGTCGGTGCTGCGCTTCTCCTGCACGCGCTTCTCGATCACCTTGAGACGCAGCGAGCCGTCCATGGGGATGAGCTCGGTCACGAGGCCGCGCTGCAGGCGCGAGCGCATGCGGTCGTTGAGCCCGTCGAGCAGCGCCGGCGGCCGGGCCGAAGCCACGACGACCTGGCGTCCGCCGTCGAGCAGCGCGTTGATGATGTGCTCGAACTCCTGCTCGGTCTTCTCCCCGCGCATGAACTCGAGGTCGTCGATGAGAAGGATGTCGATGGCGCGGAACTTGTCCTTGAAGGCCATCGCGTCCTGGCTCTTGATCGCCTCCACGAACTGGTAGCGGAAGCGCTCGGCGGTGAGATAGAGCACCTGCGCCTTCGGAGCCCGGCGCTTCACCTCCCACGCAATGGCGTGCAGGAGATGCGTTTTGCCGAGGCCGACGCTGGCGTGAATGTAGAGCGGGTTGAAGCCACGGTCCTCGGCCAGCACCGTCTCCGCGACCTGCGTCGCCGCGGCATGCGCCATGCGGTTCGACGGTCCGACGACGAAGCTGTCGAAGGTGTAGCGCGGATCGAGCGGCGAACCCTCGAAGCCGTTGACGTGCGTGCGGCCCATGCTGTTGGTGCCGGACACGCCCGGCGTCATGACGACCCGGCGCGGCTCGCTCGGCATCGCCTCGCCGTCGGTCCGCGGACGCGCGGCGACGTTCGCCTGCACGGCCTGCGGGCGCTGCGAGGAGAGCCCCGGCTGGCGCAGTTCGAGATCGACGCGCGCAGCGCCCTTGAACTCGGCGGCGCAACAGTCGAGCAGGTCCTCGGCGTAGTGCGACTGGATCCAGCTCTTGAGGAACTTCACCGGCACCGAGGCGCGCACGGCCCGGCCGTCGAAGCTCTCGAATTCCATCGAGGCGAACCAGCTGGAGAAGATGTCCTCGCCGAGGCGCGCGCGCAGCATGGCGCGGACCTTGTCCCCTCGCGTGTTGCAGGATTTGGCGTCTAGATCTGGCTTGCCTTCGCCGTCCCCGAATTCGGACGGACCCCGTTCGACGTGTTCGACATGTTGCATGCGTAACCCCCGCACGTGAAACTTCTGACTGCATGACTGGCGAGAGTGGCAACTGCATCGGTACGCCCATACACGGACGCAGTCGGAGCACTCTCACGCGTTACTGGAGATAGTCCTCAGCCCTCGGAGTTATCCTTGGGCCCAGGGAAGTCCTTTGGCCTTCCAGCCGCCGAGCCTCCCTCGATGACGCTCGGGATCGAGTGGCCCCTCGAACCCGTCCGTCACGTTGTGGCAGTGTCGAAAACCGGCAGCCGCCATCGCTTCGGCCGCGCGGAGGCTGCGAACCCCCGACCGGCAGAGAAAAAAAAGCTTCGTTGTCTGATCTGCGTTGAGGCCCTTGAGGGCCTCCTGGACCTGGTCAACGAATGCCGCATTGACCTGGTTGGTCGGAAAACTCTGCCACTCGACGAGGACCGGACGCTTGCTGATGTGAGAAAGGTCGGGGACGCCCACGTAGGACCATTCCGCCACCGTCCGCACGTCGATCAGGACCGAGCCCGCATCGCTGGACAAGTGTGCCCACGTATCCTCGACAGACACGAGTTCAATGGGACCACTCACCACTCTCTTCTCCGCTACAGACCACAACCATTACTGAGCGGGTGCGAACAATAGTAGTCTAACAGATAAAGCTAAGCTTTACCCAAGACCACCCCAAGAACACGCATGGGAAACACGTACACCCGCACTCACCGATGTCCTGTCTTGCTGGGGAAAACTTGGCCTCTTCCCAACTCAACCCACAGGACATCGAGACGGTTTCTACAGGCCGCCCTTGGCCCGTCCGTCACGAGGGGACTCCTAAACCAACTGCCGGGGGGGCGCAACATGACGAATGCGTCACGGAAAGCTGGGCCCGAATGCAGCGATTTTTCACAGCGCCAGTGGATAGCTGCCCCCTCCCCACCAATTGCTGGGGAGAAAGCTTTGACTCTGTGGACTGAATCCCAACCCCCGAAAAATGCCCCCAGACCGCGCACAGGTTCTGAGGCGCGTCGGGCCTGAACAACGGATTTATGAACTTTCGCTTGGTGGGTCCGACTCCGACATCGTTCTGTCTTATGACAGCGCCGAACAGTCCGTCCTCAAAGGCTTGAAATGCCTGCACCTCGCCTTCGCCGCCAGCGCGAGCGAGACCGTACACCTGATGCATCATTACAACACAGCCGATCGTGTGGGTCCGAAGTTAACAATTTGGTGAGAACTTCCATGTCCGCCCGGCGCCCCATTCACGCCATATTTGCAAGCACGGCCTGGCTGGGTCGTAAGTCATTGAAAAAGAAAATTGATCAGGACTCGCTGTAGCGCTCAAGCAGCAAAAAAGCCCGTGGCGCGGGCCACGGGCTCGAAAGGCGGTCGATGCCTGCGGGTAAGCCGCTCAGGCCATCGCGCGGACGCGGGCCGACAGGCGGGAGACTTTCCGCGAGGCGGTCGACTTGTGAATGACGCCTTTCTGGGCCGTGCGCATCAGGATCGGCTCGGCGGCGCGGAGCGCATCGTTGGCGGCGGACTTGTTGCCGGATGCGATGGCCTCCTCGACCTTGCGGACGAAGGCCTTCAGACGCGACGTACGGGCCTTGTTGACCGCCGTGCGCCGCTTCATCTGGCGGGCAGCTTTTGCGGCCGACTTCGTGTTGGCCATGGGGATTATGCTCCTCTCCGGCTCTCACCGGCTTGTTTTGACTGGGTTTTCACGGAAGATCCGGGGCCGAGCCCAAGGCTCACCCATGAAATTCGCGGCTGTCATAGCGCTTTCGCTGGCCTGGGGTCAATATCGCGGGCGGAGCAAATGCGTCGACGGCGCCCCTCCACGACCCCGAAACCCGGCGTAAGGGCCTGAGCCCCGGCCAACCTCACTCGTGCTTGAAGTTCGCCTTCCGCTTCTCGACGAACGCGGCCATGCCTTCCTTCTGGTCGGCGAGCGCGAACTGCGAGTGGAACACGCGCCGCTCGAAGCGCAGGCCCTCGCCCAGCGTCGTCTCGTAGGCCCGGTTGATCGTCTCTTTCGTCATCATGGCGACGGGCAGCGACATCTCCGAGATCGTGGTCGCCGTCTTCAACGCTTCCTCGAACAGGCTTGCCGCCGGCACGACGCGGGCGACGAGGTTCGCCTTCTCCGCTTCCGCCGCGTCCATCATCCGGCCCGTGAGGCACATTTCCATCGCCTTCGCCTTGCCGATCTGGCGGATGAGGCGCTGCGTGCCGCCAGCCCCCGGCATCACGCCGAGCTTGATTTCCGGCTGGCCGAACTTCGCCGTATCGGCCGCAATGATGATGTCGCACATCATGGCGAGTTCGCAGCCGCCGCCGAGCGCGAAGCCCGCCACCGCCGCGATCACCGGCTTGCGGGCATTCGCAACCCGGTACCACTTGGCGATGAAGTCCTCCTTGAAGGCCTGCATGTAGCTCTTGGCCTGCATCTCCTTGATGTCGGCGCCAGCGGCGAAGGCCTTCTCCGAGCCCGTGATCAGGATGGCGCCGATGCCCGCATCGTCCTCGAAGGCATCGACCGCCTTCGACAGTTCGCCGATGAGTTCGGAGTTCAGGGCATTGAGCGCCTGCGGGCGATTGAGGCGGACGATGCCGACCCGACCCTTCGTCTCGACGATGATGGTGGCGTAGCTCATGGGGTCACTCCTCCCAAAAGATCTCGATACGATCTCGATTTATGTGCGCTGGCAGACGCCGCAGAAGAATGTGGAGCGCCCGCCTTGTGTCTTCCGCCGCACGGTGCCCTTGCAGCCGGGGGTGAGGCAAGGCTCTCCCTCGCGTCCGTAGACGGAAAAGCTCTCTTGGAAGCTGCCGCTGCTGCCGTCGGTGTGCTGGTAGTCGCGCAGCGTGGAGCCGCCGGCGAGGATCGCCTCCGTCAGCACCGCCTTGATGTGCGGCACGAGGCGCCGGGCGGCATCGCTGGGTTTGGCCCCGCGCGCCGCAAGACGGCCGGCGGGCAGCGTCGGCTTCAGCCGCGCCCGGTACAGCGCCTCGCACACATAGATATTGCCGAGCCCGGCGATGATCCGCTGGTCCATCAGGAACGCCTTGATGTCGCTCTTGCGGCCGGCGGCTTTCGCCGCGACGTACTCGGGCGTGAGATCATCGCCGAGCGGCTCGACGCCGAGATTGGCGAAGAAGGGATCGTGCGCCAGGTCTTGCGACGCGATCAGGCTCATGTATCCGAACCGGCGCGCATCATTATAGGTGATGACGGCGCCATTCTTCAGCCGGAAGACGACGTGATCGTGCCGCGCATCCGCGCCGTGCCCGTAGACGTACTCGCCGAGCGGCTCCGGCGCCGCCTTGTCTTTCGCCGCGATCGTGAACCGCCCCGTCATGCCGAGATGCATGGCGAGCACGCTGTCGTCGTCGAGATGCGCGAGGATGTACTTGGCCCGGCGCGAGACGCTGCGCACGCGCCGCCCTTCGAGCCGCTGCGCGAAACGATCCGGCAGCGGAAAGCGCAAGTCCGGCCGCGCCAGCTTCACGCTGGCGATAATCTGCCCCGACAAGACCGGAGCGAGCCCCCTGCAGACGGTTTCGACCTCGGGCAGCTCGGGCATCGCGTCAGGTGCCGGGATCGCCGGTGAGACCGGCCGCGCCGATGCCCGCGAGCGCCGCGATCTCGTCGTTGTCCGACGTGTCGCCCGAAACGCCGATCGCTCCGATTACGGACTTCGCTGCATCGAGGATCAGCACGCCGCCCGGCACCGGGATCAGCGGACCGACCGAGTGCGGCACGGCCGCGATGAAATAGGGCTGCTGTTGCGCGCGCGTGAAGAGCGTGCGGCTGCCGAGCCCCATGGCGAGTGAGCCGTGCGCCTTGCCGATGGCGATCTCGGCGCGCTTCAGGCTGGTGCCGTCCTCGGAGGCGACGAGCTTCAGCGCGCCCCGGTCATCCAGCACGGCCACCGACAGCGGCTTCATGTTGGCCGATCGGCCCGCCGCGAAAGCGCCTGCCACGATCTTCTGCGCGATATCGAGCTTCATATGCGTGTGACCTCAGCCCCTGTAATGCGCGAACTGGCCATGCGGATTGAACCGCTCGAGATAGCCCGGCACGATCGCGGCCATCGTGTGCGGGTTGGTGATGCCGAGGCCTTCGAGCGTATGCCCTTCCGACTGCGCCTGCGCGCTCACCACGTTGTCGACCTGTAAGAGCCGCACCTGGTCGACGGTGAGCGGACGGATCGCGTTGGGCAGCGGCCACGTCAGCAGCGCGCCGAGCTTCGCCGCCCAGAAGGGGAGCGGCGCGTAATGGCGCTGGCGCCCGGTCCACGCCTGCACCTTGTCGAGGATCTGCCGGAACGTGACGATCTCGGGCCCGCCGAGTTCATAGATGCCGCCGGGCTCGGCCTGCCCCGCGCAGGCGCGCGCCACG
>RXJK01000220.1:5845-7080 GCA_003963125.1 Hyphomicrobiales bacterium
CTTTCTCGCTGTCGTGAGCCATGAAATTCGCACGCCGCTCAACGGCGTCATGCGGCTTGCGCAGCTCTTGGGGACGACCCGGCTGGACCCGGAGCAATCGAGCTATATTGCGGCGATCTGCGACTCATGCCGCGCCCTGGGCCAGCTCATCGACGACATCCTCGATTTTTCGAAAATCGAGGCCGACAAGCTGGAATTGCGCTGCGAGAGCTTTGCTCCCGCGGCTTTGGTCGAGAGCGTCATCGAATTGCTCGCGCCGCGCGCGCAGGCGAAGGGGCTCGAAATCGCGTGTTTCGTAGCGCCCGATTGCCCGCGCGAGATCCTGGGCGACGCGGCGAGGCTGAGGCAAGTTCTGATCAATCTGGTGGGCAACGCGGTGAATTTCACCGAGCGCGGCGGCGTCGGCCTGCGGCTCTGGCGCGAGGGAGAAACCCTTCGCATCGACGTGCGCGATACGGGCGCCGGTGTGCCGGAGCAAGCGCGGGAAGCCATCTTCGAGGATTTCACGCAGGTTGACGCCTCGGCGACGCGCCGGCAGGGGGGAACGGGCCTCGGGCTCGCCATCTCGCGGCGGCTGGTGCGGCTCATGGGCGGCGCGCTCGTCCTTGCGCAGACTTCCGCCGAGGGATCGACCTTCTCTCTCGCCTTGCCGGCGACGCTCTCCCATGTTCAGAGGCCGACATCGCGCCCCCTCGATGGGCGGCGCGTGATGATCGTGGGGGAGAGTGTGATGGAGGCGCCCTATCTCGCTCAGACCCTCGAGGCGGCGGGGGCCTCGGTCGTCGTTGCGCCGGCCAGGGATGCGCCGGCGCGCCTATCAGATGAAGAAGCTTTCGACACCGTCATCCTCGACTGCGCGCTCGGCGCGGGACCGGTCGCAAATCTGGCAAGCCAGGCAAGGTCCGCGCAAGCAGGACGGCTGTTTCTCCTTTTCTCGCCGCTGGAGCGGCGTGCTTTCGGCGAAACGGCCCTGCGCGATTTTGACGGCTGGCTGGTGAAGCCCGTCCGCAGCGCCTCGCTCGTGGCGTTGCTGGCGCGCGCGCCTCTCGACGCCCATGCGTCCTCATTCGCCGCCAGGCCTGTTCCTGCTCTGGAGGATATCGACGTCCTGGTCGCGGAGGATAATGACATCAACGCGCTGATCCTGATGCGTTGGTTCGGCAAGCTCGGCGCGCGAGTCGCGCGCGCCCATAATGGCGCGCAAGCTCTCGACATGGCCGGCCGCGCGAGGGAAT
>RXJK01000001.1 GCA_003963125.1 Hyphomicrobiales bacterium
AGCCGGGCCTCCGGCCCGCCTTCCGGGAATGCAGAAGGGAATTGGAATTCATAGTACTCGCACGAAGCGGGATGCCAGCCTTGGTCCGCTTGCCCACGCCCTCTCCTTTGCGTCCCCGGAAAGCGCGCAGCGCTTGTCCGGGGTCTTGCCCGGTAGCGGCAGAATTCACCCGCCTTTATGCGCGGATCAATCCCGACGTGGCGTGGACCCCCGCCTGCGCGGGGGCGACGTCGAGAAACGGCAAGCCCGCGCCTAAACGCATCCGTCATGCCCGCGAAGGCGGGCATCCACGCAAGGTTGCCGTGGATCGCGCCGCTTCGAACCGGAAACATACGGGAAAACCCAGAGCCAAGTCGCGCGCGCATACCGTCAGCTCTCCGCCTTGATGCGCGGATCGAGCTTCGCGTAGGCGAGGTCGACGGCGAAGTTGACGATGATGACGAGCACGGCCGAGACGAACACGATGCCGAGCAGCGTATTGAGATCCCGCTGCACCACGCTCTCGTAGGCGAGGCGCCCGAGTCCCGGCAGCGAGAACACGCTCTCGACCACCACTGAGCCGCCGAGCATCGTCCCCGCCTGCAGGCCGATCAGCGTCACCATGGGTAGCAGCGCATTGCGCAAAACATGGCGTGACACGACCGTCGTCTCGTCGAGCCCCTTGGCGCGCGCGGTGCGCACGAAATCGAGCGTCAGCACCTCCAGCATGGAGGCCCGCATGATGCGCAGGTAGATGGCGAGGAAGATCAGGCCCAGCGTCATCGTCGGCAGCACGAGATGCCGCGCGATGTCGAGGGTGCGGCCGAGGCCTGACATGTTGAGTGTCACGTCCTCGAAGCCGCCCGCCGGCAGCCACTGCAGGTAGATCGAGAACACCACGATCGCCATCAGCCCGAACCAGAACGAGGGCATGGCATAGAAGATGAGGCCGAACGTCGAGATCAGCGTATCCGGCCACTTGTTGACCCGGCGGGCGGCCACGACGCCCAGCACGATGCCGAAGAAGAACGCGAGCGACAGCGAGGCCGTCATCAGCAGCAGCGTGGCGGGCAGTCGCTCGGCGATAACCGTCGCCACCGGCTTGCCGTAGATGGCCGAGAAGCCGAGGTCGAGCCGGGCCAGCCGCCACAGGTAATTGCCGAGCTGTGCGGCCACCGACAGATCGAGCCCGTAGAAGCGGCGCAATTCGCGCGCCGTCGCGGCATCACCGCCGCCCATCTGCGCCAGCAGCGCATCGACCGTGTCGCCGGGGGCGAACTGCAGCAGCACGAACAGGCCGATCAGGATCAGCAGCAGCGTCGGTATGGAGGCCAGCAGGCGCCGCCCTGCGAGGCTGATGATCCGCATGATCGACCTAGCTTCCCGATAGTCCTACGCACCGCGCTTCGACAACGTCACCGCGCCCACCACAATTGCCTTCCCGGCCGAGCGGAGCGAGAGCCGGGATCTTTCCGCATGAGATTGACACGTCGACGGGGAAAGATCCCGGCTCGCCGCGCTCGCGCGCGGCGTCCGGGAAAGCAAAGGAGAGGTCGAGCGATCGGCCCACGCGACACCGCTGGTGGAGTTGGCCCTACTCGGCCAACCACAAATCATGCCAGCTCGAGGAACCCCAGCGCGGCGTGTTCGAATGGTTACGTGCCTTGGCGCTGATCACCGTGACGAAAATCTGCTCGATCGGTGTCCAGATCGGCAGCTCCGTATTCACCATGCGCACGAACTGGCCGTAGAGCGCTTTTCGCTTGGCGGGGTCGACCTCGGTCGCCGCATCGTCGATGACCTTGTCGATGGCGGGATCTTCCCAGCCCCACTGGTTGGTCCACGGCGCGCCTTTGGGCTGTCCGGAACGGTACCAGACCGTCGTCGAGACGGCGGGATCGTTCCGGTACTGATGCCAGCCGGAGGCGAGGTCGAAGGCGTGGTCGTCGTAGACCTGCTTGAGGAAGCCGCCGCCGTCGTTGCGCACGATGTCGACCTTGATGCCGACCTCACCGAGGCTCTGCTGGATGAAGGTGGCGAACAGCGAGATGTCCTCGCCCCAAGGCGCGGGCAGCAGCCGCAGCGTGAAGCGCGTGCCGCCGGCGCCGGGCTTGAAGCCGGCCTCGTCGAGGAGCTTCACCGCGAGCGCCTTGTCGTACGGGTACTGCGGGCCGTTGTCGTCCGGGTAGAAGTCGGTCGACACCGACGGGATGGGCCCCGTGCCGCGCTTGGCAAACTCGCCGAGGAAGTTCTCGATGAAGAAGGGGATATTGAGTGCATGCGCAATAGCGCGGCGCACGCGGATGTCGGCCAGTTCCTTGCGGCGGAAGTTGAACTCGACCGTGTTGGTGCGCGCGTTGCCCTCGTTGCCCTTGGTCGAGACGATGAAGCGCGGATCCTTGCCGAGCCGCGCCATGTCCGAGATCGTGAGTCCCGAGAACGGGCTGTAGAGGATCTGCCCCGCTTCCACCTGCGCGGCCGCCGCTGCGCGATCGGTGACGACCCGCCACACGATGCGGTCGAGATAAGGCGCATCGGCGCGCCAGTAGTTAGGGTTGCGGTCGGCGATGATGTACTGGCCGCGCTCGTATTGCACGAACTTGAAGGGCCCCGTGCCGACCGGCGCGAGATTGAGCGGGTTCTGCCGCACGTCGCCCGTCTCGTAGAGGTGCTTGGCCGAGATGTAGCCGAGATCAGGCAGCGCGCGCAGCAGCAGGTTGAGCGGCATCGGCCGCTCGTAGCGGAAGATCGCGGTGTTGGCGTCCGGCGTATCGACCGCCGTCAGGAAGAGCTGCAGCGTCGAGCCGTAGTTGAGATACTTCTTCCACATCTCCATGGCGGTGAAGGCGACGTCGGCGCTCGTGAAGGGCTTGCCGTCGTGCCACGTCACACCCTTGCGAAGATTGAAGGTGATGGTCTTGCCGTCGGGCGTGGCTTCCCAGCTCTCGGCCAGCACGCCGACAGGCTTGCCGTTGGCATCGAGGTCGACGAGCGCCTCCTGGATCTTGCCGCCGACAATGTAGACGCCCGTCGACGCCTGCAGGCTGGGGTTGAGCTGCCGCTGCTCGGCGCCGTAGTGCACGGTGAATACGCCGCCGCGGCGCGGGGCCGCCTGCGCGAAGGACAGTTCGGGGAACATCACGCTGGTGGCGATGGCGGCGCTGGTCTTGAGGATCGCGCGGCGGGTCGTCTGCATGGATCGGCTCTCTCAGGAAGTCAGGGTTGAGGGATGATGGATCTTGCCGGCGCTCAGTTCGGCACGAATGTCAGGATGACGCCGGTCGCGGCGCGTGCCGGTACGCGGACGGCGCGCGGATTTCGTGTTTCTTGACCAGGCCGCGTTCGCGGCGCGCTATCCCGCCGCCGTGCGCGAAGGTGCCGCCAAGGAAGGTGCCGTGGCGCTCGCCCTCGGCACCAGCGACGTGACGCGCGCGGCCAAGGCGCTGGGCGCGACGGGCGTCGTGCACGACGCCCGTCGCGCCCAGCGCCTTGGCCGCGCGCGTCACGTCGCTGGTGCCGAGGGCGAGCGCCACGGCACCTTCCTTGGCGGCACCTTCGCGCACGGCGGCGGGATAGCGCGCCGCGAACGCGGCCTGGTCAAGAAACACGAAATCCGCGCGCCGTCCGCCCGCCGGCACGCGCCAGCAGCCCGCCGAGACCTCGGACGCCGGCTCGTCGATCAGCCGGCTCATGTGCGTGGCTGCCGCCTTGGCGTCGCCCGACAGGATCTCGATCCGGGCCACGCGCGTCGCACCGTTGGCATGCGTCATGATCTCGGGGATCCACACGGTTTCGCGCGTCAGGTGCTGGCAGGCAAAGATGCGCATGCCGCCGGGCCGCTCCGAAAGTGGCCAGCGGAACACATTGAATTTCGCTTCCGACTTGCCGCCGTTCGGCAGGTCGACGGGACGGCCGAAGTGCACGGGGCCCAGCGGCTCGAAACCACGCGCCTTGATCTCGGCGGCGCCATCGGCGGCGCTGTCCGTCGTGAAGGCCGTCCGCTCGATCCCCTCCCGCTCCTTCAGGAAGTCCCGCGTCGGCTTGTTCTGCTCCGTTTCGACGAGCACGGACAGAAGCTCGAGATAATCCTCCTGCAGCATGATCGTGTAGTTGGCCGTGCCGAGCAGCGGCGAGTGCGTGCCGCGCGGGGAGAGGGTGAAGCCGAGCCCCGCCCACGTCTTGGCCGCGGCGTCGAGATCGCGGGCGGTCACGACCACATGGTCGACGCCGAAGATGTGCTTGAGCGGCATGGGAAGGTCCTTGAGAGGAGAAAAGCCTGATCTGCGGCGGGCACCATACAGCTTCGAACGCCCGCGCATCAACGCCGCTCTTGCGCAAGGCAGGGCCGCAACCGGTCGTTCCGGAACGAGAATTTAGGGATCCGGGGGCGCACCGAAGCCCCGTGCTGCCTTTCGGCCCGTGCCCGGACGTCGTTGCCGCCACCGCACCGATTTTGGAACAGGATGGCGTCCCGGAGGCCTTGCTCGAATGGCCCCCCATGGGTTTTATGGCCTCTCTTCTAGAAATCTTCCCGGGGCTTCATGACCTCTTCAACGAAAGTGACGTGGCCGCCGTCCTTGTGGGCGGCGACGGCTCCGCCGCCCCCGCTCTTGCCGGAGCTGCAGGGCGACCTCCTCGCCGACGTGGTGATCATCGGCGCGGGCTTCACCGGCCTGTCGACCGCCATCCACCTCCGCGAGATGGGCATCGGCGCTACCGTCATCGAGGCGGCCGAGCCCGGGTGGGGCGCCTCGGGCCGCAACAACGGGCAGGTCATCCCGACGCTCTCGGGGCACGATCCCTCCGCCATGGTCGCGCGCCATGGCGCCGCCGGCGACCGCTTCAACCACGTCCTCAAGGACAGCGCGGCTTATCTCTTCGATCTCGTCCGCAAGTACGAGATCGCCGCGGAAGCCGAGCAGGCGGGCTGGGTGCAGCCGGTGCATTCACCGGGCCGCATGAAGATCGCCGAAAAGCGCGTCAAAGAATGGGGTGCGTTGGGCGCTCCGGTGGAACTGCTCGACCGGCCGGCGGTATCCGCGATGCTCGGATCCGACGCCTGGTACGGCGGCTTCTGGAACCGCACCGGCGGGCATATCAACCCGCTCGCCCTGACGCGCGGGTTGGCGGGAGTCGCCTTGCAGCTCGGCGCCGTGATCTACGCGCGCTCGCCGGCGAAGGCCTTCGCACATCGCAACGGCCACTGGCGCCTGACGACGGCCGGCGGCTCCATCACGGCCAAGGCCCTGGTGCTGGCGACGAACGCCTACACCGGCGAGTTCGAGAAGGATCTGGCACCCGATATCGGGCGGCAGGTCATCCCGGTGCTGTCCTGGCAGATGGCGACGAAGCCGATCTCCGACAACGTCGCGAAGACCATCATCCCCGGCCGCCAAGCCATGTCGGACACGCACCGCGAGCTCTATTTCGCGCGCTGGGACGCGCGCAATCGCCTCGTCACCGGCGGCGCGGCCATGCTGCCGGGCCCCGGTGGAGCATCACTCCCGAAGCCGATCGGCGGACGGCTCGTGAAGCTGTGGCCGCAGCTGGGAGACGTCGCGTTCGACTACGTCTGGTCGGGCTACGTCGGCATGACGCCCGACCGCCTATGGCATCCCGAGGTCCCGGGCTTCCCGCGCTTCCACCGCTTGGGGCCCGACGGCTACGCGTGGGTCGGCTGCAACGGGCGCGCGGTCGCCCTGTCGGTCTCGCTCGGGCGTGAATTGGCGCGCGCGATCGGCGGCACCCCAGTCGACCAACTCGGCCTCGCCTTCTCCGATCCCAAGCCGCAGCCGATGCAGGAAGTCGTCCGCCGCCTCGCCCCCTTCGCCCTCCCCCTCTACCGCGCCCTCGACGCGAAGGAGATCTAGGGGGACCGCGTCGTTCTGCCGTTCCGCTACCGCAACTCGCGCTTCATCAGCTTGCCGTTGGCGTTGCGCGGCAGGGGCGTGGTGCGCAGCGTGAAGGTCTCGGGCACCTTGTAGTCGGCGAGGTGGGCGGTGCAGTGGGATTTCAGCGCCGCTTCGCTTGCCGCCTCCGTCACGACGTAGGCGTGTACACGCTCGCCGAGCACGGGGCACGGCCGCGCCACGACGGCCGCCTCCACCACGCCGGGTACGGACATCAGCGCGTTCTCCACTTCGACCGAGAAGATCTTGTAGCCGCCGCGGTTGATCATGTCCTTCTTGCGGTCGAAGACGCGCACGAAGCCGCGCGCATCCTTCGAACCGATATCGCCCGAGCGCCAATACCCGCCGACGAAGTTCTCCGCCGTCGCGGCCGGATTATCCCAGTAGCCCTGCACGACCATCGGGCCGCCGAGCCAAAGCTCGCCCTCTTCGCCGGGAGGAACTTCGCGCCCACCGTCGTCCATGACGAGGATGTCAGCACACGGCAGCGGAAGGCCGACGCTGTCGGAATGCGCCGCGGTCAGCGACGGCGGCATCATCGTGACGGGCGACGTGGTCTCCGTCGCGCCGTACGCATTCATCAACTGAAGACCGGGCAGTGTTTCCGCAAATCGCGCGATGGTCGCGGGCGCCATGGGCGCACCGCCGTAACCGCCGACGCGCCACGCCGGAAAGCGCCGCGCATCGAAACATGGATCGATGAGGCACAGATTGTACATGGCGGGCACCATCAGCGAGTGCGTCATGCGTTCGGCCTCGGCGAGCGCGAGGAACTCGGACGATTTGAAGGCCGGCATGACGATGAGCGTTGCGGCCGCGCGCACCATCGCTCCGATCAGCGCGATGACGCCCGTGACATGGCTCATGGGCACCGCGACTACCGCCCGGTCGGCCGGCGTCAGCGCCATGCAGCTTTCGAAATGCATCACCGAATGGATGATGCCGAGGTGCGAGAGCATCGCCCCCTTCGGCCGCCCCGTGGTGCCGGAGGTGTAGAGGATGATGGCCGTGTCTTCCTCGTGCACAGGCGACGGCGGCGCTTCGTCGGGCGCGCCCAGCAGCGCGAAGTGATCGATGGGCGCCGACGGATCGACGGCAATGCGCGCGGCGAGGTGGGGCAGGGCTTCCTTCGCAGGCAGGCGCGGCGCGAGATCGGCGTCGTGGACGAGCAGCTTTGCGCCGCATTGCCCGAGCATGTAGGCGAGCCCATCCGTCTGCTCACGGATGCTGATCGGCACCGCGATAGCACCGAGCCGG
>RXJK01000124.1:0-19629 GCA_003963125.1 Hyphomicrobiales bacterium
GAGCGGCCACGCCATCGACAACGCCCTGAAAGGCCTGGAGACGCTCCTCGATGCCCTGGGCGCAAAGCTTCGCACCTGATCACGCGTCGATCCGTCGCCATCCCTGCAGCATCGATGCAAGCGCATGCTCCGCCTGAGAGCGGACCGCGGCCTGATCGCTCGATCGCGCAACAAGCATTGCTGCTTCGGTCAGCGCCCCCAGAAGGATGTGCGCGAGCAGATCGACGTCCTGCTTGTCGATGAGCCGGGCTTTCATCGCGCCACCGATCGCCTGCTTCAGAAGGCCGAAGCCGTACTTTGCGTCCATCTCCCGCCATTTCGTCCAGCCCAGAACGGCCGGTGCATCGATGAGCAGGATGCGTTGCGTTGCGGGTTCCGTGCACACGCTCAAAAAAACAGCGATGCCCTTGCGCAGCGCCTCCATCGGGTCCCTTGCACTCTCTGCGCTGGCGGCGAGCCGGGCATGGACTTCCCCCATCACGGTGTCGACGACGGCCTCGAACAGGCCATCCTTACCGCTGTAGTGGTGGTAGAGCGCGCCGCGTGTGACGTGAGCAGCGGCCACGATCTCCTCGGCGCTGACACCGGCAAAGCCGCGCTGCGCAAACAGCCGACGCCCGATTTTCTCGAGATGCCGCCGTGTGGCCTGCGCCTGTCCTGACTTCGAATCGCTCATGCGGTGCGCACCTGTCATCGCGCTCCATTGCTAGAGCCTCGCGTCCTTGACCGCAATCACATACATACTGTATGTATGCATCCTGAATGGCGGTGGGAGCGTACCATGGAGATGCAACAGCCAACCGAGCACCGGGTGGCCCTGCCCGAACTCCGCATCACGACGCGCGTTTTGGATGCGGGTTCCGGGCCGGTCGTGCTGCTGCTTCATGGCAACCCCGACAACGCCGATGAATGGCAACGCGTGATCGCGCGACTGGCCCCGCGGTTCCGTTGCATAGCGCCGGATTTTCCGGGCTACGGCCGATCGCCGGAACCGCCCCGGAACTTCGGATACGGCCTCGCGGACCAGATGCGATTTGTCGATGCCGTCTTGAAGGTGCTGCGCGTCGAAGCCCCGGTCATCCTGGTCGTCCACGACACCGGCGGAATGGTTGGAACGGCATGGGCCGCTGCCAATCTCGACCGCGTGAAGGGGATGGTCGTGACGAATACTGTCGCTTTCGACGGCTTTCCCTGGTTCGCGATCGCCAGGCAATGGGGCGACACCAGCTTGCAGGGAAGGCTGCGGTCGTCCATCGGCATGGCTGCACTCGGATTGCGCGGCGGCGCTCTGTTCAAGCGCATCTTCCGCAAGCAGTGTCCCGAACTGAGCGAAACCGAACTCGATCGCTTCGCAACGAGTTTCGCCATCAACCGCGCAGCGAAGCGCACGACGCTGCGCCAGTTCCGTGCCTTCATGGCGCCCGGCTTCTTCAAGGATTTCGCGGCCATGCGTGAGCGCATCCTGGCCAACATCCCGACGCGCGTGCTGTAGGGCGACAAGGACAACTTCATATCGGCAAAGTACGCCCACAGCTTCGGCAGCAGGCAAGTCACGATACTTCCCGACGGCGGCCACTGGGTCGCGATCACGGCCCCCGACGAACTCGCCCGCGAGATTATCGCGATCAGCCACGCATGAAGCACCACATGACTGGCCATTGCAGGCTTGAGCGCGCTGGTCTCAAGTGGCGTATAAGGGCCTCGGCGGAGGGGCAGTATCGGCGAGCCCGCAGCGGCCGCCGTGCCGCACTCAATTCTGGCGCCGTACGCTTTGCGCTCGCGCGTCGATCGGTGAGCACCGCTTCGAAGTTAGTTCTGGCATCAGGAGGCAACCGCATCCAGAAAGTACTGGCGCCGCTGCTCCAAGTAGACGCGTACCGCCGCGTCGTCGCTGAGAGCGACCGCCATTCGGAATGCCTCTCCCATGCCGTCCCGATCCCCTGCACGCCCCAGCAGTTCCGCCTTCGTTGCCCAGTACGGCTGATATTGAAAGATTGCCTGATCGACCTCCGCGGAAGCGAGCGCGTCCAAGCCTGCCGACCAGCCTTTGTCCTCGCCGATCGCCATGGCCCTGTTGATGGCCACGACCGGCGATTGGGTCAGGCTGTAGAGAGCGTCGTAGAGCAAGACGATCGCGGGCCAGTCGGTTCGTCCCGTCGCGCAACGCGCGACATGCGCCGACTGGATCGCGGCCATCAGCTGAAAGCGCTCCAGCTCACCGTTGGCGAGAGCCGCGCGTAAAAGGGAATTCCCCTCTTCGATCTTCCCCACGTCCCACAATGCGACGTCCTGCTTCGAGAGGGGTACGAAGCGGCCCTCCGGATCGCGCCGGGCCCTTCGTCTTGCTTCGGCAAACAGCATGAGTGCCAACAGGCCCGACGTGGCGGGATGGTCCGGCAGAAGCTTCACCAGCATGCGACCAAGCCAAACGGCCTCACCGGAAAGATCGTTGGGTCCGCTGTCCAGGCTGAAGGCATCCGACCATCCGGCGGTGAAGCAGGCATAGACGGCGTCAAGAACGTGGTCGAGACGCTCCGGCAGGACGTCTGGGTCGGGAATCGAGAAACTGATGCGCGCGTGTTTGATCTTTGCTTTCGCACGGACGAGGCGTTGGCTCATCGCTGTGGGCGACACCAAGAACGCCCCCGCGATGTCCTTTGCATCGAAGCCGAGGATGGTCTGCAAGATCAGAGGCGTGCGCACATTGGCATCGATGGCTGGATGCGCGCACGCAAACATGAGGCCGAGGCGTCGATCTGGAATGGCATCGTGATCCATGCCTTCGCGGCTTGTCTCCAGTTCGTCGGACAGCATCGCAAGGTGCCGCTCGGCTCCTTGCTGCGTGGATTTTCTGCGGGCGTCGTCGGCTTGCCGCCGACGCGCGACGGTCAGAAGCCAGGCTTCGGGATTTTCCGGGGTTCCGGAAATCGGCCACGCGCGCAACGCCGCGGCGAAGGCGTCGGCCAAGGCGTCCTCGGCCGCCGCTAGGTCGCAATGGCGAGAAGCGAGGACGGCAACGAGTTTGCCGTAACTTCGGCGCGCCACCATTTCAGCGGTGGCGCCGGCGTCGTCGTCGCTCGCTTGCATGCGGCGCTCCGATCAGCCCCATACGGGCCGGACTTCGACCGCTCCGTGTCGAGCACCAGGGCATTTCCCAGCCCATTTCAGGGCCGCGTCGAGATCGGGCACATCAATGAGATAGTAGCCGCCGATCTGTTCTTTCGTCTCCGCGAACGGGCCGTCCTTTACGCGGACCTTGTCGCCTTCGTAACGCACGGTGCTCGACACCGCGCTTGGACGCAAACGATTGCTGCTGATGAGGATCTTCGCCTTGCGCAAAGCCTCGGTATAGGCCTCGTAGTCCGCCATACCCTTTGCGGCGACGTCCTTGGGCAGGCGCTCGAACGCGCCTTCTTCCGAGTGAATCAACAGGAGATATTGCATGCCCGTCTCCAATAGTTTTCGGCAGAGCCTCATGCCCTGTCGAGACTATGTCGGACGGACCGGACCTAAACAGACATGCCGATGAATAATTCTTTCTGTACAGCCAGCCCCAAGCCGCTTCCTACCCCTTCCCCCCGGCAACCTTGGCGTAGGAATCCCGCAAGCCGACCGTACGATTGAACACCAGCGCGCCGGGCTTCGAATCCCGGTCGCGGCAGAAATAGCCCTGCCGCTCGAACTGCACCGCCTCGCTCTCGTTGTCGGCGGCGAGCGCCGGCTCGACCTTCGCGCCCTTCAGGATCTCGAGCGAATTCGGATTGAGCGAGCCCGAGAAGTCGGACGCGTCCGGATCGGGATCCTTGAAGAGCTGGTTGTAGACCCGCACCTCCGCATCGACGGCGTCCGCCGCCGACACCCAGTGCAAAGTGGCCTTTACCTTGCGGCCGTCGGGCGGCGTGTTGCCGCCGCGCGTGGCCGGATCGTACGTGCAGCGCAGCTCCACCACCTCGCCGGCGGCGTTCTTGATCGCTTGCTTGCAGGTGACGAAATAGGCGTAGCGCAGCCGCACTTCCTTGCCGGGCGTGAGCCGGAAGAAATTCTTCGGCGCATTCTCCATGAAGTCGTCCTGCTCCACCCAGATCTCGCGCGAGAAGCGGATCTTGCGCACCCCCAGCTCCGGCTTGTCGGGATGGTTGACGGCCTCGAGCTCCTCGACCTGTCCCTCCGGATAGTTCTCGATGACGACCTTCAAGGGACGCAGCACCGCCATCCGGCGCTTGGCCTCGCGGTTCAGCACCTCGCGGATCGAGAATTCCAGCAGGCCGTAGTCGACCACGCTGTTGGCCTTGGCGACGCCGATGCGACGGGCGAAGTCGCGCAACGCCTCGGACGGCACGCCGCGCCGGCGCATGCCGGCAAGCGTCGGCATGCGCGGATCGTCCCAGCCCGTCACGTGGCCCTCCCTCACGAGGCCCGTGAGCACGCGCTTCGACAGCAGCGTGTAGGTGAGGTTGAGGCGCGCGAACTCGTACTGCCGGGGCCGCGACGGCACGGGCAGGTTCTCGATCAGCCAGTCGTAGAGCGGTCGATGATCCTCGAATTCGAGGGTGCAGATCGAGTGCGTGATGCCTTCGATCGCATCCGACTGGCCGTGCGCGTAGTCGTAGCTCGGATAGATGCACCACGCCGTGCCCGTGCGGGGGTGATGCGCATGCAGAATGCGATAGAGCACGGGGTCGCGCAGGTTGATGTTGCCGCTGGCCATGTCGATCTTGGCCCTGAGCACGCGCGCGCCGTTCGGGAACTCGCCCGCGCGCATGCGGCGGAAGAGGTCGAGGTTCTCTTCCACGCTGCGGTCGCGATAGGGGCTGTTCTTGCCAGGCTCGGTCAGCGTGCCGCGCGCGAGGCGCATCTCTTCCTGGCTCTGGTCGTCGACGTAGGCCTTGCCGGCCTTGATCAGGATCTCGGCCCAGGCATAGAGCTGCTCGAAGTAGTCGGAGGCGTAGAACGGCTTGTCGCCCCACGAGAAGCCGAGCCAGGCGACATCCTTCTGGATGGCGTCGATGTACTCCTGCTCCTCCTTGGTCGGGTTCGTGTCGTCGAACCTGAGGTTGCATTTGCCGCCGAACTCCTGCGCCACGCCGAAGTTGAGGCAGATCGACTTGGCGTGGCCCAGGTGCAGGTAGCCGTTGGGCTCGGGCGGAAAGCGGGTCAGCACGCTCTTGTGCCGGCCGGCCTGGAGATCGGCCTCGACGATGTCGCGGATGAAATCCCGCCCTGCTTCGCGGACGGCCGGTTCTTCTGCAGTCATGATGTCACTCTCCGCCACAGGAGCGGCGCTTTAGCAGGTCCAAGAGGCCGCCCCTAGCAAATCCTCGTGGGCAAGCCAAGGGCACGCGACACCCAACGCTCAGTTCAACCCACCAGTCGGAAGCCCACCACGCTGAAATGGTGGTCGAACGTGTAGGCAACGCGGATCCGAGCGCGCTTCATGATGGCAAAGCTGGTGGCGTCTACCGCTGAAAGCTCGTGCAGATCTGCGCGCCGGAAATAGCCCCAGGCCTGCTCCAGGTCATTGAGCTCGCACGGGAGAATAGTCACCGTGGCAGGCCCATGGATCGCATCTCTCCAGGCCAGTGCGACATCCCTGTTGGCGTTCCGATCAAGGAAGGTGAAGGTTTCGATGACGACCGGCACCGATGTGTGCAGCCGCGCGCCGGCCGCCTTCAAAACCTGCCATTGCTCGCGCGCCCGGTCGTGCAGCGCATCTCGTGTCAAGGCAAGGGCAATCCAGGCGCCGCTGTCGACGAAGACGGCCTGTCCCTGCCGCATCTACGGTTCGTCGTGAACGCTGTCGTGGTCGGAAGATGAACGCTTGGGCTGGCCGTCCCAGATCGCCACAGGGCCATCCGTCTGTGGCTTGAGCAAGACCTGACGAATGGCGTCGCGGATGATCTCCGCAATACTCCGACCCGAACGCGCCGCAGCTTCGCGCACCGCGTCGAGCTCCTCCTTCGGCAGGTAGACCTGGGTCTTTTCCATAGACCTCAATCTAAGATTGCCGATGCCAGACGTCAATTTTGCGCGGGAGCATGCGTCATCGGACGGGCCCGCACCGGGTTTGGCCGCCGCCTCACCTGTGCTACAGGGGCGCCCGACCTGCCAATGCCTGAAAGAAGCCAGAACAGCATGACCAAAACCGTCGTCACGCGCTTTGCGCCCTCGCCCACCGGCTACCTCCACATCGGCGGCGCGCGCACGGCGCTGTTCAATTGGCTCTACGCCCGCCACACCGGCGGCAAGTTCCTGCTGCGCATCGAGGACACCGACCGCGAGCGTTCCACCGAGAGCGCCATTCAGGCCATTCTCGACGGCCTGAAGTGGCTTGAACTCGATTGGGACGGCGAGCCGCTCTACCAGTTCGCGCGCGCCGACCGCCATCGCGAGGTCGCCTTGCAGCTTCTCGCCGACGGCAAGGCCTACCGCTGCTACCTGACACAGGCCGAACTCGACGAGATGCACAAGGCCATTATCGCCGAGCGTGAGCTGGCCAAGCAGGAGAAGCGCTCACCCCGCGGGCCCCAGACCATCCAGAGCCCCTGGCGCGACCGCGATCCGGCGGAGGCACCGGCCGGGGCCTCGTTCGTGGTCCGGCTAAGGGCGCCGCGCGAGGGCGAGACCGTGATCGACGATCAGGTACAGGGCCGCGTGGTCGTGCCCAATACCCAACTCGACGACATGATCATTCTCCGCTCCGACGGCACCCCGGTCTACAACCACGCTGTGGTCGTGGACGACCACGACATGGGCATCACGCACGTCATCCGCGGCGTCGATCATCTGACGAATGCCGCCCGCCAGGTCATGATCTATCGGGCCATGGGCTGGGAGCTGCCGGTGTTCGCCCACGTGCCCCTGATCCACGGCCCCGACGGCGCCAAGCTGTCGAAGCGCCACGGCGCGCTCGGCATCGAGGCCTACCGCCAGATGGGCTTCATCCCAGCGGGCCTGCGCAACTACCTCGTGCGCCTCGGCTGGAGCCACGGCGACGACGAGATCTTCTCGACCGAGCAGGCGGTGTCCTGGTTCGACGTGAAGGACATCAACAAGGCCCCCGGCCGGCTCGACTTCGCCAAGCTCGCCGACGTCAACGGTCACTGGATCCGCCAGGCCGGCGAGGCGGAATTGCTGGAGCGCGTCGGCATGATGCTCGCCGAGACCGAGGGCGGCGCCGACATCGAGGCGCGCATGGTCGAGGTCGGCGAGGAGAAGATCGCCCAGGCGCTGCCGGCGCTGCGTGAGCGCGCCAAGACGCTGAAGGACATCGTGGATGGGATGGGCTGGCTGCTCGGCCGCCGGCCCCTCGCCCTCGACGACAAGGCGGCGAAGCTTCTCGACGCCGAAAGCCGCGCGACGTTGGCAGGGCTGCTCCCCGCGCTGCGCGCGGTCGAAGCCTGGGAGCCGGCGCAGATCGAGGCTGCCGTGCGCGCCTTCGTCGACGCCTCAGGGCTCAAGCTCGGCAAGGTCGCGCAACCTCTGCGCGCGGCGATCACCGGCCGCAGCGTCTCGCCGCCGATCTTCGACGTCATGGCGATCCTCGGCCGCGAGGAAGCCCTGGGTCGGATTTCGGACCAGGCCGCCGTCTGACGGTGCCTATCGCGTAAGCAAAAAATTCAGCCTTTCAGCCAACAAATATATCCTTCGAAAGCGGGCAGTAACGGCCTTGTGTCATCGCTTGCCGCACCGCGAAATGTATAATACGCATGCACCCGCACATAGCTGCCTCGATGGGTGGCAGGCCCGCCCGTCACAGGCTTCGAAGCTGTGCTGTCGTTTCAAAGGACGCGCGCCATGAATGCGAAAGATGCCAATGCCGACAAGGTCGCAACCCTCTCCATCGGCGGCAACCGCCAGGCGCAGATGCCTATCCGATCGGGCACCGTCGGCCCGGACGTGATCGACGTCGGTCGCCTCTACCGCGACACGGGCTGCTTCACCTACGATCCGGGCTTCACCTCGACCGCCAACTGCTCCTCCCGCATCACCTACATCGATGGTGACAAGGGCCAGTTGATGCACCGGGGCTACAACATCGACGACCTCGCCCTGAAGTCCAACTTCATCGAGGTCTGCCACCTGCTGCTCAACGGCGAGCTGCCGACGAAGAGCCAATTCGAGAGCTTCCGCAACACCATCACGCGCCACACCATGGTGCACGAGCAGATGACCCGGTTCTTCACCGGCTTCCGCCGCGACGCGCATCCCATGGCGATCATGTGCGGCTCGGTGGGCGCCCTCTCGGCCTTCTATCACGACAGCACGGACATCAACGATCCGCAGCAGCGCGTCATCGCCAGCCACCGCCTCGTGGCCAAGATGCCGACCATCGCCGCGATGGCCTACAAGTACTCGATCGGCCAGCCCTTCATCTATCCGCGCAACGACCTCGACTACACGTCGAACTTCCTGCAGATGTGCTTCGCGGTGCCGTGCGAGCCGTACGTGGTGAACCCCATCGTCTCGCGCGCACTCGACCGCATCCTGATCCTGCACGCCGACCACGAGCAGAACGCCTCGACCTCGACGGTGCGTCTTGCGGGCTCCTCGGGCGCCAACCCGTTCGCCTGCATCGCCGCCGGCATCGCCTGCCTCTGGGGGCCTGCGCACGGCGGCGCCAACGAGGCCGCGCTCAAGATGCTGGAAGAGATCGGCACGGTCGACCGCGTGCCCGAGTACGTGAAGAAGGCCAAGGACAAGAACTCCGAGTTCCGTTTGATGGGCTTCGGCCACCGCGTCTACAAGAACTACGACCCGCGCGCGAAGGTCATGGCGCAGACCTGCCACGAAGTGCTCGACGCGCTCGGCGTCAAGGACCAGCAGATCCTCAAGGTCGCCATGGAGCTGGAGCGCATTGCGCTGCAGGACGACTATTTCATCGAGAAGAAGCTCTACCCGAACATCGACTTCTACTCGGGCATCACGCTGCGCGCGATGGGCTTCCCGACGTCGATGTTCACGGCGCTGTTCGCTGTCGCCCGCACGGTCGGCTGGGTCGCCCAGTGGAAGGAAATGATCGAGGATCCCGAGCAGAAGATCGGCCGTCCGCGCCAGCTCTACATCGGGCCTGGGGAGCGCACCTTCGTCCCGATCGAAAGCCGCGGCTGAGGTCTCTCTTTTCGCATCGTCTTCTGCAAAGGGCGGCACAGGCCGCCCTTTTTCGTTGCGGAGCAACCCCACCGGCTTCACCGGCCCGACCAGCCGCCCCTGGGTCCCGGCTCTGCGCGCTTCGCGCTCCGGCCGGGATGACAAGGGAGAGGGAGGCGAGCGCGCGCCTGAGCTCCACTGTCATCCCTGACGGCGCGCAGCGCCGATCAGGGACCCAGGGGCAACGCGCAGAACCGTTGGAGAAGCGATGATTGTGGCGCACTCGGGCGTGGGTACCCTCAAACCAGCGCCGAGTACACGAGGTTGCGGAACAGCATGCGGTAGTACTCCCGCTGCGCCGGCGCCTGGATCATCAGCAGCGCCCACAGGTCCTCCTTCGGGTCGATCCAGAACGTGGTGCCCGCAATCCCGCCCCAGTAGAACGAGCCGGCCGTGCCCGGGAAGCTGTCGACGCCCGTGACGCGACGCACGCCGAAGCCGAGCCCGAAGCCGTGCGCCGGCGGCAGAAGCCCGAGGTTCTGGTCGATCACCACATGCGGCGCGAGATGGTCGCTCGACATGAACTCGAGCGTCTTGCGGCCCAGAATGTGCGTGCTGCCGAGCGCGCCGCCGTTCGCCAGCATCTGGCAGAAGCGCGCATAGTCCGGCGCCGTGCCGTAGAGACCGCCGCCACCGGACTCGTTGTGCGTCGGCAGCATGGTGACGGCGCCGCCCGTGTCCGGATCGCGCGGCAGCGGCTTGGCGAGACGGGAAAGCTTCTCCTCCGGCACGACGAATGACGTATCGTGCATGCCGAGCGGATCGAGCACCTCCGCCTTCAGGACTTCGCCGAGAGTCTTCTTGTGCACGACCTCCAATAGGCAGCCGAGCACGTCCGTCGACTGGCTGTAGGACCAGTGCGTCCCCGGCTGGTGCAGCAGCGGGAGCGTCGCGAGCTTCTCGCAGAACTCGGCATTGGTAAGCTTGGTGCTGGCGAGCCGCGCCTCCTGGTAGCGCCGCGCAATCTCTCCCGTCGCGACGAAGCCGTAGGTGAAGCCCGACGTGTGCCGCAGGAGATCCTGGATCGTGATCGGGCGCACCAGCGGATCGAGCCGCACGATGCTGTCCCCGTCCTGCACCGCCACCTTGAGGTCGCCGAGCACCGGAATGTACTTGGTGATCGCGTCGCCGAGCAGGATGCGTCCCTCCTCGACCAGCTTCATCACGGCCACGGACACGATCGGCTTCGTCATCGAATAGATGCGGAACAGGCTGTCCGCCCGCATTGGCGCGTCACCTTCGGGTCCCTGCTTGCCGAGCGCCTGCGAGACGCCGAGGCGGCCGCCCCGCCCGACCATCACCACGGCCCCCGGCAGGCGCCGATCCGCGATCTCCCGTTCCAGCACACGCACGAGGCGTTGCGCCCCATGCTCGGTCAGGCCGGCCGTCGTGGCATGGGCCGGTGAGGCGAAGGGATCAGACATGGAGCGCTCCTCGTTCTTCAAGTTGCGCCCGAGATTAGAGCACGCCCCGCCATCGAAACAGGGCCATCGACCGCTCTTTCAGGCAAAGAACGGCGCCCCCTGATGCAAGCCGGACAACTTTCAGGTATAGACGTTGGTTGAAAGTCGGCATGAGCCGCAAGCGCGGACGAGGCAGCGAAGCCATGGCGAAGAAACTTGGGATGGTGCTGATGGTGGGCGGGCTCTCGCTCACGGCGCTGGCGGGCGCGGCGGCGATCACCGCCTCGACGAGCATCGCGACCTCGCTGCCGCGGCCGGATGCTCCCAATGACGTGACGCTGGCCCAGGCCGCCAAGCCCGTCCCGCCGGCACCGCCCGCGCGGCGCGAGGAGAACGGGCCGGACGGCGGCTCTATCGGCGGCAAGCGGGTGACGCCGCCGACACCGGCGCCGCAGGATGCCGCCGCCCCCGGCGAACCGACCTCGGCGCCCGGCCCGCGCCGCGACATCCGGGTCGAGACGCGCGACGCGAACGTGCGCGTAAATCCCAACAACGGCCGTGTGCGCGTCGACGCGCCCTACACCTTCGTCGACGTGAACCCCGATCGCGGCCGCGCGGTGATCCGCGCCCCCGGCGTCAACCTCGATATCCGCTGGTAGGAAAAAGGGCTCCGCGAGGAGCCCTTCTCTTATTGCTTCACGCTCGTACCGGGTAGCGCGCTCTTCGCCGGCAGATCGCCGGTTGGAGGCGCATCGTCGGTCTCGATCGTGCGCACGATGCTCGACACCGGCGCGCCACCCGAGACGGCCACGCCCTTCATCTCGCCCTTCAGCGCTTCGTCGTACTCCGGCAGCGTCTCGAGCGGCGCCTTCGAGCGCATGTGCACGACCTTGTAGCCTTCGGCCTTCAGGCGATCGAGCAGCTCCGGAAGCGCCGTCGCCGTGGCCGTCTGCAGGTCGTGCATCAGAATGATGCCCTTGCCCTTCTTGTCGAGCTTCGTCATCACCGACTTGATGACCTCCTCCGGCTTCTTGATCTTGAAGTCGAAGCTGTCGAGGTCGTGCGAGAACACGGCGATATTGCGCTTGCCGAGATATTCCATCGCTTCCTTCGGGTCCTTCAAAAACGGGAAGCGGAAAAAGGAATGCGGCGGCTGCCCGAGGGCGATCTTCACGGCGCTGAAGCCGCGCTCCAACTCCGCGGTTAGCTTCTCGCCTTTCAGCTTCGCCATGTTGGCGTGCGACCAGGTATGCGTGCCAACCGTGTGCCCCGCAGCGGCGACCTCTTTCAGGATCTCGGGATGCCACATGGCGTGCTTGCCGATGCTGAAGAACGTCGCCTTGGTGCAATGCTTGGCCAGCGCCTCGAGAACGGCCCGCGTGTTGTGCGGCCAAGGGCCGTCGTCGAAGGTCAGCACCACTTCCTTAAGGTTGAGGAAGTCGTAGGCCTTGTACTGCTCCATGCCGAAGCCGGGCCCGCCGGTGGTGTCGATCTCGACCGTGCGCGCGACGCCCAGCGCGTTCTCGTTGAGACACTTGCCGGCGCCCTGTGCGGACGCGGTCTCTGCAGACAGCAGGCTGAGGAATACCGCAAGCGCGGTAGCTGGCAGGCGCCGCATTTTCTTGTTCTCCCGGCTGGATAAGGGCAGGCACGCTTCCCGCGAGGGACCCGGATGCACAACAAGCCGTTTGGCAGCACGCCTAGTCTCGGAATCAGGCGCCAACTCTGTCACGCCGACCGGGCAGCGGCAACGCATTGCGGGAACCGGCCGGCGGGCTGTGGCCCCGGCTCCACAGCGCTTTTGCCGCGTCAGAGGACAAGATTGTCAGACGTCGACGAACATGCTGACATATTTCCACCATGCGTGAGTGTTGGCTTGGCGCGCGTTGGCACCACGACCACCGAAGCTTTTGGGGGAATGACAATGTTTACGCGCAACTCCTCAGTCGAGCCGAAGACCATCGAGCCCGCGAGCCAGCCGCAGCCGCCCGGCCTCAACACGGCCCGCCGCCCCGGTCCCCCGGCGCCTCCGGACGGCTCGTCCCAGTCCAAATCGGTAATCGGCAAGGATCTCAGGATCCTGGGGCAGGGCTTGAAGATCATCAGCCAGGGCACCATCCAGGTCGACGGCGAGGTCGAGGGCGACGTGCGCGGCAGCGAAGTCATCATCGGCGACACCGGCCAGGTGACCGGCATGGTGGCTGCCGAGCGCGTCATCGTCCGTGGCAAGATTTCCGGCGTCATCAAGGGCGTGACGGTCGCACTTCAGGCCTCCTCGAAGGTCGTGGGCGACATCCACCACATGTCTCTGGCCATCGAGCAGGGCGCGGAGTTCGACGGCCGCTGCAAGCGCCCCTCCGATCCCAACGAACTCAACCTCGATGCGCCGGCTCAGCCCGGTCCCCAGGGCGCGCCGATCCCGCTGCCCCGCGCCAGCTGACAGAACAGGCATTCTGCAACAAAAACGTGCCCTTACAAGGTGTTAATGAATTTCGCCCTTGCATCGTGACGCGCGTTTGCTAAACTTGGGAAAGATTCGCAACAACAGGAAGGAGGTGATCCGATGTCGAGTGAGATCAAGCGGAAGGCCAAGGTGCTGATGCTCGGTCAAGCGCGCGTTGGAGCAACCTCCGACGCACGCTGAGCGGGCCGCTTTCGGGATATCCCGGACCAGCGCCACGCCACCGAAGTCTCACGGGGACCGTCCGAAGGGCGGTCCCTTTGCTTTTGGGGCGGGCTTTCCTTGCCCCGCCCAAGCGCCCCCTCGGCGCAAACCGTTGCCTTCGCGTCATGCTCGCCCGCTAATTGTCAGGGAACGGCAACGGCGGCTGGAAGAGCCGCAATCCGGCGGAATACACTCCGCCAACCAACAAGTTGGGGCTGGGCGCCCGCGTCGCGAGCCGGCGCCCTGCGCGAGGGAGGGGGAGTAGATGCTCGGTGCGCGTACCTTCGTGGGCGTGATCTACACGCTGCTCGCGGCCTCCTTCCTCGTATCCTCAGGCCTGTTGATCTACGAGTACCGGGACGGCGACTGGCTCACGATGCTCGTGACCCATTCGAACCTGTTCCTCTTCTTCCCCATCCTCGGCGTGCTGGCACTGATCGCCTTCTTCATGCCGTCCGTGATCTTCACCCACCTCTACTGGAACCACTTGCCCTACGGCCGCCTGCGCTTTTCGCTGGGCCTGCTCGCGGCCATCGGCATCACGATCGGCGCCGACCGATATCTCGACGCGAGCCCGCGTGCGCTGTGGGAGATCGCCCCGAGCGTCATCGCCGCCGACACCGGCACGCCGGCGGGTTGCAAGGGCGAAGCCTGCGAGCGCGGCCAGATCGGCGAGGTCCTGAAGACGCTGCGCACCGCCTCCCAGACGCGCGTCGGCCTCTCCAAGTTCGCCCGCGGCTGCGGCGAGGATCCGCTGCTCGAGCCGCGCGAAGACATGAAGCCCGTGCGCTTCTGTTTTCCCGCGCTGAAGCCGCTCGACGGCAACGCCTGCTGCAAGGTGCAGGAGGCGTTCACCAAGACCGTCGACGACCTGCAGAAGGACCCCGCCAAGCGCTCGCTCACGGCGCAATGGGACCGGCTGCTCATGCCGCTCAAGATCTTCTTCGTCGTGATCGTGCTCGCCATCGGCTGCCTGCTCGCCTTCTGGCGCGACAAGGTCGATGAATTCTACGGCACCTACGTGCCCGCCATCGAACGCGGCGTGATCATCGGCGGCTTCGCCATGCTGGTCTGGCCGGCCATGGACTATGCGTACCTCTCCGCGGCCAACGTCATGTTCGGCCACGCCGGTGACTGGCCGCAGTTCAAGCTGAGCCTCGTCATCGCCCCCTGGATGCTGCTCTTGATCTTCTACTTCCTGCGCCGCCTGGGCAAGGAAGGCGAGATGCTCGGCCAGATCTCCGGTGTGATCGCAGCGGCCGTCGCGGTCCTCCGCTACGAGCAGTTGAACGACTGGGCAAGCCGCGTCGTCGGTGTCGGCATGGCACCCTGGATGCTCGGCGTTCTGCTGGGCATCACGGCCTTGGCCTTCGTCCTCATCTTCTGGCCCTGGCGCGTCGTGAACTATCCCAACGAATGGTCGTCCTGAGCGTCCCGGACGTCGTACGCGTGGCGCTTGCCAAGCGTCAATTCTTTGGGGCATAGCGAGCACGAACACGCTCGCGGGACGGCTCGCCATGATGACAATTTATGACAACGTTGACGGCGTCCTCGTTGCCCGCAGCGCGCCGGCCGAGATCACGGCGCAGACCGTCTGGATCGATCTCTACCGGCCCACACGCGAGGAGGACACGGGCGTCGAGCAGGCCCTCGGCGTGCTGGTCCCGACGCGCGAAGAGATGTCCGAGATCGAGGCCTCCAGCCGCCTCTATCACGAAGGCGGCGCGCACGTGATGACCGCCATCATCCTCTCCTTCGCCGAGAACGAGGCGATCCACGGCGAGAAGCCCACCCACAGCAACAATGACGTCGCCACGCCGGTGACGTTCATGCTCGCGGGCAATCGCCTGATCACGGTGCGCTACGCCGAGCCGCGCGGCTTCAAGCTCTATCTCAATCGCGCGCAGAAGAAGGATGCCGCCTGCTCGGCAGGCCCCTCGGTCCTCATCGGTCTGATCGAGGCGGTCATCGATCGCGCGGCCGACCGCGTGGAGCGCATCCAGGCCGAGGTCGACCAGCTCTCGCACACCATTTTCGACGTCAACAACGAGCGCCAGCGCGCCCCGCGCTTCGACATCAACATCAAGACCATCGGTCGCGAAGGCGAACTGACCTCCCGCTCACGAGAGTCGCTGCTCTCGATCGACCGCCTGCTCACGTATCTCTCCCACGTCATGTCCGAGCGCGGCGAGGACAAGCTCCTGCGCGCCCGCATCAAGACGGCCAACCGCGACGTGCAATCCCTCAACGATCACGTCGGCTACCTGTCGGTGAAGATCAACTTCCTGCTCGATGCCACGCTCGGCATGATCAACAACGAGCAGAACACGATCATCAAGATCTTCTCGGTTCTGGCCGTCGCCCTCATGCCGCCGACGCTCGTCGGCACCATCTACGGCATGAACTTCAAGCACATCCCCGAGCTCGACTGGGAGTACGGCTATCCGCTGGCGCTGTCCCTGATGGTGATCTCGGCGGTCCTGCCCTGGCTCTACTTCAAGCGTAAGGGCTGGCTCTAGAAGGCCGGGCCGCCGCCCTTTTCCAAACTGCTGTTCCGCGACGAAACGCTAGGCGAGAAAGCCGCGTCTCGGTATGTGTCGACAGCGATCATCATCACGGGAGCACGCCATGGATCTCGGCATCAGGGGCAAGAAGGCCATCGTCTGCGCCGCATCCAAGGGATTGGGCAAGGGCTGCGCCGAGGCACTCGCCCGCGAAGGCGTCGACCTCACCATCTGCGCACGCGGCGCCGATGCACTCAACGCGACGGCCAAGGAATTGCAGGCCCTGGGCGTGAAGGTCACGGCAGTGGCCTGCGACGTGACGACCCCCGAGGGCCGCGCAGCACTCCTCGCGGCCTGCCCCGCCCCCGACATCCTGGTCAACAATGCGGGCGGCCCGCCGCCCGGAGACTTCAAGAACTTCTCCCTCGACGATTGGCGCCAAGCGGTCGAAGGCAACATGATCAGCCCGATCGCGCTGATCCAGGCGACCGTCTACGGCATGATGGAGCGCGGCTTCGGCCGCATCGTCAACATCACGTCGGCCTCCATCAAGAACCCGATCCCATCGCTCGAATTGTCGAACGGTGCGCGCCTCGGCTTGACCGGCGCCATTGCCATCCTCGCGCGCAAGGCCTCCCGCAACAACGTGACGATCAACGGCATCCTGCCGGGGCCTTTCGATACCGACCGCCTGCGCGGCACCACGGAAAAGCTGGCGAAGTCGCGCGGCGTGCCGATCGCTGACATCGAAGCCGAGCGCAAGGCCGGCGTGCCGGCGGGCCGCTTCGGCACCACGCACGAGTTCGGCGCCACCGTCGCCTTCCTCTGCTCGGCGCACGCAGGCTTCATCACGGGGCAGAACCTGTGCATCGACGGCGGCGGATATCCGGGCCCGCTCTGACGCTGCCGCCTGACGTCTTGCGCGAACAGCCTGTGCAAAAAGTCGCACGCAACGGGAGCGCGCAACTCGCACTCCTACACGCACTCGATTCGTGAGGTTTTACCGGCGCGAGCCGCATTTCGCTGCGCGCAATTCCTGAATCCGATTCACTTTTCGCCGTTGACCCCACGGCTCTCACCTGTTGAGTAGCGCGCGCCGGAGGACTGCAGCCCGCAACGCCCGTTGCGCCTGCTGCACCCGAGGGTTCCGGCAAGTCCTTGAGGACCACACTGCAACTGGATCCGTCGTCCACCGGTCTGGCTCGCACATCCACGCAAGGCACAACGATTACGAGAGCGGGCGCTCGCCCTTCTTCTCCCTCGTTGGCCCACGGCCCCGGTCGTCACGCCCAGCGCAGTCCACGTGTAGGAGAGTAGCAATGGCATCGATTTTCAAAGTCGCACTTCTGGGGTTCGCTCTCGCAGCCCCTCTTGCAGTGACTGCCGAGGCGAGCGCGCCTCAAAGCCATGACGCCAAGGCCGTTCGCGCACCGGCGTCGCGTCTCGAGTCGCCCATCGCGCAGCGTTATGCCCGGGCGCGCAACACCATGAACGACGCCTCGGACAGCTGGGACGACGAGGATCGTCCGCGCGTCAGCCGCAAGGCGAAGCGCCAGCAGGCCCGCCGCCACATGCAGACCCCGCGTCAGGCGCGCCGCAACGTCGTGCGCAGCTACGAGGAAGGTGAGGAACGTCCGCAGCGCCGCCGCGGCGCCCGTAACGCCGCCGCCGGGTACGTCCCGTCCGGTTCCGCCGGCAGCGGCATCGCGTCGTACTACTGGCAGGGCCAGCGCACGGCTTCGGGCGCCTCCTTCAACCCCGACGGCCTGACGGCCGCGCACCGCACACTGCCCTTCGGCACGCGCGTGCGCGTCACCAACGTGCGCAACGGCCGCTCGGTGGACGTGACGATCAACGACCGCGGTCCCTTCATCGCCGGCCGCGTCATCGACCTCTCGCGCGGTGCCGCGCGCGTCATCGGCATGACCGGCCAGGGCTTGGCCCAGGTCAACGTGCAGGTGCTGGGCCGCTGACGGCTCGCACGCTGAAATCGACACGAAGCGGCGGGCCGATGGTCCGCCGCTTTGCGTTTCAGGCAACGAGCCCGTCGAGAGGCTTGGCGCCCGTGCTCGACGGGAACACCGCCTGGTCGAGCGCACCCGGCGGGACGCCCAGATGGTCGCGCAGAAGGCCCTTGGCGAGCGCCCGCAGATCCATCGTCGGCTTCAGGTCGCGCCCTTCGTAGAGCGCCTGCTGCTTGAGTCCCGGCCAGTCGGCGAGAACACGTCCTCCGGCGACCGCACCACCGACGGCGATGGCAACCGTTGCCATGCCGTGGTCCGTGCCCGACGTGCCGTTGACGCGCGCCGTGCGTCCGAACTCCGTCACGATCAGCACGATCGTGTCCTTCCACGCGCCCCCCATGCCGCTTTCGAGGGCGGCGATAGCGGCATCGAGGCCCGCGAGCCGGTTGGCGAGTTGCCCTTTCGCCGGGCCTTCGTTCGCATGCGTGTCCCAGCCGTTGTAGCTCAAGACGCCGACACGCGGCCCGTCCGGCGTGCTCATGAAGCGCGCGGCGGCCTCCGCCGGAACAACGAAATCGCGATGCGGCAGCGGCGGCGTTCCGGGCGGCGGCTTGGGGCCGGCCGGCTGGTTCTCGCCTTCGGCGACGCGCGCGATGTCCATGCCTTGGGCGAACGCGCGGGCGAGTGCCGGATCCGTGTGGGCGTAGAGATCGTGCAGGCGCGCGACGGTCGACTCGCGCAGCGGCACGCCGGCGACCTTCGGGATCCACGACAGCGTCTCGGCCTTGCCGCGCAGGACGAGCGGGACGATGGGGCCGATCACGAGCCCCTTGGGGTTGGCCTTGCCCGCATGCGGCACGCCGGCGAGCGCCCGGTTCAGCCAGCCGTCGTCGTTGCGCGTGAAGCTCGCGAGCCCGCTCTCCAGCACGTCCTGCCCGTCGAAGTGCGAGCGCTCGCGATAGGGTGTGTGGACCGCGTGGGCGAGGAGCGCCTGCTTGGCACCGTAGAGCCGATGCAGGTTCGGCATCGCCGCATTCAGCGCGAACAGGTTGTCGAGCGGCAACGCCGCGCCCTCGCCCGTCGTCGACAGCGCGATCTCGCCGCGCAGCGCGGCATAATCTGGATCGCCGACCGGCGCGACGGTCGCGAGTCCGTCGAGCCCCCCGCGCAGGATCACGACAAGCAGGCGCGGATCTCGCGTTCCGGCGAGCGCCGCCTTCGGCAGCAGGCTCCAGAGCGCAAGACTTGCAGAAGACGCTGTCAGGAAGCCGCGGCGGCTCAGAAGCGCATGGTCGGGGCACGGCATGGCGTGGTCCTCGTTAGCGACGTTGAAAATCGGGGCTCATGAGCAGGAGTTCGATCCCCTGCTCGCGCACCTCGGCGCGTGAGACGGCGAGACGCGTGTGTTCGCCGAGCGCTTCGCCGAAGAGATCGTCGGCCAGCGCCCTAGGATCGAGATGCTTGTCCGCCTGTCGCGCGGCGATCTCCACGATGCGCAATCGCTCACGCATGGCAGAGGGCGCCGTCCACGCATTGTCCTCGTCCGGCCATCCTTTCGGGCTCGACGGTCGCCACAGCGGCTGGCCGAGTTGCACACCGAGGTTGAGCAGGTTTTCGGGCTTCGGCTCGATCGCGAGGCCGCGCGAGACCGCGATCAGGAAATCCGTTGGCGGCAGGATCTTCGCGGGCTGCGCCGTCCAGGCTTCGGGCGCCTCGATCAGTGCGCGCGACACCACGGCGAGGTCGCCGTCGCTGGCGCGAAACGCCTTCTGCAGCTTCTCGATCAATTCGGCCGAAGCGTTCTCGCCGACGAAATGCCGCGCGAGCTTGCGCGCGATGTGCCGCGCGGTGGAGGGATGCCGGCTCAGATCTTCGAGCACCCGCTGCCCCGTGAGCTGGCCCTCGTCCTTGTAGCGGCGCCCGAGGACCGTCCATTCGCCCGGTTC
>RXJK01000124.1:19679-22214 GCA_003963125.1 Hyphomicrobiales bacterium
AACTTGCCGGGCTCGGCGAGCGTGTTCTCGAGCGAGTCGAACGTCCAGCCCGTCAGGATGCGCGCGAAGTTGGTGACGTCCTCCTGAGTGTAGCCGCCATCGGCGCCGAGCGTATGCAGTTCGAGGATCTCGCGCGCGAGGTTCTCGTTGAGCCCCTTGCCCTTGGCGCCGCGGCTGTTCGGCCCCATCGAGACTTGGTTGTCGAGATAGATGATCATCGCGGGATGCATTTCCACCGCGATCAGCATGTCCCGGAAGCGCCCGAGCACGTGCGGACGGATGGCTTCACGCTCGTAGGCGCCGGCCGCGACGCGCACCGGCCCGCCCTTGTCCGCCGAAATGCAGAAATGGCTCGACCAGAACATCACGAGCCGTTCGACGAAGGCCGCGCGCGTGGTGGCAGCGTGCAGGAAGCGCTGCCGTGCTTCCTCGATGAAGACGTCGCGAACGAGATCCGCGGGCTTGACCGGCGGCGTCGCCGGAGCCGCGGCGTCCGGCAATTTCGTCATCCTATCGGCGCCGGCCGGAGGCGGTGACGCCTGCGCTTGCGGGCCGGGAGCTTTCTGCTGTTCTGCTTTCAGCTGCTCCGCCTTCTGCAGCTCCATCATGCGCTTCTCGCGCTGCTCGATGAAGAGATCCTCCATCAGCCGATCGCTAGGCTTCAGCGTCGGCGCGTCGATGACGGCCGCCTGCCGGTTTTTCAGGCCTTCCAGGAGAAATTCGCGTGGATCGGCAGCGACCGAAGCCACTTCGCCGGGCCGCGGCCCGAGACCGAATCGCCGCAACGCCGTCACGGCATCCCGCACCGACATGATCGTGCTCCTCTTCGCAAGCCGTTCGCTGACGAAACGCAGCAGTGACCGGAGACCCGTTGCGTCGCCGGGACGAAGCACGGCAACAATGGGGCATCCTCGTGGAGCCAGGGCCCGCGAGCCGTACCACGGGAAACCTGAACGCAGCATGATGTGGTTCGCCATTCTGGCGCTCGGGCTCGTATCCGGCACGCTGTCCGGCATCGTCGGCTTCGGCGCAGCCATCATTCTGATGCCGGTCTTGATGATGGCCTTCGGGCCCCAGGAAGCCGTGCCGATCATGGCCATGGCCTCCATGCTGGCCAATCTGTCCCGCGTCCTCGTCTGGTGGCGCGACGTCGACTGGCGGGCCAATGCCTACTATTGCGTCGCGGCCGTACCGATGGCGGCACTGGGCGCCCGCACGCTTCTCGTCTTGCAGCCGTGGCTCGTGGAGACGGCGCTCGGCACGCTGTTCATTGCCATGGTCCCGGCGCGCCGCTGGCTGCTGGGGCAGGGGCTCAAGATCGAGGCCCGTCACTTCCTGCTCGTCGGCGCCGGAATAGGTTTTCTTTCCGGCATGGTGGCGTCGACCGGCCCCATCAATACGCCGTTCTTTCTCGCCTACGGTCTGGTCAAAGGGGCGTTCCTGGCCACGGAAGCCTTGGGCTCCATCGCCATCGGCATGACCAAGGCGCTCGTCTTCCGCCGCTTCGATGCCCTGCCGGTCGAAACGGTGGTGAAGGGGCTCGTCATCGGCGCGAGCCTGATGATCGGCTCGCGCTTGGCAAAACGATTCGTGCTGGCGCTCGATCCGGATCAATTCCGCACCTTGATGGACGCATTGCTCGTCTGCGCCGGGCTCGTCCTGATCTGGGCCGCGGCGCTGCATTAACCGAGGGACAACGGCACCTACCCCACTCCCTTCCGCGGCGGCTTTCAGTTACCTTGGGAACAGCACGGACACTGGGTCTCATGTCTTATCGGGGCATGCATCAGGTCCAGCACATGCATCGCGGCGGGCGTGCCATGCGCACGGATGGAAAGCTCATGTCCTCGGTCGGCCTCATCAAGACGGCCATGATCGAGAAGAAGATGACGCAAGCCGAGCTTGCGGACGCTTCCGACTGCCACGAGAAGACGATCCAGAACCTGCTCGCCGGCAAGGCCGTGCGCGACCAGACGCTGTTCGACGTCTGCATGGTGCTCGGGCTCGATTTCGACAAGGTCAAGCGCGCCTGGAAGCCCGATGGCGGCGATCGCGATGCGCCCGAAACCGAGGCACCTCTCGAGGCGCGAGCGGCGCCCGCCTACATGGGCGCCTACACGCGCGCCGGCGTCGACCACTATCTCGGCAGCTACCTGACGATCCGCCCCTCGTTTACGTCGCCCGATGCCGTGATGGCCTACCGCACCGACATCACCTGGGACGACGAATGGCCGAGCCTGCTGTTCCAGGAGCGGGATCGGCCGGACAAGCCCTTTGTGCACCGCGGCCGGCTCTATATCCCGACCTCGTCGATGTACATTCACCTTGTTTCGCTCACCAAGGGCGCCATGCGCATGGTGATGGTGTCCCAGATCGACCCCACCGGCGCCATGCGCGGGCTGGTCACGACGCTCAACAAGCAGCGTTCGCATTTCGTCCCGGTCAGCGCCCCCATCGTCTACTTGAAGCGCGATACCTTCCCCGACGGCACCCTCGGCGTGATCGACGCAAAAAGCGCGCATTTCGGCGAATACC
>RXJK01000124.1:22264-52460 GCA_003963125.1 Hyphomicrobiales bacterium
GCCGAGACCCTGGAGCAGGGCTACGCGCGCCTCGTCGATATGTGACGGGGACTGATTGCCTTAAATCGCAAACCCGCTAATCTGCCTCCGAAGCCGGCGCGCCGAAGCGCCCGGCCGAGCTATGCGTTCCGCATCAAGAGCCGCAAAAGCGGCCGACAAAATCTTTTAGGGAGGACTGAATGAGCAAGTTGAACAGGCGCAGATTCCTGAAAACCGCGGGCGCCGGTGGCGTCGGCGCCGCAGCAGCCGTCACGCTCGCCGCACCGGCGATCGCGCAGACCATGCCCGAAATCAAGTGGCGCATGGCGACGAGCTGGCCCAAGTCACTCGACACGCTGTACGGCCAGACGGAAAACTTCGCCAAGCGCGTGGCGGAGCTGACCGACAACAAGTTCCAGATCACGACGTTTGCTGCCGGCGAAATCGTCCCCGGCCTGCAGGTGCTCGACGCTGTCCAGGCCGGCACGGTCGAATGCGGCAACACCCCGCTCTACTACTACTTCGGCAAGGACCCGGCCTTCACCTTCGGCACCGACCTGCCCTTCGGCATGAACTCGCGCATGAAGAACGCGTGGTACGTGCATGGCGGCGGCCAGGCGCTCGTCGACGAGTTCCTGCGCACCAAGTACAACTGCACGGGCTTCATCTCGGGTTCGACGAACTGCCAGATGGGCGGCTGGTTCCGCAAGGAGATCAACTCGCTCGAAGACCTCAAGGGTCTCAAGTTCCGCGTCGGCGGTTTCGCCGGCATGATCCTGACGAAGCTCGGCGTCGTCCCGCAGCAGATCGCCGGCGGCGACATCTATCCGGCACTCGAGAAGGGCACGATCGACGCCGCCGAGTGGGTCGGTCCGCACGACGACGAGAAGCTCGGCTTCGTCAAGGTCGCCCGCTACTACTACTACCCGGGCTGGTGGGAGCCGGGCTCCACGCCGCACAACCTTTTCAACCTCGCCAAGTGGAACGAGCTGCCGAAGATCTACAAGGAAGTGCTGCAGTCGGCCTCCTACGACAGCGGCACGTGGATGACGGCGAAGTACGATGCGGTGAACCCCGTCGCGCTGAAGAAGCTCGTCTCGCAGGGCGCGGTGCTCAAGCCCTTCCCGCCGGATGTCATGGACGGCTGCTACAAGGCCGCCCAGGAACTCTACGCCGAACTGTCGACCAAGAACGAGTGGTTCAAGAAGTTCAACGACAACGTCCAGGCGTTCCGGTCCGAGCAGTACCTGTGGTGGCAGGTGGCCGAGTACACTATGGACACCTACCAGATCCGCTTCCGCAATCAGCGGGCCTGATCCAGCGCCCGCACTCCCTGTCCCCGCCTGGGGACAGGGAGCCCCATCTTCGGCACCGGCACCCACACCGGCGTCAAAGCGCAAAGCTGATACGTCGCCCGGGCCTGCCGCCCGACCTTCTCCCCGAAGAGCAATCTGCTATGGTCCCTCGCAAACCAATTGCGAGGAAACACCATGCAGCGCCAATCGCTCGTCGCCTACGCTGAGCCGCTCCAGTCGACCGAAGCCCCGACGCCGGTTCCGCAAGGCACCGAGGTGCTGCTGCGCGTGTCCCACTGCGGCGTCTGCCACTCCGACATCCATCTCCAGGACGGATATTTCGACCTCGGCGGCGGCAGCAAGCTCGACGTGCAAGCGGGCCGCAAGCTGCCCTTCACGCTCGGCCACGAGATCGCCGGCACGGTGGAGGCCGTAGGCCCCGAAGCCAAGGGCGTCACGACCGGCACGCGCTATGCGGCCTATCCCTGGATCGGCTGCGGCAAGTGCGGCCTCTGCGCCCGCGGCGACGAGCACCTGTGCAATGCTCCGCGCGCCCTCGGCATCACCGTCGACGGCGGCTATGCCACCCACTGCATGGTGCCGCATCCGAAATACCTGCTCGACGTCGCGGGCATCGATCCGGCCTTCGCCGGCGCCCTGATGTGCTCCGGCCTCACGGGCTACAGCGCCGTGAATAAGGCCATCGCTTTCCAGAAAGCGGGCCCCATCCTCATCGTCGGCCTGGGCGGCGTCGGCATGATGGGTCTGCAGTTCGCTCGCGCCATGAGCGACGCACCCATCCTCGTCGCCGACATCGATGCTGGAAAGCGAGAGGCCGCGCTCAAGCTCGGCGCGGCCGAAGCGTTCGACCCCGCTGATGCGGGTTCGCGCAAGGCGATCGCCAAGGCCTCCGGCGGTGGCGTCGGCGCGGCCGTCGATTTCGCCGGCTCCGACAAGTCGCTCGCCTTCGCGCAAGGCGTCGTCGCCAAAGGCGGCGCGGCGATCGTCGTTGGCCTCATTGGCGGCAGCTTCCAGTTGCCCGTGCCCATGTTCCCGCTCCGCGCGCTCACCATCATGGGCAGCTACGTCGGCTCGCCCTCAGAGGCCCAGGAGATGCTGGCGCTTGTCAAAGCCGGCAAGATTGCCCAGATCCCGATGGAGACGCGGCCCCTGGGCGACACCAACCGCTCGCTCGACGATCTGCGCGCCGGCCGCGTCGTCGGTCGCGTCGTGATCACGCCGTGAGCGCAGCGCTCCTTCGCAGCATCCAGAAAGCGAGACCCGCATGAAGATCGTAGTGATGGGCCCCGGCGGCGTCGGCGGCTATTTCGGTGCCCGCTTGGCTGCCGCCGGCAACGACGTGACGTTCATCGCCCGCGGCAGCCATCTCGAAGCGATGCGCGCGAAGGGGCTGCGGCTCGATGCCGAACTCGGTAACCTCACGCTGTCGCCGGTCAAGGTCGCGGCCGACGCCCGCGAGGTCGAGACGGCCGATGTCGTCGTGTTCGCCGTCAAGATGCGCGACACCGAGACGGCAGCCGAGAGCCTGAAGGGGCTCGTCGCCAAGGGCGCCGCGATCTTCACCTTCCAGAACGGCGTCGAAAGCGTCGATCGCATCGGCCGCATCGTCGGTCCGGGTCACGTCGTCCCGGGCGTCGCCCGCATCGCCTCGCACATCTCCGAACCTGGCGTGATCAAGCAGATCGGCCGCTTCGCCACGCTGCAGTTCGGCGAGCCCGACGGCAAGGCGAGCGCGCGCGTGACCGCGTTCCACGAGGCGTGCGTTGCCGCCGGTATCCAGGCGTCGATCTCGGAAAACATCGGCCGCGAGCTCTGGATGAAGTTCTCCATGCTCGCCCCGCTCGCAGCCATGACGGCGCTCACGCGCACCTCGATCGGCCCCATCCGCGATGCTGCCGACACGCGTGCGCTGCTCGATGCGGCCGTGGACGAAACGGTTGCCGTCGGCGTCGCGCTCAAGACCGGCCTCACGCCCGACGACGCCGGCAGCGTGAAAAAGGTCCTCGACGGCCTCCCCCGCCCGATGATGGCCTCGATGGCGCACGATCTCATGAGCGGCAAGCCGATCGAGCTCGAAGGCCTGTCCGGCGCCGTCGTGCGCTTGGGCAAGACGGCCGGCGTCGCGACCCCGACGCACCGTTTCGTCACGCAGGCGCTGGCGCCCTTCACCAACGGCGCGCCGAAGGTGTAAGGCCGCATGCCGAACCCCAAGAGCCCCCTCACGCCTGAGGAGATCGAGCGCTACAAGCGCCATCTCGTGCTGCGCGAGGTCGGCGGGCAGGGCCAGCAGGCGCTGAAGTCGGCGCGCGTACTCGTCATCGGCGCCGGCGGCTTGGGCTCGCCCGTGCTCCTCTACCTCGCGGCCGCGGGCGTCGGGCACATCGGCGTCATCGACGATGATCGCGTCTCCCTCGACAACCTGCAGCGCCAGGTGGTGCACGACACGGACCATGTCGGCGTGCCGAAGGTGGACAGTGCGCTCGAAACGATCCGCCGCATCAACCCGCATATCACGGTGGAACGGCACGAAGCCCGCATCGGCGTCGCCAACGCGCTCGATCTCGTCGGGCGCTACGACATCGTTGCCGACGGCTCCGACAACTTCGCCACGCGCTATCTCGTCTCGGACGCCTGTTATCTCGCACGCCGCACGCTGGTCTTCGCCGCAGTCGGCCAGTTCGACGGTTACGTCACCACGTTCAAGCCGCACCTCGTCGACGACAAGGGCGTGCCCTTCCCGACGTACCGATGCGTGTTCCCCGAGGCGCCGCCGCCCGGCACGGTCGCCAATTGCTCCGAAGTCGGCGTGCTCGGCGCGTCCGTTGGCGTCGTCGGCACGCTGCAGGCCACCGAAGTGATCAAGGAGATCCTTGGCATCGGCGACAGCCTCGCCGGACGCCTCCTCATCTACGATGCGCTTGCTGCGCGCTTCTCCGAGATGCGCTACGCGTGGGATCCGGACAATCCGCTGTCCGGCAAGAACCCGACGATCCGCTCGCTTGAGGCCGCGACGTACGCGTCCCCCGCCGCCTCCGAAGCCTGCGCCGTGTGATCGGCGGCACGCGATGCAGAAGCCCGTCCTCCGCGCCATTCTCTTCGACAAGGACGGCACCATCATCGATTACTGGCGCACGTGGCTGCCGATCAATCGCAAGGTCGCGCTGTTCGCGGCCGGCCAAGACGCCGCCCTTGCCGCTGACCTGCTTCGCCTCGGTGGCCAGGATCCTGAGACAGGCCGCGTGGTCCCCGGCTCTGCGCTTGCCGCAGGCTCGATCCGCGACATCGCCGAGGCCTTCGCACAGCATCCTCGCATCACGCTGTCTCGGTCCCTTGAAGCCGGCATCGACCGGATCTTTGCGCAAGGCGGCGCGGATCACTCGGTGCTCGTGCCGGGCGCCCGCGACACGCTCGTCGAACTGCGCCAGCGCGGTTTCCGCTTAGGCCTCGCCACCAACGACAGCAATGCTGGACTCGCCGCATCGCTCGCCGACCACGACGTGCTGCCGCTCCTCGACTTCACCGCCGGTTGCGATGCCGGCTTCGGCGCCAAGCCGCTTCCCGGCATGGTCAACGCATTCGCGACTGCCGTCGGCTGTTCAAACGGCGCCATCGCGGTTGTCGGCGATGCCGTGCACGACCTCGCCATGGGCCGCGCAGCCGGCGCGGGCCTCAACGTCGCCGTGCTGAGCGGCACGAGCGACCACGACGATCTCGCCCCCTATGCCGACCTTGTTCTCGACAGCGTCGCCGATATGCCGGCACACGACCTATTCCAGGCACCGGCATAGCGGCTCTTGCCTCGCTTCTGCCCGGCGCACCGTGTATGAAGTCCCCGCAATCGCCTGATCCAAACCCGGAGACTTATGTATGTTTCGACGCAAAGCGCGCCTCGCCCCCCTGGCGGTCCTGGCGCTTGCTCTCACGTTCGGCGTAGGCCTTGCGACCGTTGAACCGGCTTCGGCCCAGCAAGCAGGAAAGAGCATGACCACGTCTTCGGGACTGCAGATCACTGACACCGTCGTCGGCACCGGCGCCTCGCCCAAGACCGGGCAGACCTGCGTGATGCACTACACCGGCTGGCTCTACGAGAACGGCAAGAAGGGCGCGAAATTCGACAGCTCCGTCGATCGCGGCAAGCCCTTCGAATTCCGCATCGGCGTCGGGATGGTCATCAAGGGCTGGGACGAAGGCGTCTCGACCATGAAGGTCGGCGGCAAGCGCACGCTCATCATCCCGGCCGACCTCGGCTACGGCGCGCGCGGCGCCGGCGGCGTCATCCCGCCCAACGCCACCCTGCTCTTCGAAGTCGAACTCCTCGACATCAAGGGTTGACGAAACGGGGCTGCAGGCCGCGCCCAATCCTTCGCGCTGCCTGCGCCCCCTGCGTTTTGCCTTCCCGGCCGAGCGCAGCGAGAGCCGGGATCTTTCCCGGTTGCGGAACATCACGACGGGAAAGGATCCCGGCTCGCCGTGCTCGCGCACGGCGTCCGGGAACGCTGTGGAGAGGCATCCCATCGCTTTCAGGTTTCGTCATGCCCGCGTAGGCGGGCATCCACGCAAGTCTCGGTGATCCGCGCCCGAGATCGAATTTGCCTCACCCTCTGCTGCGGATGCGCCAGACGAACGCGTCGTCGCCGTAGTCGAGGCGCGCGAGCGGCTCCAGCACGAGAAAGCGGTCGTGCACGGCGAGCGCACCCTCGAACAAGCCGTTCCAGGCTTCGAAGATCGCGGGCGAAAGCGGTGCGATCCCGCGCATTAGCCGCCACGTGGGCCGATGCACTTCGTAGGCCGCGCCCGCTGACTTCGCGCATGCCGTATCGCCCTCTCCTTCCGCGAAGCGCACCATGAACTGCGCGAAGGCCTCAGCCCCGCCGCGCGCGATCCCGAGCCGCGCCGCCGTGTCGCGATAAAGCTGCGCCCCGATCAACCGTCCGGCAGTACGCCCGAGATGCGCGGCCTCCGCGGGCCCGAACAGTTCGACGAGCCGCGGCAGCCCCGAGCGGATGTACTCCATCGCGTAGTTGCGCGCGGCCTTGGCGAGGCGCTCCGCCGGCCATGCGTCCGAAGGCAGCTTCGGCGCCGCCTCGGCATCGAATGGCGGCGGCAGTTCGCCCGGCCGGAATTGCAAGCGCTCGTCCTCGGCGAGATCACGATCGCCTTCGAGGAAATAGCCCGACAGCCCGTGCTGCCCGTCCGTCGTCTGCGCCGTGCACACGAATGAGAGCCGCGGGTTGCCGAGCGAGCCGCCGTTCTGCGCGTACCAGCCCGTGAGAAAACCGCGCGACACCTCGCTCGGCACACCGCAGATGGCAGCCCCCGGATAGATCCAGCGCGGCGGCACGAAGTTCACCCACGCCTTGCGATCGCTCTCGCGCATGAACTCCACCTCGACGCCGCCGACCGAGTTGGAGAGATAGTGGTAGGCCGCGCAGGCGACCGCGTCGGGCATGCCTTTGAGGCCCAGCTTCTCGAAGCTCGACAGGAACTTCTCATGATGCTGATGGCGAAAGAGATGGTGCACCCAGCGCGCCGCAGCCGCTGATCCGGCCCGCGTCACCAGCGTCAGGATGAGCCCCGTGAAATAGGCGTGATAGAGTTCGGCCACCGCTTCGGCGGCCGCCTGCCCGGAGACGATCTCTTCGTGCTGCCCCACGCAATTCTCCTCCGACACGCGGAGGCGCCGCGAGCCCTGCGCCTTCCGATAGCTCGCGGCGGTCCGTCGTGAGCCTGTTCTAGCGCTTCACGAGGCGCAGCACGAACAGCAGGATGCAGGCGCCGATCACGGCATTGATGATCGCGCCGATGATGCCCCCGCCGATGTAGATGCCCAGCATCGGCAGCAGGAACCCGGCGATGACGGCGCCGACGATACCGACGATCATATCGCCGATCAGGCCGAAACCACCGCCCTTCATGATCTGCCCCGCGAGCCAGCCCGCGATCGCACCGATGAGAAGCCAGACGATAAGTGTGACGGGATCCATCATTTCCTCCAATAATTCTGTTTGAAAGGCTTATGGATGTGCCCGGGCCGCAAGCTCGAGCGGCACCGAGACTAGGATCGCGGGGAGTGCGTGGGCAAGCGCGAACAGGCACGGCCGCGAGCCCGCCAATGCCTCGCGCTTGCAACAGCGGCCTGCGCTCACGTCAGGGAAAAATCAGAAGGGAAAATCAGAACATCGCCGCGTGCACGCGGTCAGGCGGGTTATGCCCGTCGAGGAAGGTCTTCACGTTGATGATGACCTTTTCGCCCATGTCGATGCGGCCCTCGATGGTGGCGGAGCCCAGGTGCGGCAGCGCCACCACCCGCTCGGAGGCGAGCAGCTTCGGATTGATCGCCGGCTCATTCTCGAACACGTCGAGGCCGGCGCCGGCGATCTGCCCCTGCTCGATTAGCCGCGCCAGCTCGTTCTCGTCGATCACCTCGCCGCGCGCGGTGTTGACGATGTAGGCGGTGGGCTTCAGCAGCTTCAGGCGCCGCGCCGACAGCAAGTGATACGTCGCCGGCGTGTGCGGGCAGTTCACCGACACGATGTCCATGCGGGCGAGCATCTGGTCGAGGCTGTCCCAGTAGGTGGCCTCGAGGTCCTGCTCGATCTCCTCCGCCACGCGGCGGCGGTTGTGATAGTGGATCTGCAGGCCGAAGGCCTTGGCGCGCCGCGCCACCGCCTGCCCGATGCGGCCCATGCCGATGATGCCGAGCCGCTTGCCCCAGATGCGATGGCCGAGCATCCACGTCGGCGACCAGCCATCCCACTTCGGCGCATTGTCCTTGAGGAAACGCGTGCCTTCCGCAAGCCGCCGCGGCACCGCGAGGACGAGGGCCATGGTCATGTCGGCCGTATCTTCCGTCAGCACGCCCGGCGTGTTGGTGACGATGATGCCGCGCACCCGCGCGGTATCGAGATCGATGTTGTCGACGCCCGTACCGAAGTTGGCGATCAGCTTCAGCTGCGGGCCGGCCTGCGACAAGAGCGAGCGGTCGATGCGGTCCGTCACCGTCGGCACGAGCACATCCGCCACCTTCACGGCCTCGATGAGGTCGCGCTGGCTCATGGGCTTGTCGTCGATGTTGAGGCGCGCGTCGAACAGTTCGCGCATGCGCGTTTCGACGACTTCGGGCAGCTTCCGTGTGACGATGACGACGGGCTTTTTCGCGGACGTGGGCATCTGGCTCGTGGACCTTGGGCGGCTGGCGCCGTTTTTTATTGAGGGCCCGTCATAACAGATGCGCACGGTGGAGACAAAACGCTTCGCGCTCCGCCTTCAGTCGCGTGGCGCGTCGTCGCGCAGGGCGATCGGGCTCTCGAGAATCAGGCCTTGACGAGGCGCACGACGACGTCGACGTGGGAGACGCGAAGCCCCTCCGGCGGCTGCGGCAGGCCGCTGACCTGGATCGCGCTCGAGGGGATGTCAACGAGACGGCCCTCGCCCTCGATGTAGAAATGATTGTGGTTCGAAACGTTGGTATCGAAATACGTGCGCTGGCCGCCGATCGAGATTTCGCGCAGCAGACCGGCCGTCTGGAACTGGTGCAGCGTGTTGTAGACGGTCGCGAGCGACACCTGCTCGCCGGCTTCCGTCGCTTCTTCGTGCAGCAGTTCGGCCGTCACGTGCCGGTCGCCCTTGCTGTAGAGCAGGCTCGCGAGCGCGATGCGCTGGCGGGTGGGACGAAGGCCCGAACGGCGCAGAAGCTCACCGACGTTCTGAGCGTCGGGGCTGAACGGCATCTCGCCGTGATCGTCGATGGGCTCGTGCTCGCTCATTGCGGTATGCTGCGCCTTGCGTGTCGTCGCTGCGTCGTCGCGGAAGGTCGGGTGCGGCCGCGCCCCTCGACCTTCTTGGAAATCATTCGCAACTATAAGCCGCGCTTGGGCTCTCGGCAACGGCGAGACGGCCCCGCGACGCTTCGTCCGTTCGAAAAGGCTTACCGCCCGCCTTCAGCGGTGGGTAATTGCCAAGCCCCAGCCCGCTGCCGCTTTTGGCAGCCGAATGAGTGTGATAGAGAGCCCGCGCAAGCTGCGGCCTCAACTTGGCGTCCGGCGCGTTGCCCAGTAGGTCAACCCCAGCGTGATTGTAAAGCGGTCTGCAGGAACTAGATTGTGGTGCTGTTGCCGCCTGGCAGGCAGCAGCGGCTAGAACAAGCGAGAATGGCCCACGGGGCCGCTCAGGGAAGGACAGGCACTTTGATGGCCGAGCGCGCGAATAGCTTTGAATATCAGGATCTTCTGACCTGCGCTCGCGGTGAGCTGTTCGGCCCCGGCAATGCCCAGCTGCCCCTGCCCCCGATGCTGATGTTCGAGCGCATCTCGCAGATCAGCGACACCGGCGGCGCGCACGGCAAGGGCCAGATCGTGGCCCAACTCAAGGTTGCAGGCAATCCCGCGCTCGATTGGGTCTGGGGCTGCCACTTCAAAGGGGACCCGGTGCTCCCGGGCTGCCTCGGCCTCGATGCGCTCTGGCAGATGACGGGCTTCTTCCTCGGCTGGCTCGGCGCCCCCGGCCGCGGCCGTGCCATCGGCGTCGGCGAGGTGAAGTTGACCGGCATGGTCACGCCCTCCACCGGCATGATCGAGTACGTCGTTGATCTGAAGCGCGTAATCCTCCGCAAGCTGAAACTGGCCGTGGCCGACGGCATCATGAAGGCCGACGGCCAGATCGTGTACAGCGTGACGGATCTCAAGGTCGGGCTGTTCGACGCCAACGAGCCGATGACCGCCTGAGGGGTCTCGAACAACCACACGAATCACGTTGTGTTTTGGCTCTGGGCGGAGTGAATATCCGTCCCGCTGTCGCCAACCGCGTTGCGTCCCGCACATGACCGGCGGAGATGCGAGGAGAACAAATTCAATGAAGCGCGTGGTCGTGACGGGCATGGGCATTGTTTCCTCGATCGGAAACAACACCCAGGAAGTGCTCGCTTCGCTCAGGGAAGGAAAGTCGGGCATTTCGCGTGCCCAGGAATACGCCGACAAGGGATTCCGCTGCCAAGTGTACGGCGCGCCCCAATTCGATTGGGAACCGCTCGTGCCGCGCAAGCCGCGCCGCTTCATGGAAGCGGGCGTGGGCTGGAATTACGTGGCGATGGAGCAGGCCATCCGCGATTCGGGCCTTGCCCCCGACGAGGTCGTCAACGAGCGCACCGGCATCATCGTCGGCTCCGGCGGCCCCTCCACCAAGGCGCTCGTTCGCGCTGCCGACGTGACGCGCGAGAAAGACCCCAAGAAGGTCGGACCCTTCGAGGTGCCGAAGGGCATGTGCTCGGGCCCCTCGGCCGTGCTCGCCACCGCCTTCCAGATCAAGGGCGTCAACTATTCGATCTCCTCGGCGTGCGCGACCAGCGCCCACTGCATCGGCAATGCCTACGAGATGATCCAGTGGGGCAAGCAGGACATCATGTTCGCCGGCGGCTGCGAGGAACTGGACTGGACTCTGTCCGTCCTCTTCGACGCCATGGGCGCCATGTCCACCGGCTTCAATGATCGCCCCGCCGAGGCAAGCCGCGCCTACGACAAGGACCGTGACGGCTTCGTCATCGCCGGCGGCGCCGGCATGGTCGTCCTGGAAGAACTCGGCCGCGCCAAGGCGCGCGGCGCCCGCATTTACGGCGAGATCGTCGGCTACGGCGCCACGTCCGACGGCTTCGACATGGTGGCCCCCTCGGGCGAAGGCGCCGCGCGTTGCATGCGCATGGCGATGAAGGATGCCCAGGGCAAGGACGTCGGCCCCATCGGCTACATCAACCCGCACGGCACCGGCACGCCGATCGGCGATTCGCGCGAGATCTCGGCCATCCGCGAGGTCTTCGGCAAGAACATCCCCTCCATCTCGTCGACGAAGTCCCTGACCGGGCATTCGCTGGGCGCCGCCGGCGTCCAGGAGGCCATCTACAGCCTTCTCATGCTCAATAACGGCTTTGTCGCAAAGAGCGCGCATATCGATACGCTCGATCCGGAATTCGAGGGCGTCCCCATCGCCCGCGAGCGGATCGACAACGTCGACCTTAACTGTGTCATGTCGAACAGCTTCGGTTTCGGCGGCACAAATGCGACGTTGGTGATGCGCCGCTGCGACGCCTGAGGCACCCCTGTGCCCGGCGGCACTGCGCGTTGCAGGTGCAGCCGCAAAAGAGTGCAGGGATCGGTCGCGTGGTTGCCGGTTTGAAGAAGACGAGTGGTTGGGTAAAGGCTGCGAGAATGCACCGGGCGTCGAGGCGTTCGACACCGCTCGCGGCACGTAACGAATGGAAGCAAACGATGAGCGAGAGCGCAGGCAAGTCCCAGTTCGCAGCCCCCGGACCGCTGATGGCCGGCAAGCGCGGACTTGTCATGGGTGTGGCCAACGATCGCTCGATCGCCTGGGGCATCGCCCGCCTTCTCGCCCAGCACGGCGCCAAGCTCGCCTTCACCTATCAGGGTGACGCGTTCGGACGCCGCGCGATTCCCTTGGCCGAGTCGGTCGGCTCCGAGATCATCAAGAGCTGCGATGTCAGCGACATCGCCAGCGTCGACGCCGTCTTCGACGAGATCAAGAACAAGTGGGGCGGCCTCGACTTCGTCGTGCACGCGCTGGCCTTCTCCGATCGCCGCGAACTGTCCGGCCGCTACGCCGACACCACGCGCGAGAACTTCATCAATACGATGGTGATCTCCTGCTTCTCCTTCACCGAGATCGCCAAGCGCGCCGCAGAGCTGATGACCGACAAGGGATCGATGATCACGCTGACGTTCGCCGGTGCCACGCGCTGGACGCCCTCCTACAACGTCATGGGCGTCGCCAAGGCCGCACTCGAGGCGAGCGTGCGCTATCTCGCAGCCGACCTCGGTCCCCGCGGCATCCGCGTGAACGCGCTCTCCGCCGGCCCCATGCGCACGCTGGCCGGTTCCGGCGTTGCCGATGCGCGCGTGATCTTCAACTTCCAGCGCGACCATGCCCCTCTGCGCCGCACGCCGACGCTCGACGAGGTCGGCGGCTCGGCGCTCTACCTGCTGTCCGATCTCTCGGGCGGCGTCACGGGCGAAGTGCACTTCGTCGACTGCGGTTACAACACCGTGGCGATGCCGAGCCTCGAAGCGCTGAAGAGCGCCGAAGCCGAAGCCAAGGCCGCCGGCCGCACCATCAAGGACGACTGAGCGGAAGCAGTCCTCCGCTCTCTGCCGCGCTCCACGCGTCGCGATTTGCACGCGCCGCCGGATCGTGGCATCCCTTGCGGATGATCGGTGTCTTCGACAGCGGGCATGGCGGACTGACCGTGTTTCGCGTGCTGACGGCGCGCTTTCCGCATCTGCCCTTCGTCTACCTCGGCGACCACGCCAACGTGCCCTACGGCGACCGGGCCTCCGACGATATCGTCGCGCTCACGCGCCGCGGCGTGGAGGCGCTGTTCCGCCAGGGCTGCCGGCTCGTGCTCCTGGGATGCAACACGGCGACCTGCGTCGCTGCCCGCACCTTGCAGAAGGATTGGCTGCCGGTCAGCGGCTGGGCCGGGCACAACATTCTCGGCATCGTCGCGCCGACGGTCGAGGCCGCCACGCAGACGCCGTGGGCCGTGACGTCGCCGCAGTACCCGCAGAAGTACAACACCGACCTGATCGCCGTCTTCGGCACAACGCGCACGATCACGTCGCACGTCTACCCCGAGGAGATCCGCAAGCGCTGCCCGAAGGTGACGGTGCTGCAGCAGGCCTGCCCCGGCCTCGCCGGCGCCATCGAGCGCGCCGAGCCCGTCGACGTTCTCGATCGGCTCGTCGGCGAGAGCGTGCAGGATCTGATGGCTGCCGCGGGCGGTTCGCCGCCGCATCGCGCCATCCTGGGCTGCACGCATTTCCCGCTGGTCGAGGGCCTTTTCCGCGCGCACCTGCCGGCCTTCACGCGCATCCTGCCCCAGCCCGAAGTCGTGGCCGACAGCCTCGAGGATTATCTGGCGCGCCATCCAAATTTCGTTGCGGGCCGCGAGATGCCGGTCGCCCCGATCCTGCTCACGACCGGCCATCCCGAGCGCGTCAGCGCGGCTGCCCGCGTCTTCTGGCGCGAAGTTCCCCCCTTCCGCCACCTCGCCTTCTGATCACGCCTATGCCGCCGCCGAGCGTGCGGCGCTGTCAATGTGCGCGGCGAGGCTTTCGTCGATACCGAGCGCTTGCGCCAGCGCCGCGAGGAACGCGTGTTCCTCTTCGATGGCGGGATCGACCGTGATGCGCGCGGCCGTATAGACCTGCACGGCCTCCTCCTCGCTGCCGACAGCCGCCGCGATCTCTTCCACGCTTGCAGGCGCCGCGATCTCCTTGGCGAGAAACGCCCTCGCTGCCTCCGGCATGGACGCACCGCCGAGACCGGCGACGATCTTCTGCTCCTCCGAAGCGTCGATCCGTCCGTCCGCAGCGGCGGCCGCGACCATCGCGCGGATCATCGTGACGGCGCTGTCGTGCGTCACAGTCTCGGGTTCGAAGCCCGATCCTGCGGGCGGCGCGAGAAGCGGCTGCGGCGCGGACGCGGCTGTGGCTGAACCGCCCTGCTGGTAGTTCTGGTAGGCCTTGTAGGCGAGCCCGCCGATCACGGCGAGGCCACCAAGCTTCGCCGCCGATGACGCGAGCGAGCGCCCCGTGCGCGTGCCGAGGATCAGGGCGCCGAGGCCACCCGCGGCAGCGCCCGTTGCGAACTGGTTGCGCGCCATGAACTCCTTGATCGCCGCCAGGACCTCCTCGGGCGACTTGTTCGCGAGGTCGCCGAGGGCACCGGCGCCGAGCGGTGCGCCGCCCGCCGCGTCGCCGGCAATCCGCGAAGGTCCGGCCTTGCCGCCGCCGAGCACCTGTCCCAGCACCGGCCCGAGAATGTCGCCCAGCCCACCGAGGCCGCCGCCCTTCTGCACCTTCTCGAGGATGTCGCCGAGGCTACCGCCCTTGCCGCCGAGCACGTCACGAATGATATCTTCGAGCCCGCCACCGGATGGTCCCGCCTGGTCCGCTTCGTCATCCTCTTTCGGCGCCGCACGACGCCGCGAGCGCGGCGGCGCCGGCTCGTCGTCGGTCTCCTCGGGCGCGGGACGCGCAGATCTGCGGCGGCTGACGGGCGCTTCGTCCTCGGGCTCCGCATCCTCCTGCTCGCGCGGCTGCGCCTGGGGCATGGGTCTGCGCCCGCCTGGAGCAGGTGCCGCGTCATCGCCGCCGGCAATGCCCTTGAGCAGGTCGCCGAGTTCGCCCAACTCGCCAGAGGATCGTCCTCGCGAGCGCGGCGGGGCATCGGCCTCCTGGCCGCCGGCACTTTTGATGATGCTGTCGAGAATGCTGCGTGCGTCGAACATGGCTGGCACCTCCGGCTCGGAATGGGCCAAGCTTGGGCCCACTCCCGCGCATTTTGAAGGCACGATCGCATGCCCTGCCGCTCGGCGCCAACGATCGTCTATTCGGCGGCGAGCGGACGCGGCGCGGGATGCGCAGCATGGGCTTCAGCGGCGGCATCAACCGCAGGAGCCTCGTCCACGGGCCCGAGCAGCCGCGAGAAGCGGCGCCACAGCCCTTGGCCGAGGTCGTCCATGAGCGAGTAGACGGCCGGGACGAACACCAGCGACAGCAGCGTCGAGGAAATGAGACCGCCGATCACAGCCACGGCCATCGGCGAGCGGAACTCGCCGCCCGAGCCGAGGCTGATCGCGGACGGCAGCATGCCGCCCACCATCGCGATCGTGGTCATGACGATCGGCCGCGCGCGCTTGCGGCCCGCGTCGATGATGGCTTCGTCGCGCGGGATGCCCTTGCGCACTTCTTCCACGGCGAAGTCGACGAGCATGATCGCGTTCTTCGTCACGATGCCCATCAGCATCAGGATGCCGATGACGACCGGCAGGCTGATCGGCTTGCCGGTGACCGCCAGCGCCACGATGGCGCCGCCGATCGATAGCGGCAGCGAAAACAGGATGGTGATCGGCTGTAGGAAGCTGCCGAACAGCAAGACGAGCACCGCGTACACCATCATCAGGCCGGCGCCCATGGCCTTGGCGAAGCCTTCGAAAACCTCCGCCATGATCTCCGCATCGCCGAACTGCTTGAGTTCGACGCCGGCGGGAAGCTTCTTGGCCGCCGGCAGCGCGAACATCGCGGCCATCGCCTCGCCGAGCGGCGTGTTGCCGACGAGATCGGCACCGATCATCACGCGCCGCGTCCGGTCGTAGCGATCGATCGCCGTCGGCCCCTGGCCGAAGGAGAACTTCGCGATCGTCGCGAGCGGCACGGTGGCGCCGGAGCCGGTCGCGACCTTGAGCTGCTCGAGCAGCTTCACGTCGCTGCGCGCGCTTTCTTCAAGCTGCACGCGGATCGGCACCTGCCGCTCACCGACGCTGAACTTCGCGAGGTTGGCGCCGATGTCGCCGATGGTGGCGATGCGCACGGCCTCCGAGATGGTCTCGGTCGAAACGCCGAGCTCCGCCGCGACGTCGGCGATCGGCAGCACGCGCAGTTCCGGCCGGTCGAGTTCGGCTGTGGAGACGACCTCGCTCAGCATGGGCAGGCGCTTGGCCTGGCTCGTCAGGTCGGCCGCGGCATGATTGACCGCGACGCCATCGCGCCCCGAGACGACGAGCGAGAACTGCCGCTGCCCGTTGTCGTTGAGGAACCAGTAGCGGATGTCGGGAATGGTCGCGAGGTCCGCGCTGATCGCCTGCTTGATCTGCGCCTGTGACAGCGTGCGCTTGTCCTTCGGCGTCAGATTGATCGTGAAGGTCGCCTTGCGCACTTCCGCGCCCGAGCCGAGGATGCGCCCGCCGTTGACGAACACGGTGCGCACCTCAGGCCGTGCCGCAATGCGCTTGGCAACCTGCGCGGTGACCGCGCGCGTATCGTCGACGAGCGAGCCCGGTGGCAGTTCAACCGCGAGCAGCGTGCGACCGGAATCTTCGACAGGCAGGAAGCCCGCCGGCAGCAGGTAGAAGCTGCCGATCGACACGGCGAAGATCACGAGGCCGGCGAGCACCGCCTTCACCCGGTGATGCACCGACCAGCCGACGAGCCGCGTGTAGGCCCTGAGGATCCGGCCTTCTTTCTCTTCGTGCCCCGTGCCCCGCATGAAGTAGGCCGCGAGCAGCGGCGTGATCAGGCGCGCCACCAAGAGCGAGAAGATCACCGAGAACGCGACGACGAGACCGAACTGCTTGAAGTACTGGCCCGCGATGCCGCCCATTAAGCTCACGGGCGTGAACACGGCGACGATGGTGAAGGTGATGGCGATGACCGCGAGGCCGATCTCGTCGGCGGCTTCGAGCGCCGCGCGATAGGCGCTCTTGCCCATGCGCATGTGCCGCACGATGTTCTCGATCTCGACGATGGCGTCGTCGACGAGAATGCCCGTCACGATCGTGATCGCGAGCAGGCTCACGAGATTGAGCGAGAAGTTGGCAACGTCGATGGCCCAGAACGCGGGGATGATGGAGAGCGGCAGGGCGACGGCCGCGATCAGCGTCGCGCGCCAGTCGCGCAGGAACACGAACACGACGACGATGGCGAGCACCGCGCCTTCGATCAGCGACTTCATCGTCGCGTGATAGACGCCGAGCGTATAGGGCACCGTGTTGTCGACTTCCCTGAGTTCGACATCGGGGAACTTGGCCCTGAGTTCGGCGACCTTCTTCTCGACCTCGGCGACGACCACCGTGTCGCTCTGCACCTTGGCGCGCGTCACGGCGAAAGCGACGATGGGCTCGCCGTCGAGCGTCGCGAAGGTGCGCTGCTCGGCAAAGGCGTCGGTCACGGTCCCAAGCTCGTCGAGACGCACCTTGCGCCCCTTGGGCAGCACAATTTGCAGCGCGGCGAGGTCTTCCACCGTCACCTTGCCCGCGAGCGTGCGGATCGCCTGCTCGCGGCCGCCGATCTCGCCGCGACCGCCCGCGAGGTCGATCTGCGTCGCGCGCAGTTGCTTGTTCACGTCGCCCGCCGTGATGCCATAGGCGAGCAGGCGGTCGGGCGACAGCGCCACGCGGATCTCGCGATCGACGCCGCCGAAGCGCTCCACCTGCGACACGCCCTTCACGCTCTGCAGCGCCCGGATCACCGTGTCGTCGACGAACCACGACAGCTGCTCGACGGTCATGCCGGGCGCCCTGGCGCCATACGTGACGATCGGCAGGCCCTCGATCTCGATGCGCTGCACGATCGGCTCGTCGATGGTGCGCGGCAGTTCGGGGCGGATCTTGGCGATCGCGTCCTTCACGTCGTTGAGGGCGCGGTCCTGGTTGATCTCGAGCCTGAACTCGATCGCCGTGACGGACGAGCCTTCCGTGATCGTCGAGGTCTGGTGCTTCACACCGTTGACGCCGGCGATAGCGTCCTCGATCCGCTTCGTCACCTGCACTTCGAGTTCGGACGGCGCCGCACCCGCTTGCGTCACCTGCACCTTGACGATCGGCACGTCGATGTTGGGAAAGCGCGTGATGGGCAGCTGCTTGAAGCTGAAGTAGCCGAGCGTCATCAGCACCATGAACAGGACGAGCGACGGCACGGGCCGCCGGATCGACCAGGCCGAGATGTTCATGTTCACGACCGCACCTCTTTCTCCGGTGCGAGCACCGGATCGACGGCATCACCGTCGCGCAGGAACGTGCCGGACCGCGCGACGACCGTATCGCCGGCCTCGAGCCCCTGACGCACTTCGACGAAGCCGCCGGCAACGAGGCCGAGTTCGACCTTGCGCGTCTCGACCTTGTTGTTTCGCACCACCTGCACGACCGTCGTATCGCCCACGTAGAGGACGGCCGACGAGGGGATCGCGAGGCCGCGTCCCTCGGCCGTGGCGATGCTCGCCCGCGCGAAGGTCCCGACGCGCAGGTTCGGATTGTCGCCGAGGAAGATGCGCACGCGGCCGAGCCGGGTCGTCTTGTCGACCTCAGGTGACACGAGGCGCACCGTGCCCTCCACGGTCCCGACGCCCGTCACCTCCACCCGCGCCTTTTGCCCGACCTTCACGGCGGCGATGCGGGTCTCGGTGACTTCGGCATCGAGTTCGACCTCGCCCTTGGCGACGATGCGGAACATCGCATCACCCGAGCCCACGGCAAACCCGCCGATGCGCGCAACACGCCGGCTGATGATGCCGTCCGCCGGGGCGACGACCGCCGAGCGCCCGCGCCGCCACTCGATCTCGCGGCGCTGTGCTTCGACTTGCGCCTTCTCGGCTTCCGCCACCTTGAGGCCGTCCCGCGCCGAGACGAGTTGCGCTTCCGCCGTCAGTGCCGCCTGCTGCCGCTGGTCGTAGGTGGCTTCCGGCATGTGCCCCGCCGCGAGCAGCGGCTTGGCGCGCTCGAAAGCGTTCTTGGCTTCCGTCAGCTTGGCTTCGGCCTGCACGATGTTGCTGCGCGCCTGGGCGATCGCCGCCGTCGTGCGCGCGAGCGACGCATCGTTCTGCGCGACCTGCGCTTCGAGCGTGTCGACCACCAGCCGCGCGAGCACGTCACCCTTCTTCACGCGCATGCCTTCGTCGGCGAGCACTTCCGTCACGCGCAGGCCCTCGACCTCGGGACCGACCAGGATCTCTTCGCGCGGCACGAGCGAGCCTGTCGCCAGCACCGTCTCGACGAAATTCTGTTCGGCAGCGCGAGCGACCGTCACGCGCGGCGCGTTGACCGGCCTTTCCGTATTGGCCTTGGCATCCGATTTCTGCGCCGGCTCGGCAACCAGCGTCACCGTGAGGCCGAGCGCGGCCAGGGCGACGAACAACACGGCTAACACCTTTCGCAACATCTAGAGCCCCTCAGGACGGGTAATGGTCGGAGAATGAGCAGGCAAAGTGCGCTCGGTCGGATTGAGCAGTCCGCGCACCAGTTCGAGAACGAGCGGCATCACCACCTCCGCCTTGAAATCCTGCGGATGCACCGTGTGCCGCCAGAACATGCCGTCGCCGATCAGGCTGAAGGCCGCCGTCACGGACGGGATATCGAGCTTCGGCGCGATGCGGCCCTCGGCCTGAAGCCGGCCGAACAGCCGCTCGAAACTTTCGGAGATTTCGCGGTCGACGCGCGAGAAGATCTCCCGGATGCGCTCGTTGCGCGTCGCCTCGAGCCCGATCTCGATGCACAGCTGCGATTTGTGCGCACGTGCCGGATCGAGATAGTAGCTGCCGATGGATTCCAGCGCCGCCATGAAGTCGGTCGCTTCGCCGAGTTCGGCGAGATGCTCGGCGAACTCTGAGCGGTCGCGCTCGACGATGCCTTCGATCAGCGCCTCTTTGCTGTCGAAGTAGACGTAGAGCGCGCCGGGGCTGACGCCGGCCATGCGGCAGATGTCGTGCATGGTGGTACGATGAAAGCCAGCCTGCGCGAAGCAGCGCTCGGCCGCGTCGAGGATGTGCTCCCGTCGCGCGCTCTGGGTTTCCGGTTTGAGCTTCGGCATGCGTCTCGACACCCTCAGGACCACTGCTGCGTTGCAGCACGGTCGACATAGCAAAACGAATAGGTGTTTATTTTGGATCAGGGATGGCGAAGTCAAGGCGCCGCCCTTCTGATCCACGTCGGGTGCGCCTTGACCGCACCAGTGCAATGCGGGTCGCTACAATCTCAAGTACTTGGGCCTCAGCATTAAGATGCCCGCGCAAGCGCACCAGGACAGCCCAACATATTGCGCTGCAACAGAAATTCCCTCACCTCCAAATGCCGCGAAAGGTGCAGGCGAAAAGTCGGCGTGCTAGTGCTGCCGGGTAAGCTTGCGGAGGCCCCATGATCCCTTTTCTCAAGGGTGTGCGCATCATCGACCTGACGGCCGTGATCCTCGGCCCCTACGCAACGCAGATCCTGGGCGACCTCGGCGCCGAGGTCATCAAGATCGAGCCGCCCGAGGGCGACAGCATGCGCACCATCGCGCCCGTCGCCGCGCCCGGCATGAGCGCCATCTACGCCAACGTGAACCGCAACAAGCGTTCCGTTGTGCTGGACCTCAAGAGCGAAGGCGGCAAGGCGGCGCTGCGCAAGCTGATCCCGACGGCGGACGCACTCGTCCACAACATGCGCCAGGAGGCGCTGGACCGCCTGGGCTTCACGTTCGACGCCGTGCGCAGCCTCAACCCGCGCATCATCTACGCAGCGGCCGTCGGCTACGGCCGGCACGGTCGCTACGCCGGCAAGCCCGCCTACGACGACGTGATTCAGGCGGCCTCCGGCTTTGCGGGCCTCTTCCAGATGCGCGACGGCGAGCCCGTGTACGCGCCGACCATCGCCGCCGACAAGGTGTCGGGCCTGCATCTCGCTTATGCCGTTCTCGGCGCGCTGTTCTACCGCGAGCGGGAAGGCAAGGTGCCGGGCTACATCGAGGTGCCGATGTACGAGCTCATGGCCGCGTTCTCGCTCTCCGAGCATCTGGCCGAGGCGACTTTCGATGAAGCGGGCAAGGTCGGCTACACGCGCGTCCTCTCGCGCTCGCGCAAGCCGTACAAGACCAAGGACGGCTGGGTCGCATTGCTCCCCTACTCGCCGGAGAACTGGCGCAAGGTGCTGGCCGAGATCGGCAAGCTGGAAGTGGCGGACGAGCCCTGGTTCAACCACCCGACGACCCGCAGCGCCCGCATCGATGAGCTCTACCAGCTGCTCGAGGACGCACTGCCGAAGCGCACCAACGCGGAATGGCTCGCCGTCTTCGAGAAGCTCGATATCCCGTCGCAGCCCGTGCGCGGCCCGGCCGAGTTGCTCTACGACCCCCACCTCAACGACGTAGCGCTATTCGAGGCGAACTTCTCCGAGCCCTCGCTCGTCAAGCGCTCGCTGCGGCTCGCCATGAACGTCGAGGACATCGACAGCAATGCCGACCGGCCGCCACCGCTCCTCGGCGCCGACACAGAGAGCGTCCTGCGCGCGGCCGGCTGCACGGACGCCGAGATCGCCGCCGCCCGTCCTCCCAAGCGCTAAAACCTACCCGCGCACACCCCGCGGCACGCGCAGGCCCCACGCGAACATCGCCAGCGACAGGCACGTGATGCCGGCGATGGCCATGTAGGCCACGCCGTAGCCACCGCCCACATCGTGCAATAGGCCGACGAGCGCCGGCCCGCCCGCCATGCCGAACACCGCCATCATCTGGCTGAACGAATAGATGCGGCCGTAGTCCTGCGTGCCGAAGCGCTCCGCCAGCAGCAGCGGATGCATCATCAGCGAGTTGCCGATGGTCACGCCGAACAGCACCGCGCACGTCACGACCGCCACGTAGCCGTGTGCGCTCGCCAGCAGCACCAGCGCCAGCGCCTGCATCACCATCATGCTCATGGCGAAACGCTGCGAGGAGGCCTTGAGAAGAACCCATCCGCCGGCAAGCCGCCCCACGGTGCTGCACGCCGCCATTGCCGAGACGGCAAGTGCCGCGGCTTCGAACCCGGCGCGCACACTCCCGAGCCTGTAGATGTGCGAAATAGCCCCGACCTGCGCGCCGAGCTGCAGCAGGAACGCGATCGACACCGCGTAGAAGTAGCGCGAATGGGTCGCCTCCGCGAACGACGTCGAAGGGCGCGGCTCCGCCCCCTTCTTCGTATCGATCTTGTATCCATCGTCGGGCAGCAGTCCCATGCTGGCCGGCGACGGCCGCAGCACGAGAAGGGCCACGGGCACCACGCCGACGAGCAGCCCGAGGCCGAGCCAGGGCGCCGCCGCCGACAATCCCGCCTCGCGCACGACGTAGGCCGAGAATGGCGTGATCACCACGCCGCCAAAGGAAAATCCCGTCGAGGCAATGGAAAAGGCGAGCGAGCGTCGGCCTTCGAACCAGCGCGCGACCACCGTCATCAGCGGCACGAGGCTCGCAGAGCCGTGGCATAACCCGAGCATGAAATGAAACAGGAAGATGTGGCTAAGCTGCGTGACATGGCCCGCCAGCGACAGGGTGAACGCGCCGAGCGTTGCGGCGCAGGCGACGACGATGCGCACGTCGATGCGCTCGGTGAGGCGCCCCGCGATCATGCCTCCGACGCCGCTGGCGAGGAAGAAGGTCGCGGTCGCGGCGCTCGCCACGCTCACCGCAAAACCCCGCTCGCCCGTATAGACGGCGAGCAGGATCGGCAGGTTGTAAAAGGAGAAGCCCGAGGTCGCAGTGGTGATGACGAGCACGGCCGCGACGATGTACCAGCCGTAGAAGATGCGGGTCTCGAACATGGACGCACTGCCCCCCGCAGCAGACAGGCCCCGAGGGTTTCAAGCGCCTCGGGGCCCGATAGTCTTCGTCGTCTTTTGTCTTACATGCGCTCGAGGACGACGGCGATGCCCTGGCCGACGCCGATGCACATCGTCACGAGCGCGTACCGCCCGCCCGTGCGGTGCAGCTGCCGCACCGCCGTCAGCGCGAGACGCGCACCCGATGCGCCGAGCGGATGCCCGATGGCGATGGCGCCGCCGTTGGGATTGACGCGGGCGTCGTTGAGCGGAAGCTCGAGACCCTTGAGGCAGCCGAGCACCTGCGCGGCGAACGCCTCGTTGATCTCGATGACGTCCATGTCCTTGAGTTCGAGGCCCGCGCGCTCCAGTGCCTTCTTCGAGGCGGGCACGGGACCGAAGCCCATGATGCGCGGCGGCACGCCCGCGACGGCGGTGGCGAGAATGCGCGCGAGAGGCTTCACGCCAGCCTTATCGCCCGCATCCTTGCTCGCGATCAACAGCGCACCTGCGCCATCGTTGATGCCGGACGCATTGCCGGCGGTCGTCACGCCCTGCGGATAGAGCGGCTTCAGCTTCATCAGCGTTTCGAGCGTCGTCTCGGGGCGCGGATGCTCGTCCTCGGCGACGATCGTGTCGGGCTTGCCCTTGTTCGGGATCGAAACCGGTTTGATCTCGCTCTTGAAGAAGCCGTCCTTGTGGGCCTTGAGGTATTTCTGCTGCGAGCCGAGCGCGAACACGTCGCACTCTTCGCGCGAAAGCTGGAAGTCACGCGCCAGGTTGTCCGCGGTCTCGGGCATGGTGTCGGCGCCAAACACGCTCTCGATCTTAGGGTTCGGGAAGCGCGCACCGAGCGAGCTGTCGAACACCTGGAACGATTTCGAGAACGCCTGCTCGGACTTGCCGACCACGAACGGCGCGCGCGTCATGCTCTCGACGCCGCCCGCGACGCACACGTCTGCTTCGCCGCACGTGATCGCGTGCGCGGCCGAGATCAGCCCGTTGAGACCCGATCCGCACAGGCGGTTGACGACGGACCCTGGCACTTCCACCGGCAGTCCGGCGAGCAGCAGCGCATGCCGCGCCACGTTGCGGCTGTCTTCGCCGGCCTGGCTCGCGCAGCCAATGTTGACGTCGTCGATGCTCTCGGGCGCGAAGCCCGAGCGCGCCACCACTTCCTTCATCACGCCGGCCAGCAGGTCGTCCGGCCGCACGCGGGACAAACCGCCCGCATTGCGCCCGAACGGGGTGCGGAGACCGTCGTAGATGTAGGCTTCGAGCATGGCGCTCACTCCCAGTGTGCTTTGGTTCGATGCTGTGTGATGTCGGAACGGCCGCGAAGGCCCTTCGCTCAGGCCGGCCTATACTCTTTCGGTCCGCGCAAGGCGAGCACAACCTCCGCCATGATCGAGATGGCGATCTCCTGCGGGCTCTGCGCACCGATGTTGAGGCCGATGGGGCAGTGCACGGTCTTGATCTCTTCGGCCGTGAAGCCGGCGGCGAGCAGGCGCTCGGTGCGCTTGGCGTGGTTGCGTCGCGAGCCGAGCGCGCCGACGTAGAAGCAGTTGGATCGCAGCGCGAGCTTCAACGCCTCGTCGTCGATGTGCGCCACGTGCGCCAACGCGACCACGGCCGTGTAGGGGTCGAGCCCGATGCGCGGGATCGCATCCTGCGGCCAGTCCGTGTCGAGACGGATGCCGGGGAAACGCGCTTCCGCCGCGAACGCCGTGCGCGGATCAAGCACGATCACTTCGTAGCCTGCGATCTTCACGAGTTGCGCGAGGATCTGCCCGATGTGCGTCGCGCCGATGATGATGACACGCGCCGGCGGCACGAGCGCATGCACGAAGAGTTCGCCGTCGGCACTTTCCTCCAGCGAGCTTTCCCCGCTGTCGAAGCGCCGCACGATGTCGGCATCCGCGCGGCCGTCCTCGCGCGTGAAGATCTCCCGCCGGCCGTCGGAAAGCCGCGTGCGCGTGACGAGCCCCTTGCGTCCGCTCCGAGCCGTCAGCGCCTTGGCGACGAAGTCCTTGCCGGCCGGGCCTTCGAGGCGTTCCAGGAACACCTTGATCTGGCCGCCGCACGGCAGGCCGACGCGCCACGCCGTTTCGTCCGCGACGCCGTACGTCATCGTTTTCGGCGTGCCGCTCTGCAGGAGATCGTCGGCCTCGGAAATGATCTCGCCCTCGACGCAGCCGCCCGAGACCGAACCCTCGAAGCGCCCATCGGGCGCCACCACCATCTGCCCGCCGACGGGAACCGGGGCCGAGCCCCATGTGCCGACGACGGTGGCGACGGCGACCTTGCCGTACTCGGCAAGCCAGGCCTCCGCTGCTGCAAGGACGTCGTGCGTGCGGGCTTCGCTGCGCGTCTGGACCTGACTGCTCATGCACGGGCTCGTGTTTCTATCGGCTTGGCTCTCGCCGATCGAGGAGGGGCGCCTCTGGAAGCGAGGCAGCGACATGGTTGCTAACTTAAGCGCGCCGCCGCCTCTGCACCAGTGATGGAAAGTCGGGATCAGCCTTCCGCGATGGCGGTCGCGAAGATCTGCATCAGCCGCGCCCTGGCCTCGTTGGGCGGCCCGTCGTTGAGCGCATCGAGATCCGCCACCGCTTCGAGTTCGGTCGTGGCCCCGGTCAGGCGTCGCGCCGCGCGACGGGCGACGAGCACCGCCATTTCCCGGCTGCCGACGACGTCGAACGCCGCGCGCACGAGCGCGCCATAGGCGCAAAATCGTACGGCAGCGGGATCCAGGGGATCGCACGGACGGTCATTGTGCGTGCGCGCGGCGGCGTACCGCGTCCATCCCGACCGCAGAGCGATCCGGTCCCGCGCCTTTTCCACAACAAGTTTGAAGATCGACTCGCTCATTCCGCCCCCGGCCGGCGCATAGCGTCGTCTCGTTCACCAGAGTTCAGTTAAAGAACTTCCGGCTTTCCGGTCAAGCTTCTGCCGTCGGAAGCTCCGCCCAAAGTGGATGTTTGGCGGCGCCAGGCCGCCGCGCCGCAGACAGCTTTTGGGCGGGACAGGGCCCCAGTCCAGCCTATTTGCCGCCATGCGAATCACGCACATTTCTACCTATGCGTGAGTTAAAGTTGCCGTATGCAACTCGTAAGTTGGTGGCGTGTGCGCTAGCTGCGGGTGTCCTGCACGTATCCCTCGTTTGGGGAGCCTCTCCACCTCGGCCGGCCGAAGGCCCCGTCCGAGGCAACGCCCGTGTCATCGACGGCGATACCCTCGAAATCGAGGGTGTTCGTATCCGTCTGGAAGGTATCGACGCGCCCGAGACCGGCCAGACCTGCGCCCGCCGTCTCTTGGGAAGCTGGGCCTGCGGCGCGGCCGCCACCGAAGCACTGACGCGGCTTCTCGAAGGTCGCCAGGTCCATTGCGACCCGCGTGGCGTCGACAAATACAACAGGCTTCTCGCCGTTTGTTTCGTCGATGGACGCGACGTCAATGCCTGGCTCGTTCGCGAAGGGCTCGCCTGGGCCTTCGTCCGCTACAGCCAGGCCTATGTGGCGGAGGAAGCCGCTGCGCGGGCAGCCCACCGCGGCATATGGCAGGCTGATACGCTGCCGGCCTGGGACTATCGCGCCAGGAAATGGGCTGCAGCCGAGGACAAGGCCCCGCAGGGCTGCGCCATCAAGGGCAATGTGACCAAGAACGGCCGCATCTACCATATGCCCTGGAGCCCCTGGTACCCGCAGATCCACATCGATCCCGACAAGGGTAAGCGCTGGTTCTGCTCCGAGGCAGAAGCGCTCGCTGCCGGCTGGCGACCGGTCGAGGCGCACTGACAGAAATTCGGTTTTGGAGAGATTGGAGCGGGCGATGGGGATCGAACCCACGACCCCGACCTTGGCAAGGTCGTGCTCTACCGCTGAGCTACACCCGCGTCCATACCGGCAGAGGCCGGTCTTATGCAGCAAAGGCGCCCCGTTGGCAAGCGCCCTCTGAGCATTCCCCAGTCGGGCGCCGAGCGCGCCCTATTGACCTGCAACTTCAACGGCATGAGTGACCTCGACCAGCCCTCCCGGACCGAGCGCCACGTAGCGGGGCGCGCGGATTTCTGCTTTAGGAAGCCCTCCATCAGCCCCGCTTCGAGAGCCGCCCCTTGCCCGCGACCCGCCAAGACCTGCTAGCCCGACTGGCCGAACTCCAGATCCCCGTGACGACCGTAGACCACCCGGCCGTTTTCACCGTCGCCGAAAGCGCCCAGCTCCATCGTGATATCACCGGCGGCCACAGCAAGAACCTGTTCCTTCAGGATAAAAAGGGCAGGCTCTACCTCGTCGTGGCACTTGCCGACACTCGCGTCGATCTGAAGGCCCTGCAGAAGCGCCTCGGCGTCGATCGCTGGAGCTTCGGCAAGCCCGAACTGCTGCTCGACGTGCTGGGCGTGACGCCCGGCTCCGTGACGCCGTTTGCGCTCATCAACGACACCGCCAACCGCGTGACGGTGATCCTCGATGCCGATATGATGGTTCACGACAGACTGAACTTTCATCCGCTCGAGAACACGGCCACGACCAGCATCGCTCGCGACGATCTCGTGCGGTTCATCAAGGCCTGCGGTCGCGAGCCTCAGATTGTGAAACTGGCGGCCGCGCCGACGGACCCCGCACCGTAATCTTCCGAAGCGGTCAAGGGTCGAAGTCGGGCCGCAGCGCTTGATCCGGCCGTTTTGGCGCCTACTTCTTGGCTTGCGCGCCGACTGGCCTCGCCGCAGGCCGCCAACGATTGACCCGTGAAGTTTGCGGGATTGGAGAGGGACGATGGATCTGGGACTTGGCAAGACGGCATCCGCCGCCGACAGCGATGTCATCAAGAACGCAACGACGGCCACGTTCGCCAAGGACGTGATCGAGGCCTCGCGCAACGCCCTCGTGCTGGTCGACTTCTGGGCCGGCTGGTGCGGCCCCTGCAAGCAGCTCACTCCGATCCTCGAGAAGGTCGTGCGCGGCTACAAGGGCAAGGTGCGGCTCGTGAAGGTCGACGTCGACGCCAACCAGGCCATCGCGGCCCAGCTGCGCGTGCAGTCCCTGCCGACCGTCTATGCCTTCCGCGACGGCCGTCCGCTCGACGGCTTCATGGGCGCCCAGCCCGAGAGCACCGTGAAGGCCTTCATCGAGCGGCTGCTCGGCGACGAAGAGGCGGACGATCTCGCCGCGGCCATCGAGCAGGCCGATCAGGCCTTCGAGGCGGGCGACCTGCAGATGGCGGCCGAAACCTACGCCGCTGTCCTCCAGCACGAGCCGCAGAACGTGCAGGCCATCGCCGGCCTCGCCAAGTGCTACCTGAAGAGCGGCGATGTCGAGCGTGCCGAGCAGACCATCGCGCTCGTCCCCCCGGACAAGAAGGACAACGCCGCCGTCGCCAGCGTGCGCGCGGCCCTCGATCTCGCGCGCAACGCCGCCAAGGCCGGCGACCTCGGCCAGTTGAAGGCGAAGATCGACGCGAACCCTGCCGATCACCAGGCGCGCATCGACTACGCCACGGCGCTGGCGGCAACCGGCAACAAGGCCGAGGCTGTCGACCAGCTCATCGCCAGCATCAAGCGCGATCGCAAATGGAACGAGGAAGCCGCGCGCAAGCAGCTCGTGCAGCTCTTCGACGCCTGGGGCTTCAAGGATCCGGCCGCCATCGAAGGCCGCCGCAAGCTGTCTTCGGTTCTGTTCTCATGATCTCCTGACGGAAAGAGCCTCGTGCCGACACTCGCAGAGAGATACCCGGGCCCCGCCGCGATGCCGCAGCGGTTGCCGGTCTTCCCGCTCCGGGGCGCGATCCTGCTGCCGCGCGCGTCCCTGCCTCTGCAGGTGTTCGAGCCGCGCTATCTCACCATGATCGAGGACGTGATCGCCTCCAATCGCCTCCTCGGCATTATCCAGCCCGACGGCGGCGGTGAGGAATCTCCAGCCGGCAAGGGCAACGCGCTGCGCAAGGTCGGCACGGCCGGCCGCATCGTCGCTTTCCAGGAACTCGACGACGGGCGCCTCCTGATCACCCTCACCGGCATTAGCCGCTTCGAGGTCGTGAGCGAAATCGAGAGCGCGAAGCCCTATCGCACGGTCGAGATCGACTGCGCGCGCTTTGCCGGCGATTTCGAGATCGGCGCGGGCGAAGACACCGTCGACCGGCAGGCGCTGCTGAAGGCGCTGAAGGCCTATCTCGAAGCGCGCAACCTGCGCGTCGACTGGGGCGCCGTATCCCGCTCCAGCACCGAATCCCTCGTCAACTCGCTCTCCATCGTCAGCCCCTACGGCAGCGAGGAGAAGCAGGCGCTGCTCGAAGCCGGCGACCTCAAGACGCGTGCCGACATGCTGGTGGCGCTGGCCGAGATGGAACTCGCCGCCGGCTCCGGCGGCACCGGCTCCACCTTGCAGTGAGGCAGACCATGACGACGATGCCTGCCGCCGCCCCGCTACCCCCGCCGCAACCCGCGATCGACCCGAAGCTGCTCGAGATCCTTGTCTGCCCGGTGACGAAGGCATCTCTCCTCTATGTCCCGGAGCGCGCCGAACTCGTCAGCCGCGCCGCCCGCCTCGCCTATCCGATCCGCGACGGCATCCCGATCATGCTCGAAGACGAGGCGCGCCCCCTGACCGACGAGGAAGTGCGCAGCTACGGCAAGAAATAGCTGTCTCTCCGCAAATTCGATTATTCCGCATGGCGCAGTTTCATGCGGTTCGCTAACCTCGGATCCAATCAATAATCCGAGGGAGCTCCCAATGACCCAGGCCATGTTTCCGCGCACCGTGTTCGACGAGGAGCACGAGCTCTTTCGGCGCAGCTTCAACGCCTTCATCGACCGCGAGATCGCACCCCACTACGAGAGCTGGGAGAAGCAGGGCCACGCCACGCGCGAGGTTTGGCGCAAGGCGGGCGAGGAAGGCCTGCTGCTCACCAACATCCCGGCGGAATACGGCGGCGGCGGCACCGACTTCCGCACCGCGGCCGTCATGATCGAGGAGATGTCGAAGCGCGTCTACGCGGCCCCGGGCTTTCGCCTGCATTCCGATATCGTCGCGCCCTATATCCTCCACTACGGCAGCGAGGAGCAGAAGCGGACGTGGCTGCCGCGCATGGCCAAGGGCGAGGTCATCACCGCCATCGCCATGACCGAGCCCGACACCGGCAGCGACCTCAAGAACATCCGCACCACCGCCAAGCGCGACGGCAATCACCTCGTCGTCAACGGCCAGAAAACCTTCATCACCAACGGCGGGCTCGCCGATCTCATCATCGTCGCGACGAAGACGGATACGGCAGCCGGCGCCAAGGGCGTGAGCCTCGTGCTGGTCGAGGCCGATCGTGCCGGCTTCCGCCGGGGCAAGAACCTCAAGAAGATCGGGCAGAACGCGCAGGACACCGCGCAGCTCTTCTTCGACGACGTGCGCGTGCCGGTGACGAACCTCTTGGGCCAGGAAGGCGGCGGCTTCGTCCACCTCATGCAGCAGCTGCCGCAGGAACGCCTGATCAGCGCCATCTCCGCCGGCGCCACCATGGAAGCCGCGCTGCAGTGGACCATCGACTACACGCGCGAGCGCAAGATGTTCGGCAAGACGCTTGCCGACATGCAGAACACGCGCTTCAAGCTCGCCGAGGTGAAGACCGAGGTGACGATCGCGCGCACCTTCCTCGACAAGTGCCTTGAACTGCATCTCCAGGGCGGGCTCGACGCGCCAACGGCTGCCATGGCCAAGTGGTGGTCGACCGAACTCGAGGGCCGCGTGCTCGACACCTGCCTGCAGTTCTTCGGCGGCAACGGCTACATGGTGGAATACCCGATCGCGCGCGC
>RXJK01000124.1:52510-59550 GCA_003963125.1 Hyphomicrobiales bacterium
CGCGCGCGTCCACCGCATCTACGCCGGCACCACCGAGATCATGAAGGAACTGGTCGCACGCACGCTGTAGCGCTCAGCTACCCTGACGGCGGATCTTTCAGGACAGAGCGCTGGCTTCAGAGGGTCTGCGTCTGTCTGCTCCGCCAATCTCCCGGTGGCAGCCCGAAGCGACGCTTGAAGGCCCGATTGAAGGCAGCTTCCGACTCATAGCCCGCTTCTTCCGCGATCATCTTCAACGGCAGCGCGCTAGCCTTCAGTTTCTGGGCCGCGAGCAGCAACCGCCAGTTCGCCACGTAACGGATGGGCGGTTCGCCGAGATAGTGCTTGAAACGCTCGGCGAGCACGGTCCGCGAAGAGCCGATCTGCCGCGCGAGAGCCTCGACAGTCCAGTCGTGGAGCGGGGCGGCATGGATGGCCCGCAGCGCGCCTCCGGCGATCGGATCATTGAACGCAGCGAACCATCCCACCTCGTTCTGCGAGAGGCCATGCATGTATTTGCGCAGGATGGCAACGAACATCAACTCCGTGAGCCGCGGCAGCATGCTGCGCGAACCTGGCGACGGCGCGAGCGCTTCCGTCGCGGTGTGCCGGATGGTTGTCGCAAGCCACTGATCTCCAGGTGTCTCATCGGGCCGCACATGCAGCATCGGCGGCAGGTGTCGCAACAACGGATGGAACAGCAGTTCGTCGCACTGCACGAAACCGCAAATGATGTGCGTCGTGTCCCCGTTCCCGCCGTGCTTCAGGACCGGCATATTCTGCCACGGTGGGTCCGGAAGGAGCCCGTCAATCTGTACCGTCGGTGACGGTTGCGCTCCTTTGAGCAGATGCACGCTGCCGTAAGGCAGAATGACGGCATCGCCCGCCCGCATGGCGACCGGGTCCCCGTCGGGGAGCGCCACGTCACAGGCACCGCTCGCGATCACGTGGAATGGGATCAGATGATCTGTCGGCGAGCGCACCGCGCGCGCGATTTGACAGGCTTCGGGCGTCTCGATCGACCACGGCTCGCGGAACTCGGCGCAGAACAGCACGGTACCCGCCAGTTGCATGGTCGCGAGCAAATCCGACAACGGATCATTCGCCGCTTCGGGCGTCTCGGACAAGATCGGCGGCGTACCGGTCATGGGTTTCTCGCAGCGCGCTCACTAGTTTCCGCCAGGCATTGCGAACAAAGGAGCCCCATACATGCAAACGCAACAACGCAATCTCGTCGTCATGATCACACACGGCATCGATCATGAACTCTCGTCCGCAGGATTGACGATCGCGCTCGGCGGCATCACCGCAGGACTGCGCGTATCACTGTTCCTCACAAGCTCCGGCGTCGATATCGTGCGGCGTGGCGCGGCCAGCACGACCCACGTCCAGCCGCTCGAGCCCCTGGCGGCGATGCTTGCCGATTTCCTTCGGCGCGGAGGCACGATCTGGGCTTGCACGCCCTGCGTCAAGTCCCGCGGTTACACGAGCGAAAATCTGCTCGACGGCGTCGTGGTCGCCGGCGCCAGCGGGATGCATGAACTGATCAAGGACGGCGCCGCGACCTTAAGCTTCTAGCGCGATCCCGCGCGGCGGATGCTGTCGAAGGGTCCGGAAACTGCGCGAGCATAGCTCGCGCAGTGCTGCGGCTACCGGTTCAGTGCGGCCGTCAAGGCGCGCACGTTGCCGCCGTTCTCGGACACGTAGTCTTCGAACATCTTCTTGAGGAACGGCGTCATCCAGAAGCCGTAAACCATGGCGTCGCGCACCTTGTAGCTGCCGCCCGCCTTGGACACGAGCCAGCGCACGTCGTAGGTGGAGCCGTCGCGCAGCGTCACCGTGCTGTCGACCATGATGCCCGAGCCGCCGCGCACGCTTTCGTTCACCCACTCGACCTTGGCGATGGGATACTTCGGCGCCTCGTTGGCCGCATAGCGCGCCATGAACCGCGTGGTGCCGGCGTAGAACTCCGGCTTGTCGTTGCTCGACAGCTTGGAGCGGTAGGCGCCGAGCGCATAGAGGCCGATGTAGGCGATGTCGCCGTGCTTCTGGATCACCTGCGCCATCATGCTGGGCGAGCGCGAGCGGGCGGCCGCCATCAGTTCGCGGCCCACGCCCGCCATGTAGACGACGGCGGGGTCCGCCGCGTGCGCCGGGCGCGGCATGCCGGACGCGGCCACCAGAACGCTGGCCACGAGAGCGGCGACAAGACGAATGCTGCGCCAGCCGGGCACGGCGAGTGCGAGCGACATCCCCATCCTGAACATGTGAAGCCGGATCCCTCGAATTGACACTGCTTCAGCGGGTACGAGCGACGTCCCCGGGCAGCTTTTTGACCATGGGTCGGGGCGTCCCGTCAAAGCCAGAGCCCCCCTCAAGGTGAACTTAAGGGCCGGTCGGGCCGAGAGTGTGGCAAAACGGACGTCCACGCCGCTGCAAAGCGAGAAGCGGCTGACCTGCAGCGCTATTCCGGGGCACCGATCAGGCGGCCTGCGCCAGTGGCTCGGCCACGATGGGCTCGGGAACGGCGCGCGGGCTTGCGGCGCGGCGGGGCAGCAGCACCCGCTCGGCCGGCAGGACGGGCAAGCGCAACAGGTGCCCCACCCGGGCGACGTCGCCTTCGCTCATCGTATCTGCGGTCAGGAGCAGGACGTGCCGCCCACGCTCCGGGTGCACCAGCACAAGCTCGTGCCGAGCGCCCGACAGCGACGTACGAACCACGTGGGCAACGCCCTCGAATTCGGACAGCGCCAAGCTCCAGGCTTGGGCATTGAACAGCGTAGACTGCGCCACCGACACCTGATGGGCGTCGAGGGTCACGGTGCGCCGCAGTCCCAGCGTTCGCACCAGCCTGTGCAGCGGCAGCCCGAAAAGAGCGAGGAAAACCAACACCCCCAGACCCGCGACGGCGGCATCGGCCGGATGTGCTGCGACCCGGGCCGAGGCGGAGCTTGCTCCGAAGATCAATGCGCCGGCGGGGACGAGCACGAGCAGCAGCGCCGAGACCAGCAGCATTAGGCGAACCGCACTCCCCATCCAGGACGTCCGCTGCTGGGATTCGAAAGGAAGCGCCTCAAGCCTCTGAGACGGCGAAACAATTTCGAGTGCGACCGGAGCCATGACCAGTCCCGATGAAGATCGTGCGGGGGGAAATGCAAGAAACGTCAGAGTAAACGAGGAGGCTTTCCGCACGCTTAACGCGCACGATTGGATCACATCGCGCTGATAGATCTTGACGCATAAAGATATCTTTATATCTTGTCGTCCAAACTGAGGATCCGATGGTGCGTACGGTCGAAACCAGTGTCGGCGTGTTGAAGGCGGTGGCGGAGCCCACCCGCCTGCGCGTGCTTGCCCTGCTCGCCGTGCGGGAACTGAACGTGAAGGACCTCACCCGCATCCTGGGCCAGAGCCAGCCTCGCATCAGCCGCCACCTCAAGCTCCTGGCGGAGGCGGGCCTCGTGGAGCGCTCGCCCGAGGGAAGCTGGGTGTACTTCAGGCTCGCCCAGGACGGCGAAGAGGCGATCCTCGCCCGCCACGTCATCGACGGCCTCGATCCGCACGATACCCTGCTCGCCCGCGACGCCAAGCGCCTGGAGGCCCTGCGCCAGGAGCACGAGGCCGCGGCCCAGGCCTACTTTCACGAGCACGCCAGCGAGTGGGACCGCATCCGCGCCCTGCATCTGGCCGAAGGCGAAGTCGAAGCGGCCGTCTCTGGGATGCTGGGCGGAGGTCCGTTCGATCTCCTGATCGACCTCGGCACCGGCACGGGCCGCATGCTGGAGCTGTTTGCCGACCGCTTCCGTCGCGGCCTCGGCCTCGACCGCAGCCCGGCCATGCTCGCCTATGCCCGCGCCAAGCTCGAGCGGGCGAGCCTCGCCAACTGCCAGGTGCGCCAGGCCGATATCTACGACCTGCCCATCGCAGACCAGACGGCCGACGCCGTCGTCATGCACCAGGTGCTGCACTTCCTGTCCGATCCCCAGCGCGCCATGCGCGAGGCCGCGCGCGTGCTGGCCCCGGGCGGCCGGCTGCTGATCGTCGACTTCGCCCCCCACAGCCTCGATTTCCTGCGCGATCAGTTTGCGCATGAGCGCTTGGGCTTCGCCGACGCCCAGATGCAGCAGTGGCTCGCCGACTGCGGCCTCAAGCTGATCGAGGCCCGCAACCTCGCCCCCGATACGCGCAACGCCGAAGAGAAGCTGACCGTGTCCGTCTGGGTCGCCGGGCGCCCCGGCGAAAGCAGCAAGCCCCGCGCCCTTCCCGAAGCCCGCAACTTGGAGCATGTGACGTGAGCGAATCCGGCCAGGTCCGCCGCAGCCGCCTGCTCGGCGACGGCGACATCAGCGTCTCCTTCGAGTTCTTCCCGCCCAAGACGGAGAAGATGGAGGCCGTGCTGTGGGCGTCCATCGAACGCCTTGCGCCCTTGTCGCCACGCTTCGTATCTGTGACCTACGGCGCCGGCGGCACGACGCGTGAGCGCACCCATTCCACCGTGTCGCGCATCGTCCGCGAGACGCGGCTCGCACCCGCGGCCCACCTCACCTGCGTCGGTGCCAGCCGCGCCGAGGTGGACGAAGTCGTGCGCGGCTATTGGAACGCTGGCGTGCGCCACATCGTGGCGCTGCGCGGCGACCCGCCGGCAGGCGCCGGCACGCGCTACACGCCTCATCCCGATGGCTACGCGACCACGATGGAATTGATCGCCGGCATCCGCCGCATCGGCGCCTTCGACATCTCCGTCGGCGGCTATCCCGAGATGCATCCCGAGAGCGCGTCGCTCGCAGCCGACATCGAGCATCTCAAGGCGAAGGTCGACGCGGGCGCCACGCGCATCATCACGCAGTTCTTCTTCGACAACGCGCACTACCTGCGCTTCGTCGAGCGCTGCCGGGCGGCGGGTATCTGGTGCCCCATCCTGCCGGGCATCCAGCCCATCCATAACTTCCGCCAGATCGCCAACTTCGCCGGCAAGGTCGGCGCCACGTTCCCGGCCTGGTTCGCCCGTCGCTTCGACGGCCTCGACGACGATCCCATGACGACCCAGCTCGTCGGCGCCGCCGTATGCGCCGAGCAGGTCATGGGCCTCGTGGACGAAGGCGTGCGCCAGTTCCATCTCTACACGCAGAACCGTGCGGACCTGTCGTTCGCCATCTGCCATCTCTTGGGATTGCGCCCGAGCGCGCAGTCCCCTGCGCCGGCGGCAAAGGAGGCCGCCCTGTCATGAACCATGCGCACCGCATCAAGCTGCTCAAGGCCGAGGCGCAGAAGCGGATCCTGCTTGTCGACGGCGCAATGGGCACCATGATCCAGCGCCACAAGCTGGACGAAGCCGCCTACCGCGGCGCGCGCTTCGCCGACTTCACCAAGCCCGTGAAGGGCAACAATGATCTTCTCGTGCTGACCCAGCCCGAGATCATCCGCGGCATCCACGAGGCCTACTTCGAGGCGGGCTCCGATATCGTCTCCACCAACACCTTCAACGCGCAGCGCATCTCCATGGCCGATTACGGCATGGAGGATCTGTCCTACGAGATGAACCTTGTCGCCGCGAAGCTCGCGCGGGATGCGGCCGATGCCTCCATGCTGCGCCATCCGGGCCAGCCTAAGGTCGTGGCCGGCGCCATGGGCCCGACCAATCGCACGGCATCCATCTCGCCGGACGTCAACAACCCCGGCTTCCGCAACGTCAGCTTCGACGAGCTCGTATCGGCCTACGCCGAGCAGGCCCGCGGGCTCATTGACGGCGGCGTCGACATGCTGCTGATCGAAACCGTTTTCGACACGCTCAATGCCAAGGCCGCCGGCTATGCGGTTCTGCAGGTCTACGACGAGAAGGGTATCGAGCTGCCGCTGATGATCTCGGGCACCATCACGGATCGCTCCGGCCGCACCTTGTCGGGTCAGACGCCGGAAGCCTTCTACTTCTCGATCAAGCACCTGAAGCCCTTCGCCGTCGGCCTCAACTGCGCGCTCGGCGCCGAGCTGATGCGGCCCTACATCGCCGAGATCGCGAACGTGGCGGATTGCCTCGTGCTCGCCTATCCGAATGCGGGCTTGCCCAATGCCATGGGCGAATACGACGAAGGCCCGCACGAGATGGCTTGCCACCTGCACGACTGGGCCCGCGACGGCCTCGTCAACATCGTCGGTGGCTGCTGCGGCTCGACGCCCGAGCACATTGCGGCGATCCGGCAGGAAGTCTCGCACTTCAAGCCGCGCGCGCTGCCTACGATCGAGCGCCGCATGCGCCTCTCCGGCCTCGAACCCTTCGTTCAGGGATGATCGCTACCGTGCCAGCGGAACGCGTTGCGAGAAGTCATGCCGCGCAGAACTCCGCGCCCGTCCCCTCTCCCCTTGGGGAGAGGGCCAGGGTGAGGGGGCGCGCCGACAACACCGCCATGGCACAGCAAAATGACGCCCCCTCATCCGCCCCTTCGGGGCACCTTCTCCCCGGGGGGAGAAGGGAAATAGACAAGTCCGAACGCCGCGCCTAGTCGGAGAGAATGAGATGACCACCACCAACGCGGCAGCGGCCTTCATCAACATCGGTGAGCGCACGAACGTCACCGGCTCGGCCAAGTTCCGCAAGCTGATCGAGGCGGGCGATTACACCGCCGCTCTTGCCGTCGCGCGCAGCCAGGTCGAGGCCGGCGCCCAGGTCATCGACGTCAACATGGACGAGGGCCTGCTCGACAGCGAGAAGGCCATGGCGACCTTCCTCAACCTCATCGCCTCCGAGCCCGACATCGCCCGCGTACCCGTCATGATCGACAGCTCCAAGTGGAGCGTCATCGAGGCGGGCCTCAAGTGCGTGCAGGGGAAGGCGATCGTCAACTCGATCTCCATGAAGGAAGGCGAAGGCCCGTTCCTGGAGCAGGCCCGCAAGGTGCTGCGCTACGGCGCGGCCGTTGTGGTGATGGCCTTCGACGAGGTGGGCCAGGCCGACACCAAGGAGCGCAAGGTCTCGATCTGCGAGCGCGCCTACAAGCTGCTGACCGAGAAAGTGGGATTCCCGCCCGAGGACATCATCTTCGATCCCAACATCTTCGCCGTTGCGA
>RXJK01000129.1:0-2489 GCA_003963125.1 Hyphomicrobiales bacterium
CCTCGCACCGGATCGAGGCGCAGGCCGACCTGATCCTGACGATCTACGAGGCGCGGCCAGCGATCTTTCTGCGCGAACTGCGTGACGCTTTGGCCGAGCGCGACCTGCAGACCAGCACGAGCAGCCTTGGCCTGCTGCCGGTTTTGTGGACGCGCAGTTAAGCTAACCCCACCCTCCGCTCGAACTCCATTGAGCTGACGTAGCCGATGGTCGAGTGCCTGCGGACGGCGTTGTAGAACCTCTCGATGTAGTCGAACACGTCGGTCCGGGCCTCGTTGCGTGTCCGGTAGACCTTGCCCCTGATCCGCTCGGTCTTAAGCGACGAGAAGAAGCTCTCCATGGCGGCATTGTCCCAGACGTTGCCGGATCGGCTCATCGAGCAAGCGACGCCATTGTCGGCCATCAGCTTCTGGAACTGCTCGCTGGCATATTGGCTGCCATGGTCGGAGTGATGCAGAAGAGCATCGGGCTTGCCACGGCGCCAGATCGCCATGACGAGCGCGTCGGTGACGAGCTGCGACATCAGACCGGGGATGAGCTGCATGACGAACCAGATCATCGCGAACACCAGCGCGCTGATCTCAAAGAACAACGGGATGACCAGGATCGGCACGATCACGACCAGCCGCGCCGCCGGAAACATCCGCGCATAGCACCCGATCACTCCCGCGATCGCGCCTGATGCTCCGAGGGCAGGCACGACCGAGTCGGGGTTGGCGAGGGCATGCGCCAGCCCAGCGGCCAGGCCGCAGAACAGATAGAACGGTGCGAACCGCACCGGCCCTAGCCGATCTTCGACGGCGGGGCCGAAGACCAGAGCGTCCACATGTTCAAGATGAGATGCAGCCAGCCCCCGTGCAGGAAGATGTTGGTCAGGAACGGGGTCCAGTCGGACGGGGCGACGAGGCGGAGCTGACCGAAGACGCGCGACGGCACCAGCGCGAAGTCGAACAGGAACCGGTTGAACGCACGCGGCGGCAGGCCGCTCTGGTAGAGGAAAGCGAGAAGGCTGATCCCGACGACTGACCAGACGGCCACGGGGGTATCTGCGAGCAACGGTATCGGCCCATGGAAACATCTCATTTCCCCGAGCGCATGCAGCTGGCCGTCATCACGTCGTCTTTCTTGCAATTGTCACACCCGTCCACGCCGGAGGATCAGAGGCGGGGAAGGATTCAAGCGAGGCTTCGAGGACCGGATCGAAACTCTCCCTGTCGCTGGTAGACGGGTCGGCCGTGCTCTCATGCTGGACGCCTCTTGAGAGGCGGCGATCGGGGCGGAACGGGACCCGGAAGGCTCCCGGGGCATCGACGCCCCTGTGCAACCGGTGGCGCGTCTCACCCGCCCAAGGGTTCGCCATCCGGGCTCCCCCAGCGTCCTCGCGCACGACATAATGCCAGTCCTGCCGCTCTGCGAAGTCCACGGCGCTGTCGCGATCCGGAAACTTCAGCCGGATCGGACGATAGGGATCGCCGCTGGACGTGTATCCCATCAGCGGCTCGATCTGCGGCGGCCGGGACGGCTCGAACTCGAGGACCCAGTAGTTGGGCCGAGGCGCCGATGTCATCGCGGAACGGGCAGGACGGTAGATGATTGCCGTCGGCACGTCCCAGGATGGCAGATCGGTTCCGGGAATTTTCGGCGGGAATGGTGGGCGATTATGGCCGCGCATATCAGTTCTCCCGGGTGCCGGTGGATACGAGAAGGTGACGTTCGAGATCGTCGAGTTTTTCCATTCGCCTCGAATTCAGGCGAACGGCGCGTTCGGTGTTCTGCGAAGGAAAGGCAGCAGCGTGCAGGACGTCCGACCGCATCGCTATCGTGAGATCGGCGACGGCATTCATCACGCCCTCTCCGTCCCCGTCCGAGAGCGTGCCGTTAGTAAAACCGGACTGCAAGCTCTCCAGTACCTGCTCGAAGCTGGACACGACCCCTGCACTCGCGACCACAGCCAGCTTGTGGCTGAGAACACGCAGTTCATCGATCAGCTTCGCATCGTGCCTTGCGGTTTCCACGATCTCTGCGACCTTCTCGATGCAGGCCATGTAAATGTCGCATTGCTGCTGGAGGATGATGACCCTTCCTTCCTTGCGAAGCTCGAGATCGGTCTGGCGATTGAGAAGCGCCGCGGTCAGAATGATCGTCACGACAGCGCCGAGGAAGATGAGCGTCATCTCCTGCGCGAAAGGCAGTATGTCTTCGGCAAGATACATCGAACGAAAAACGAAAACGATGCCGATGCCCAAGGCAGCGGCCGCAGCAGCAAATGCCAAGTTAGGTAGGCGGTTGACATCAGCACCTCGCATATTCGGTGTCAGGTGGCATGCACGGCTTTGCATCGGCGTCCGGCGCCTCTGCGTCCCGGTGCCGCGGGAAGATTGGCGTCGGACCGCTGCCGAACGGATTGAAGCCGGTGCTCAGGCAACGGTCGAAGATCGTTTCGTCCCATCGGGTGAAATCGTGCTCCTCGCCGGCAAGTCGCCAGTCAT
>RXJK01000129.1:2570-6227 GCA_003963125.1 Hyphomicrobiales bacterium
CCGTAGCCCGAGGAGGATCATCATCACCCCGAAGACCGCGGCGTAGAAGCCGATCAGCCAGCCGAGCGCGAGGAAGCTTTCGACCGGGCGCGTCAGCAGCATCCAGGTCACGACGACACCGAGAACGACCGAGAGAAGGCCGCTTAGGATCAGCCAGATTTCGCCGTTGATTTCCTTTCGCAGGCGGATCGCTGCCGCGATCTCGAGGGCACCCGAGAACACGGACCAGAAGGCAATACTGGCCCAAAGGAATGTCGCAAGCACAAGCGTCGCGACAAAAGGCGAGACAACCACGACGACGCCCGTGGCGATGCCCAGAATGCCGCTGAACATCAGCCAGCCCCAGCGTTCGCCCTTGCGGATGTTATGTATCGCGGCGACGAGGCCGAACACGCCGTCGGCAAAGGCGAACGCGCCGAAGACCAGCGTGAGCGCCAGAAGCGATTGCGCAGGCATGACGAAGGCTAGCACTGCGATGATCAGTGCGAGCACGCCGCGTAACACGAATGCCCACCAATTCCGGGACAGGCTGCACAGCATGTCCTGCATCTTGTCGGTCGGGTTTTCAGAGGCTGTGGTCATTGGTCGATCTCCTATTCAGTTTCATGTCAGGTGTCGGAGCCGGCCTCCTCGCCGGTTAGGGCGGCGGCCAAGCGGCGGCGATCCTCGATCGGCTGAGGCAAACGCTGCGTGTGAGCGATTTCCCGTTGGATGGGCGCGCGGCCTGATGGATCTCTGACCAACCCGGCTTCGGCAAGCCTCGCGCGTAGTGTCGCGCCCGCATTTTCTGCGATCTCGGCGACCTCTGTCTCGGTCAGGCCGAAAAGGTCTGCCGTCTCCGCGATCGTGGCGTCTTCCAGGTACATCCGATACAGGACGCGGCGCTCGACCGGAGCAAGATCTGCGATAGCCCGGTGCAGTGCCATGGCGATCTTATGACGATCCACTTCGGTCTCGGGGTCTGTGCCGCCGTCGTCGGCGATGAGGTCCTCCAGCATCAGCACTTCGTCGGGCTGGTAGAACTCGAGCATCGCCTGATCCGCCTCGGTCGGATCCTCCGCCGGGGCCTCGGGTTCCGCCTCGATGGAGGCGGCATCCTCAGGCACGGCGCGGCGGGCGGCGCGGGATTCTTCCTCGATGGTCTCAAAAGCCAGCCGTTTCAGCCAGTCGCCGACGGAAAACTCCGAAGGCCGATCCTCGAAGCGGGCCAGCCCCTTGAGGATCGTCGCATCGACGATATCGCGAACGCTCAGGTAGCCAGCCGGCACAGACCCGCTACACTCGAGATAGTTCAACTCGCGCCTGACGGTATCGTAGACCGTATCGAGATGATCCTCGATCAGGTCAAAGAAGAGCTGGCGCCGGTCCGCTTCCGCCGCATCCCGCGCGGGCGGCAGCGGGGCGCCGATCCGGCGCCGGCGGGCGGGACGCTTGTATTCAGGCTCGTGCTTGAGGCGCGCCACATGCCGATCGACCTGGTGGCGCAGGTCGGCAAAGGCCTTGCGCAGGACAGGCTCGATCTCGAATCCCTCTTCCCGCGCCACGATCACGCCCGACGGCAGTTGCAGGCGCAGGCTGACTTTGATGCGCTTCTTGCCCCTCGTCTGCGAGGCAACGACTTCGAGCCGGACCAGATCCTCGCGAAAGCGCGCAAGGTGCGGTTCAAGTTGCCGCACCTCTTCCTCGATGACCTCAGGCGCGCGCTGTTGGCCGTGCCGGTCGAGATTGCGGAATGATCTAATGACATTCATGCCTTGGACCTTCCTATAACTCTCCGAAGAGATGGTCCGGCGCGACCGATATCCCGCCGGGCCAGTCTTTTGCGCTGTCACTCGGCGGACTTGTCGTCCTTGGACTGCACCTCATCCCCACCGCTGGGCGTCGGAGCGCCCGCCTTGTTTTCGGCAACTGCGCTGGACTCGCCGATCCCGGCTTGGGCCGGATCGTCCGGGCTGTCGTCACCGGTGTCCCTTGCGATCTTTTCGAACACGACCTTCTGTTCGTCCGCTGACCAGGCGACGCGGACCTTGTCGCCATCCTCGATCCGCCCCGAGAGCAGTTCGCGAGCCAACTCGGTCTCCAGCTCCGACCGGATCAGCCGGCGTAGCTCGCGGGCACCGAATTCGGGACGGAAGCCGACCGCGCCAAAGTGATCCACGACGCTCACATCGAGTTCGAGTTCGACGCCCTGGGTAAGGGCGGTCCGCTTCACCCGGTTGAGCTGCAACTCGACGATCTGGCGGATCTCCGACTGATTCAGCGAATGAAAGACGATGATCTCGTCTATCCGGTTGATGAACTCTGGCCGGAAATGACCGCGCAACACCTCCATCAGTTCGGATTTCTGCTTGGCCTCGTCGAACTCCTTGGTGCCGCGCTTCTTGAGGTTGCGCTGGATGATGTCCGAACCGAGGTTCGACGTGGCGATGATGATGGTGTTGGTGAAGTCCACCACGCGCCCCTTGCCGTCGGTCAGCCGACCGTCGTCGAACACCTGCAACAGAATGTTGTAGACATCCGGGTGCGCCTTCTCGATCTCGTCGAGCAGCACGACCGAGTAGGGCCGACGGCGCACCTTCTCGGTCAGTTGCCCGCCTTCGTCGTATCCGACGTAGCCGGGAGGCGCGCCCACCAGCCGGGCGACCGAGTGGCGCTCGCCATACTCGGACATGTCGATGCGGATGATTGCGTCCTGATCGCCGAAGATTACTTCGGCGAGCGTCTTGGCCAGTTCCGTCTTGCCAACCCCGGTCGGCCCGAGGAAGAGGAATGTCGCGGTCGGGCCGCGTCCCTCGCGCAGTCCTGCGCGCGCCAGGCGCACCGCATCCGCCACGGCGCGGATGGCCTCTTCCTGGCCGATGACGCGCTTGTGCAGCTTCTCCTCGAGCTTCAGGAGCTTGTCCTTCTCCTCGGCGGTCAGCTCCGTGACCGGAACACCGGTGATCTTGGAGACGATCTGCGCGACATGATCGGCGCGCACCTCGGCGGTGGCGGAGGCCTGGTCGCGCTTCCAAATCTCCAGAAGCTCGTCCAGTTCCTTCTGCTTCTGTTCGAGTTCCTTCTTCAATTCCGCTGCCCGGTCGAATTGCTTGCGGGCTGCGGCATAGTCCTGCTCGCGCTTGATCTGCGCGACCTCGGCCTCTAGCTCCTGGACGTCCACGGGGCGCGCTGTGGCGCTGATCTTCACACGTGCGGCGGCCTGATCGATCAGGTCGATCGCTTTGTCAGGCATGAAGCGGCCAGTGATGTAGCGGTCCGAAAGCTCGGCCGCCGCGACGATGGCCTCGTCGGTGATCGTCACCTTGTGGTGCGCCTCCAGCGTGTCGCGCAGACCCCGCAGGATCATGATGACCTGAGCGACCGTGGGTTCCTCGACATAGACCGGCTGGAAGCGGCGTTCGAGTGCTGCGTCCTTCTCGATATATTTCTGGTACTCGTTGAGCGTCGTTGCACCGATCAGGTTCAGCTCGCCCCGCGCCAGCGCCGGCTTGAAGGTGTTGGCGATGTCGAGACCGCCTTCGCCGCCGCCCTGGCCGGCGCCGACGATGGTATGGATCTCGTCGATGAACAGGATCAGACTGTCCTTCTCCTCGGTGATCTCCTTGAGGATCTTCTGCACCCGCTCCTCGCACTCGCCCCGCTACTTCGACCCGGCCA